>JAHFOY010000009.1:38030-44662 GCA_023261485.1 Planctomycetota bacterium
GGCGAGGTGGTAAATGAGGTTAATGCCTCTCCGTATTGTAAGACACTCCGTTTTGTTAGCGAGCGAAGGGATTTGTGTCAGTGCTACAGCAGGGAATTATCTAAAAGTGCAATTCATTATAAAAAGCAATTTGAGGACATGTGTCCCGGCGGTCTTACACTCCTTTCAATACCTGTATTCCTTGACGAACATACCGTGATTGGCGCACATTGCGTGGTAGTTTCCAATTCACCCCGGTCGAAGTTCAGTGTGTATGATATTGCTGAAGAGTTTAATATTGATGCCCATATTTTGTGGGATGCAGTAAAAAAAACACCTCTTATTCCCAAGCCAATCCTGAAGATTGCAAGGGAGCAAGTGGTTTCAGCAACTGAATTGATGTCGAAGGTGCTTGCCCGTATTCACACCCTGAAGCAAAGTGAGGCAACAATGGCAAAAAAATATCACTCCATTGAGGAGATATTTAAAACTAAAAATATGAGTAAGTAGTCGGTTTTGTTAAATTTATAGCTTGAAATTTCGATTATAAATGCTAAACTCTACTCAATTTGTTTTTGGGTACTTTACAGTACGGTAAGTTTTAAATTTATATTGATTACTGCCCTGCCTTAATAAAATGGGAGGATGTGCATTATGAGGAGTATTGCATTACTGAACCAAAAAGGAGGAGTAGGCAAGACCACGACAACGGCAAACCTGGGTGCCTGCCTTGCAATGCTGGGGAAAAAGGTGCTGGTCATTGATATGGACCCGCAAGCAAATTTGAGTGTGCATCTTGGTGTGGATATTCATACTCTGAAATATTCCGTATACAATATCATCACAGGAGACTGCAAGCCGGACGAAGTTATTTTAAATACCAAAATTCAGGGTCTTGACATTATTCCCGCCAATATAGACCTTTCTGGGGCAGAAATTGAGCTGGTGGGCGTGGTGGGGCGCGAGACGGTATTAAAAGAGTATTTGGGGAACATGCTCGATCGGTATGATTATGTGCTGATTGATTGCCCTCCCTCCCTTGGTTTATTGACTTTGAATGTCCTGACATTGGTGCATGAAATATTCATCCCCTTGCAGACAGAATTTTTCGCATTGCAGGGGGTGAGCAAATTGTTAGATACGCATGAAGTAGTCCGGAAGAGATTAAATAAAAATTTAGAGATTTCGGGTATTATTTTTTGCATGTATACAAGTCGTACCCGTCTTTGCAAGGAGGTTATCGAAAAGGTCAAAGAATATTTTGCAGAGGATCAGGTATTTAATACGGTTATCAGAAAGAACGTAAAACTTTCAGAATCACCGAGCCACGGTAAACCGATTGTCTCTTATGCGCCTAGTTCGCACGGTTCCGAAGATTATATGTCGCTCGCAAAGGAAGTCGTGCAGCAAGAAAATAGCAAAAAATATTAATTTATTGGAAAATATAAGTCGTAAATTTGTTGGGAGGAAATATGGGTAAGGACAGTGCGCTTGGACACGATCCCTTGCGTTGGATGAAAATAACGAAGGAAAATAATAAATCATTATCTCCGGAGGATGCGAGTGCAAAAGGCCGGAATGCCGAAACGATTGAACAGCAGCCAGGTATCCAGTCAGCGCCTAAACAGCAAATACCCATTCCATCTGGTAATGGTGAGGTTCGGTTGGTATCAAAGAAGGTGACGCCATCACCAGGCAGCGGTGATATGCCGGGTAACCCCGCAGCCACTAAGCCCAAGGTTGTGATTGGACGATTGTATGAGAAACCATCTCCTGAGAAGGCAAAATCAGTCCAGCGTAACGAAAATGAGATTCAGGAGACAAGGCGTTCTGTCGAACCGTCACTCCCTGCATCCAGGACGATACAGCCCATTAAAAGAATGGAGACAGAAATAAATCGTATCCCTGTCTCTGCCGCCGCAAGCAATTTTTCCATGTATATTATTGTAGCCTATACGGCGCTTCTGCTTATTTTGGGGTATTTTGTATATAGTGACCTTTCAAAACGGACGAGCAGAATCGAGGCTAAGATTCTTGCAATCGAGAAAACCTTGCGGGAAAAGTAGCAGTTGATTTAAAATATATTTTTAAGGAAGGTTCAACCTTAAAAATAATTTTGATATGAGTTGTTAGTGGCGGATTGTTTGAAGACGTCTTAATATTTGATCGTGGCATGTTCGCCGCGAAGTATCTTTATTTCTCCATTTTCTAACTTCATCATCAAGCCTCCGTTATTGGATATATCAATGACCTTGCCTGTATATTCCTTTCCGCAATCAGTGATGGTCAATTTCTCTCCGATAGTGATGCAAAATTCCCTCCATCTGTCTGTTATATATCTATAGTGTTCGTTCTTTAAAATTGAATACCACTTGTCTATATCCTGGAGCAGCGCCTTTGCAAGGGAAATACGGTTTATAGGCGCTTTGTTTTCAATGGCGAGTGAAGTTACCGGCAGGCGGGTCTGTCCCGGAAAATCATCTTCGGTGAAATTTACATTTATTCCTATACCAATTAAAAATGTTGATTGTTTTTTAATGCCCTTTTCGAACTCTACTAATACGCCCCCTACTTTTTTCCCGCCAATCAGGATGTCGTTAGGCCATTTAATTTCTGCGGCGAGTTGTAAGGTTTCCCGGATCGTTTCTGTAATTGACACAGCCATAGTGCCGGTTAACAAACACAAGTGGTCGGGTTGCATGTTGTGTTTTAGTAAAAGTGTAAAAAGCAATCCCTTGTATTTGGGGCAAGACCATGAGTGACCGGAACGCCCCCTTCCTTTCGTTTGCTCTTCTGCGAAGATTACGGTGCCGTTTTTAAAGCTGGTATGTGCAAATTTCTTGGCAGTGTCCATTGTTGATGTTGCCTGCTCCAGAATAATCACGTTACTTCCAATGATCTTTGTTTTTAATTCACGTGTGATTTCTTCTGCAATTAAACGGTTGTGTGAATTTAATGTGTGTGTGTCCTGTAAATAAGGGTTAGTGCGATGTTTTACCATTACAACGGATTCTGATATACGGCCCGGCAGTTCTCTCTGCGGACTGGTTGTCCCGTGGAGTTTATGCAAAGTGTTAGGGAGATTATTTTCTGTTATTGCTTTTGGCATATGCCTGAAAAGATAAATTTCTGCGACAGATAATTATTGTGTAAATATATGTCATAATTAATTTAAAAGTCAACAGCAAAAGGAGAAATCAATTTTCTTTAGGCCATAGTACGCTTTTAATAAAAAAACGCCGGTCTTCTGCCAGTATGGCAGGCGTTATCGGTGGCAAAATTTTTGTGCTGTCACAATGGCATACAGATATAAATATTTTGATGATAATTTTAATAGATATAATAATCTTAAGGTGTTTGATTTCAATCTGTTAATGGGTATTGACGCTCGGTAATTTGCTACGGCATCATGTTTGCTGGTTGTACCTAATCAATAGTTTTCTGATATTTATATTTATTTCGTTATTCAATTAAACATAGGTTTTGAAAGGAGGTACTCAATGGCGAAGCAGCTAGCCTTTAATGAAGAGGCAAGGGCCGCTATTGCTCGAGGCGTTACAAAACTTGCCAGGGCGGTTAAGGTTACTCTGGGTCCCAGAGGAAGGAATGCAGTATTGGATAAGGGGTATGGAAGTCCTACGGTGACAAAAGATGGTGTGTCTGTGGCGGAGGAAATTGAACTGAAAGACCCTTATGAAAATACGGGTGCCAAGTTGGTGCGGGAGGCGGCATCCAAGACTAGCGATGTTGCGGGTGACGGTACGACGACTGCCACGGTTCTTACTGAGGCTATATTCCTGGAAGGTTTAAAGTGTGTGACGTCAGGCGCGGATCCCATGGCGCTTAATAGGGGGATGCGCAAGGCCATGGATAAGGTTGTAGAGAAACTGAAGGAGACAAGCAAGAAAATCAAGAACCAGTCGGAAATTGCAAGCATCGGGTCTATTGCGGCGAACAATGATCCTGAAATTGGAAAAATGATTGCCGATGCGATGGATAAGGTTGGGAAGGACGGCGTTATTACCGTTGAAGAGGGAAAGAGCCTCGAAACTAGTGTAGAGGTAGTGGAGGGTATGCAATTTGACCGTGGTTATCTCTCTCCCCATTTTGTTACGAATCCCGATTCCATGGAGGTTGAATTCAAAGACCCCTACATCTTTATTTATGAGGATAAGATATCTTCCATAAAGGGATTGGTTCCGTTACTGGAAAAGATAGCAAAGACGGGCAAGCCTCTCCTGGTTGTTGCAGAAGATGTAGATGGCGAGGCGTTAGCCACGCTCGTTGTTAATAAACTACGAGGCACAATTAGCTGCGCTGCTATAAAAGCCCCTGGGTATGGCGACCGCAGAAAGGCAATGCTCGACGATATTGGTATTCTAACGGACGGCAAGGCGGTATTTAAAGACCTCGGCATTCAGTTGGAAAGCATTGATATCCGCGACCTGGGAAGGGCAAAGAAGGTAACAATCGATGCGGATAATACAACGATCATTCAGGGCGCAGGCAGTACGGATTCTATTGCCGGACGTATCAAACAAATCCGCAACGAAATTGAAGCTACGACGTCAGATTATGATAGGGAAAAGTTACAGGAAAGGCTTGCGAAACTTGCAGGGGGGGTTGCCCAGATATTCGTCGGAGCTGCTACAGAAAGTGAAATGAAGGAAAAGAAGGCCAGGGTTGAAGATGCATTGCACGCCACGAGGGCGGCGGTTGAAGAAGGTATTTTGCCCGGTGGTGGTGTAGCGCTATTGAGGGCGTCAGAGGTTTTGAATGACCTCAAACTGAAAGGTGACGAGGCTATGGGTGTTGATATTGTAAAGAATGCCCTGTCTGCTCCTGCAAAACAGATATTTAAAAATGCAGGACTGGAGGGATCCGTGGTTGTTCGCAAGATATTAGAATCCAAAGATAAGGCATACGGCTATGATGCGGAGAAGGAAACATACTGCAATCTGATGGATGCCGGCGTTATAGATCCAACGAAAGTAGCGCGGAGTGCGTTACAAAATGCCGTGAGTATTGCAGGAATCCTCTTAACCACAGAATGTATTATTACCGATATCCCCAAAAAGGGAGAAGGAAAGATGCCGGGTGGCATGGGTGGCGGCATGGGAGGTATGGGCGGAATGGGTGGTATGGGAGGTATGGGTGGCATGGGCGGAATGGGTGGTATGGGAATGTAATTCAAAAATATAAATTTTGATAGTAAGAATTTTATTGTTTATTTTTCATGAGGAGGTAATACGAAATGATCAGACCGTTAGATGATAGGGTAGTTATCGAACCTATGGAAGCCGAAGAAAAAACTCAGGGTGGAATTGTACTGCCTGATACTGCAAAGGAGAAGCCCATGAAGGGAAAGATTATTGCCGTTGGCGATGGGAAAATGCTCGAAAGCGGGAAAAGGGCTGAGCTTCTGGTAAAGAAGGGAGACAAAGTACTCTATGGAAAGTACGCCGGGACAGAGATTACTGTAGACGGTAAAGAATATCTGGTTATGAGGGAAAGTGACATTTTAGCCAAGATTGAGTAATATTAATCAGACTCTTAAGGTTTTTTGATGATTTTAATTTTTTGGAGGTTATAAAATGGCAGCAAAACAGCTAATTTATGATGAAGATGCCAGAAAGTTGCTCCAAAAAGGGATTAAGCAGCTAGCGGATACCGTTCGGGTAACCATGGGTCCTACGGGAAGGAATGTGATCCTGGAAAAAGGATTCGGTTCGCCTTCGGTTACAAAAGACGGTGTAACGGTAGCCAAGGAAGTTGAATTGAAAAATCCCTTTGAAAATATGGGGGCAAAGATGGTTTGTGAAGTGGCATCCAAGACCAGTGATGTTGCTGGAGACGGCACCACAACGGCTACCATCTTTGCAGAGGCTATCTTTAATGAAGGATTGAAGAACGTTACAGCCGGCGCAAACCCAATGGCGGTCAAAAGGGGCATTGATAAGGCTGTGGAAATTGTAGTTGCGGAAATTAAGAAATTAAGCAAGCCTGTGAAGGGGCGCGCCGATATTGCTCAGGTGGGGACTATTTCTGCCAATAACGATTCTTCTATCGGAAATCTTCTGGCTGACGCTATGGAAAAGGTCGGTAAGGACGGTGTCATTACCGTAGAAGAAGCGAAGGGAATTGAGACTACGCTGACAGTTGTAGAAGGTATGCAATTCGATAAGGGATATCTTTCTCCATATTTTATTACCGATGCACAGAATATGGAGGTTGTCCTGGAGGATGCCTATATATTGATTCACGAAAAAAAGGTATCCAGCATGAAGGATATCCTGCCGTTGCTGGAAAAGATTGCCAGCAGTGGAAAACCTTTATTGATTATTTCTGAAGATGTGGATGGCGAGGCGCTGGCAACCCTGGTAGTTAATAAGCTTCGCGGTGTGCTGAGTTGTGCGGCCGTTAAGGCTCCGGGTTTCGGAGACCGCAGAAAGGCGATGCTTGAAGATATTGCCATACTGACGAAGGGACGCGCTATTACCGAGGAGTTGGGAATAAAGCTTGAAAATTTGGGCATAGAAGACCTTGGCCGCGCAAAACGGATTACGATTGATAAGGATAATACGACAATCATCCAGGGTGCGGGAAAGAAGGCCGATATACAGGCAAGAATCAATCAAATCAAGAATCAGATC
>JAHFOY010000103.1 GCA_023261485.1 Planctomycetota bacterium
TGAATGGCTTTTTTACTTTTCAGATTTCCACCAAAAAGCTCGGCAGTATCGTGAGAGTATTTGTCATGATGCTGTCGGGCTTTTTTTGTTTTTAGGGGGAGAGGTAATGATAGGTGAAAGCGTTCAGTTGGGTTTATTTGAAGCTGGACGGGTTACTGAGAAGTGTAAAGATTGTGAGCGTAAAGAATCATGTCGTTTGACTTCGGAACAGCGTTTCTTTAGGGAGTGCCTGGACGCTTCGCATAGACTTCTATACCTTTCAGGACATCTACAGCTCTTTCCATTTGTATATCGACATATTGTGGTTTTTCTTTTGCACCAACGGTTCCTCTCAGCACGGTCTCGGTTCCTTTGGCTTCATTAATCATCGTATCGATATTTGTCATGGATAGATGTTCGTGCAATGCCTTTGCCTCTGCAAAATTGAGCGGAACCTTTACATGAGGCTCAATTCCTTTTTCATGAATACAAACTCCCGACGGTGTATAATACCGCGCAGTCGTCAATTTCAAGGCGGCCTTCCCATCCCCTACAGGAATCAGGCTCTGCACAGAACCCTTGCCGAATGTTTTAATGCCCAATAACAAACCCCGTTTATGGTCCTTGATCGCACCAGCAACAATTTCCGACGCGCTTGCACTCCCGTTGTTTACAAGCACCACCAGCGGAAAATTGGGATACGTACCCTGCTTATGCGCCTGATACACATAATTCTGCGTCTTGTCTCTGCCTTTGGTAGAAACAATTACCCCCCTTTCCAGAAATTTATCAGCCATATCGACAGCGACGTTCAATAACCCTCCGGGATTAAATCTCAAGTCCAATATCAAACACTTCATCCCTTTTTTCATCAAATCCTGAATAGCCGCATCCATGTCTCTGACGGTATTTTCCTGGAAATTTGTCACCGCAAGGTAACCAATCTTATAATCAGCATCCACGATTCTGGCGCCACGTATGCTCTGTACATGAATCTTTGCGCGTTCAATTGTAATATCCTCCGTGTTAGTATCGCCTTCATGAACTACGGTCAGGGTAATCTTCGTTCCTAACTTCCCGCGAAGCTTTTTCACGGCATCCCTGATAGTCATATTTTCCGTGGATTCACCGTCGATCTTGATAATCCGATCTCCCACCAGTATCCCGGCCTTAAATGCAGGCGAATCAAGCAGAGGCGTAATCACCGTCAGCAGCCCATCTTTGACAATCACCTCAATCCCCAGTCCTTCGAATTCCCCTTCCGTTTCAATTTTCAGGTCTTCCATATCTTCCGCACTAAAATACTGACTGTACGGGTCGAGACCCGAAAGCATGCCGCGGTATGCGTTCACAAGGATTGTATTAATTTTTATTTCATCGACATATTTATCCTGTAATTCCTTAACAACTTTTACAAACTCTTCGTATTCCTCATAAACGTCCGCTTTGGTTTTGTCGGCGCTCTCTTTAACTTCGGCCTGAGGTTTTTCGAGAGGGACTTCCTGTGCGGATAAAGCCGTTCTAACCAATACGGGGATTATAAATAACAATAAAATACTCAGTCTTCTTATCATTTCTTCTTGCGCCCTACGGCTCTTTTTGCCGCCAAAACAATATCTTCTGGCAGGAGATGATATTCCTTAAAGAGGAGATCCGGTTCCCCCGACTGTCCGAAACGATTATCAATACCAATCATTTCCACAGGAACAGGATAATTTCCGGATAATACCGTTGCAACGGCGCTGCCCAGACCGCCATCCAGCACATGTTGTTCTGCAGTCACCACAGCGTTTACCTGCTTCGCAACCTTCACTAGAATTTCCCGGTCTATGGGTTTTATAGTATGCATATTGACTACCGTTGCCTCGATTCCTTCCTTCGATAACATATCCGCCGCTGTGAGTGCGTTAGCCACCAGCGCCCCGCAGGCAACAATCGCCACGTCTTTCCCATTTCTGAGGGCACTCGCTTTCCCGATCGAGAACGGGTCTTCCTTTTTTGTAATTACCGGTACCGCAGCCCTGCCCAATCGGATATAAATGGGACCCTTGTGGGCTACCGCCGCCAGAATGGACTTTCTTGTTTCCACCGCATCACACGGTTCAACAACCGTCATGGTAGGAATTGTCTTCATCAGAGAAATATCTTCGATACACTGGTGTGATGCCCCGTCGGGACCGACTGAAACCCCGCTATGCGTAGCAACGATCTTTACATTTAATCCGCTGTAACAGATCGTATTTCTGATCTGTTCCCATGCCCGGCCCGTGGCAAAAATACTGAAGCTGCTCACAAAGGCAATTTTCCCGCATGTCGCCAACCCCGCAGCCGTATTCATCATATTAGCCTCAGCAACTCCCATATTAAAAAATCTTTCGGGAAATTTCTTGCCGAATTTTGCCGTGGTTGTGGACTTTGAAAGGTCGGCATCCAGCACCACGATGTCCTTGTTTTTCTCTCCCAGTTCTACCAGCGCATCGCCGTATGCCTGGCGTGTAGCTATCATTTCTGTCATTTTATATTTTCACCATTTTTACCCACCCCTCAATCCCCTCCCAAGAGGGGACTTCTAAAATTCCCCTCTTGAGAGGGGTAGGGGTGTGTTTATCCATTACATAATTTTAAAAAGATTGAATTTCCTGAACATTTAATTAGGCATTCAGCAACTTTCCCCCCCCGTTTATGGGGGGATGATAGGGGGGTATTTGAAATTCCTATACGATACAGGCTTCGTTACCGTTTACCCCAGAAATTTACTTCTTTGCGACCTCAGCGTCTTTGCGGTGAAATATCACTATTTATTTTAATTCAGCCAAAGCCCGTTCCGCTTCTTCTTTCGAAGGTGACTTCCCGTGCCAGTCAACCTGGTTTTCCATGAAAGAAACACCCTTCCCTTTAATTGTCTTTGCAACGATGACGGTCGGTTTACCCTTTATCTTCTCCGCCTCATCATAAGCTGACAAGATAGCCTTGTAATTATGCCCATCAATTTCAATCACATGCCAGCCAAAACCGCGCCATTTGTCAGGAATCGGGTACGACGACATAATCTCATGAATAAACCCGTCAATCTGCAGTCCATTTTGATCGATGATGGCGCACAGGTTATCGGCCTTATAATGACTTGCCGCCATCGCCGCCTCCCACACCTGTCCTTCCGCAAGCTCTCCGTCGCCCAACATAACGTAAGTACGGTAATCTTTTTTGTCTAATTTTCCAGCTAAAGCAATTCCCAAACCGACCGATAGTCCCTGACCCAACGACCCGCCGGATATCTCAATACCCGGGGTAATTTTCATAGAGGGGTGTCCCTGAAGGATACTTCCGAACTGTCTGAGGGTGTCAAGCTTGTCTACCCCAAAATAACCATTTTCTGCAAGTACAGCATAGAGCGCCGGGCAGGCGTGACCTTTCGACAACACGAATCTATCCCTGTCTGGCCATGCAGGCTGCTGCGGGTTATGCCGCAATTTATTATAGAAAAGAGCAACCAGCAAGTCTACCGTTGACAATGAGCTGCCGGGATGCCCCGAGCCTGCCTTGGCGAGCATCCTGACAACGTGCCTCCGAATAACCATTGCACGTTCTTCTAAAGACTTAATATCCAGGCATTGTGATTTTATCATATCTTATAAACATCCAATAAAAACAAAATATTCTACGGTTGTATCTTACACAATAAGCTGATTTCTATCAGTTGGGTCATCTCTTAGCAACGTTTCTCGTATTTCAGGAAATGGAAAGGAAAGGTGGGAAATTATCAATCGTGTTTTGGACAATTATCACATGTTTGAAGCCGCAAAAGTTTTTGTAACAATTCAAATGTAATAACAAGTGGTGGGCAGAGCCGGGATCGAACCGGCGACACCAGGATTTTCAGTCCTGTGCTCTACCAACTGAGCTATCTGCCCTTTTACGTCTTTTTGCAATAACTTATACTTACAAACTTACAGCAAAAACATTATAGAGTTGAGGTATATATATGTCAAGATTTTTATTGCCTCTTCCAGCGACCTGAGGCATTCTTGCGGTTTTAAGCTGGCCATAAAAATATACAAATACTGCGCCTTATACGCAAATCAGCCCGAACAGATTTAAAGGGTTTTGGAAGGATTAACTACCACAAACTAACCATCATACGTGTAATATGCAGAGAGTCAGACGAATACTTGCAAATAAATTTAATTACTCAATTCCATTTAAGAATTGGTCGTAGTCTATCTTTTGGTCCCGAAACCGCCTTAACTCAGAACCGCTAATGGTATAACTTTTCACATCTGAACCGCATATACGCTCTATATTTATTGATTTTATTGTCTCTAATCTTGGGTAAGTTTTAAAAAGACTAAACGCCAATTCAAGAACCTCCGATCTCAGGTAGTAACACTTCTCGGAAGTCCACTTAGCAAATAGAACAGGCCCTTCTTCTATTATGTATAGGCTCTGCAATTGTCCTTCATCGCTTGTAAGTCGTTTGTTAAATTCAGATGCAGTATATTTTAAAGAATCATCGATTTTATCAACTTCTGTAGTTTCTACTTTTACGACTTGAGAGTTTACAGGGATAATAGACGTAGGTAAAAAAGGGGGAGTACGCTCTTTATTATGCGTGCTGGTGCCTTTTGCTTCTAATGTTTTTGGTTCATCATTAGGAATTTTCTTTACATCAAGCAATACTTTAACGCTCTCATCATCTAACGTATACCAATTATTTGTAACAGCGTCTACAACTACAGGAATGATTCCACCTAATACATCCAAAACAATCCAACCAACCCCTACGTGATTATTAATTATATAAGTTTTATCCTCGTAGCCCTCTTTCTTTAAGGTTACTGTAAGGGGTTTCTTATGTGTTAGCTTAATAGGCAGAGGAGTTTTTCCCATTCTATTACCATCGATATAAATATCTGCTTCTTGAGGGTCAGTATCGATACTTAAATTTGCGTATTTGTTTTTGAATAATGAAGCACAACCCACAACCTGAGCAAAAAATCCAACTGCGCTAATTATGCACATAAGCTTTAACAATCTCCCCTTCATGATTTTTTGCCTTTTTGAAGTGTTGATAAATTTTCTTCTGTAACCTGAACACCTACTGCAGCGCATCCTATTATATATATGCATGGTTAATACAAGTATACATAATGATTTTTTCAGCATTTAAAATCTCCAAATTAATCCATAAAAATTTAAAAAATCGATTAGCATTTTCATATCGCCCCCCAAGATGCTTTAATTTTAGCTCAAAATTAGAATTTCTATTATTATCTTTTTCTTCCATATTGATGTTTTATGAAGAATAATATTAACTGCTTTTCAAGTCGTTTTTATTGTTTTATATCTTTCTTAACATAAAGACAAAACGACACGATGAGACAATATAATACAACAGCAAGTCTATAAAGCAAATGATTTTTACGGCAAGGGAGTCGATAATTTTCCTTCACTTTATACTTTAAAAAAGATTAAAGCAACATTGGATTATTTAATCATAGTATTATCTACCAATTATTTTTTACTCTTCGCTCAGCAAAAAACGCTTGGCAAAGAGAAAAGGTTTTTACCCAATTTCTCAGGCAAAGTCTCTCTTTATTCCCAGTTAAAAGGTTTATCCGCTGTACCTATCATTTTCTAAAAGACAGAAAATCACTGCTACAGCGGATGTTTATTCTTTGTAAAACAAAATACTACAGGTGAATTTATTTGCTTTAATTCACTTGACGTCTTCCTCATCAAGCTTATAATAATATTATAATTTCTTAATTTATTAATTTCGCATATGTTTCATAAAACTTCAATTTATTTAAAGGAAAAAGGAAATATGAGTCTCTTAAAGCTAAGGAAATTTGCTCAAGTAACTCTGCCCGCCGATTTGCGCAAGAAATTCAACCTCGCTGAAGGAGATTTTCTTGAAGCTGAGGCGGTGGAAAAAGGAATCCTTCTAAAACCGGTTACTGTGGTAGAGCGAGAAAAAACATGGAATCAGCTTTTTGAATCCATGGAAAACGTTAAGGATCGCAAACCCAAACCAAAACAGAGTGCTAAAGAACAGGAAGAAGAAATTGCCAAAACGGTGAAAAGTTTTAGAAAACAACATGCCTAAAGCTGTCCTTGATTCCACGGTTCTTATCAGTGCTTTTCTTGCTAAAACTGGTGTCTCTGCCGAATTGCTTCACAAGGCTAAGAATGGAGGTTTTGATATATGCTTAGCAGAAGAAATTCTTGAAGAAGTCCAGCGGGCTCTTTTGCAATATCAGAAGATTAGAAAACGCTACCATTACTTAGACCAAACCGTAATCCAATATGTTCAAACCCTCAGGATGGTGGCACGCCTTATTACAGAAATACCTTTAATCGAAGTAGTCGATAGCGATCCTAATGATAATATGGTGGTTGCGTGCGCTCTTAAAGCACAGGCGGACTACATTGTTACCAGAGACAACGACCTTCTTTCTCTTAAAAACTACGAGGATATAAAAATGGTGACGCCTGAGAAATTCATAGGAATACTGAGAAAAGGGCTTGCCTAAGCTAATAAATAAGTATGAGCGCATTCTCAGACAGAAAACATTATTGAAAGAGGGGGACATTTTAGAGGCAGAAATGAAAGAAAATCAGGTGGTGCTAAAACCCAAAACTTTGATTGATAAAATTCCAGAATCAGAATTCGAACTTTCAGAACTAGGAAAGGCAAAAGCCAGAGAAGCCCTTGAAGATTATAAAAAAGGAAGATTGGACGGGCCTTTCCGTTCGGTAAAAGAAATGAGAAAATCCCTTTCGAGCAAATAAATGGAGCTCTTTCCCACCAAAACCTTCCAAAGGGATTATAACGCATTGCCCCAATCCCACTCCTCAATTTTTTTGTACATGCTGTGATCTGTCAGGTCGTAACGCAGCGGGGTGATGGAGATATAGCCTTCATTGACGGCAGTAAGGTCCGTCCCTTCCTCACGATGGATGGACTTATCTGTCCCCATTAACCAGTAATACGCCTTTCCACCGGGATCGATGCGTTTATCAAAGGTCTCCTTAAAATCGTGGGCAAACTGCCTGGTTATCTTAATCCCCTTTATCTGATTGGAGGGACGCGACGGAATATTTACGTTAAGCAAAGACCCCTTGGGTAATTTATGTTTGATGATACGTTCTATAACGCCTCTTGCTACTTTTGCTGCCTCCCCCACATCGGCATATTTGTCGGTAATCTCAAAGGAAACGGCAATCGAGGGAAATCCCATAATGGCCGCCTCTACGGCGGCAGCCACCGTTCCTGAGTACAGGATGTGAATCCCCACGTTGGCGCCCATATTAAGCCCTGATATGACTACGTCAGGCCCCTTTTTCATAATCTCGTAAGCAGCGATCTTCACACAATCAGCCGGCGAACCGTTCACACCATAACCGATAAACTCGTTGTTTAAATGCACCTGCCTGATGCGCAGTGGATGGCTAAAGGTAATGGAATGCCCCACGCCGCTCTGTTCAATATCAGGCGCTACGACCGTAATCTGCCCCAATGTCTGAATCTGATTCTTTAAGGCGGCAATCCCCGGTGCGTAGATACCATCATCGTTAGTCAGCAATATCTGCATAATTCCTACCTCTTATCGTCGTAAAAACGTTTGATTGTTCGAATGTCCACACCAGCCCAATAGGCCAGCACCACGAACTTATTAATCAGCAATTGCCTTAGCACGCCTTTTCTGATGAACCGTCTTGCCGAAGAAACTACGGGCATCCTTATAAGGATAACCTTTCCCTGCCCCCTTAGTCTTTTGTAAAAATCATAGTCTTCCATAATCGGTATTTCTTTGTACCCGCTGAGTGATTGAAAAACATCCCCCCGCACAAAGATTCCCTGGTCTCCAAAATGGAAGAGTCTGAAGTTGAACCTGGTTATAAATGAAACACCTCTTAGTATAAAATTATCCGCGTCAAATGCAATATAAAAGGAACCTCCTGCTACCGTATCATCTTTCATCCTTTTTCTCAATTCACGAAAGGCATTGTCTGGCAATTGTGTATCGGCATGCAGGAACAGCAAGACATCTCCTGTGCACAACCTTGCACCTGTATTCATCTGTACCGCCCGGCCGTGCTTGCTGTTTATTACACAGGCATATCTCTTTGCGATGGCAATCGTATTATCGGTACTTCCGCCATCCACCACATACAATTCGTAATCCCTCTCCTGCTTAATAACGCTCTGGAGTGTTTTCTCAATATGGAGTTCTTCATTTAGCGTAGGAATGATTACAGATATTTTCATAATTACAATAGAAACCACATATCCTCGTTTTCACTAGGACAAGTTTCGCAGATTACACAGATTTTATTATTTCATTTATTTCCGCTGAGATTACCACAAATAACCCTTTCCCGAAGCCTTCCTCAATAGCTTCAAGGCTTAGGACTTCCTTGGGATTTTTGAAAATGGTTTGAACGGTTCGTATATTGTAGAATTCTAACTTTTTCAGCCAATCCAGCACTTGATTAACTGAGTAAAATTTTGCATTCCTGTAAAACTTACTTACTTTTCTTTTTTCTTCCTGAAGTTTTCCCAATGGGCTGTCTTCATCCAGCATTCCTATTATTATTTTCCCGCAAGGCTTGAGAATTCTTTTCATTTCCTTCAATGTCTGGAAAGGATTTTCTAAAAAGCAGAGCGTTGTCACCATAAGCGCAAAATCAAAGGAATTATCCTGAAATGGAAGATTCTCGGCCTTTGCCCTATAAACACGAATACCTCTCTTCCTTGCAATTTCAGCCATTGCCTTCGCAGACTCAACGCCGACTTTTATTCCAAAGGGTATTGAGAAACGGCCCGTCCCAACTCCAATCTCGATTCCTTCTCCTGTTTCAGGAATGAATTTTCTGACCGCTTCCACTTCTGACTGATAAACCCATGTATGCGTTTCGAACCAATCGTCATATTCCAGGGCAAATTTTTCAAAAACATTCATTTCCATTAAACTGGGACGCAGATTTTCGCAGATGCACGCAGACAATACAATTTAAAATTAAATGAACCGTTTTCACTGACCTTTTCCCCACGTGCGACGATTAATAGTATAATCAGTTATCTTACCGATGAAGGGAATCGCCAGCATGCCGTGTAACATCATACAGCGCTTTGTGTCACGGAAACCCCGGAGACCGATAATCATTCCTTCGTGACCCAGATGCGGCTGATCCCGGTAAGTACCCAGCAAGCGGTCCCACCATGGGACATTAAAACCAAAGTTGGTATTAGTCTCGTGCTCCTCTACCGAATGGTGCACCCTGTGCATGTCAGGCGTCACAATAAACCAGCGTAATGCTCTGTCTACACTGAGAGGCATGCGCACATTGCCGTGATTGAACATGGATGTCGCATTGAGTATCACTTCGAACATAATCACACCCAGCACCGGAGGGCCTAGCATCACGACTACCGCAAATTTAATCACCATAGAAAGTATGATCTCAATGGGATGAAACCGAATGCCGGTAGTAACATCAAAGTCTAAATCTGCATGGTGCATGCGATGGATTCGCCAGAAAATCGGAATGGCATGTAACATCACGTGCTGAAGGTAGATGATAAAATCCATCGCAACCACCGACAACACAACAGCAGCCCAATACGTCAACCGGAAGTGATTGAAAAGCCCCCATCCGTGCTCCAGGGCAAATACTGCCATACCCACGGCAGCAGTTGGAAAGGCGAAGCGCAACAAAAAGCTGTTAAGGAACACCACACCCAGATTGTTAATCCAACGGAACACCTTAGAGACTGTGAGCCTACGCCTGGGCGCTGCCAGCTCCCATAACGCCATCACGGCTAAAATGCCGAAAAAGAAGCCGAGGCGTACGTAGACCTCATGTCTTATAACAAACTCACCAACACTCATAATTTTGGTTGCATTTCTTTAATTAAATGTGACATTTCTAAATACTCTAATTTTTTAAACCTTATGCTGTCAACAAAATAATGGGGTAGACAATTCTTAAAAATAAAGATAAAATTAGTCTCCATTTTGGACGCGGAGAAATAACGGGTGACGGGTGGCAAGTGACAGGTGGCGGGTATTGCGTCACACGTCACATGTCACTCGACACTTCTCTGCACCCCAGGTGGTAAAATGTTAACACAATCATAAAGATCACTGAATGGAGATTAATACATGAAAAAAAGCATTGCTGTACTGGCAGGAGACGGGATCGGGCCGGAAATAATGAAGGAAGGGCTGAAGGTGCTGGACACCGTGGCGAAGAAATTTGGTCATACCTTCGAATACAAAGAGGCGCTGGTCGGTG
>JAHFOY010000104.1 GCA_023261485.1 Planctomycetota bacterium
ATAAATCTTTTGCTCAATATCTCTTGCTTCATAGCGCAAATCCAGCACCACTTTATCACTGACAGCTTCGTCAAATTTGTAGGTGTGAATATATTTCCCAAATACCTCCAGACTGGTTTCCTTGTCCTTTTTTAGCAGAGGCGTTCCAGTAAAACCAATAAATACGGCATTGGGCAACAGGGATTTCATGGCATCGTGCAGTTTGCCCGATTGTGTCCGGTGGCATTCGTCCACAAAAACAAAAATGTCGCCTTTGGCCTTAAAATCAGCGGGCAGACTGCCTTTCAGTTCTTTCAGATATTCATCTACATCGCCTTCTTCTTTACCGCCAAATTTATGAACTAAAGAGCACAACAGCCACGGTGCATTATCATTGAGTTTGTTGACTAAATCCTTTCCGCTTTTGGTTCGATATATCTTTTCAGAAACACCGTTGTAAACCTTCTCAATCTGCTCGTCCAACTCTTCCCGGTCGGTAATAATCAAGGCACGGGCATTTTCAACATTTTCCCGAATCCATTTGGTAAGCCACACCATTATTAAACTCTTTCCACTTCCTTGTGTGTTCCAAATAATACCGCCTTCCCGTTTTCTTACATGCTCTTGTGAGGCGTTTACGGCAAAATATTGATTATGCCTGCATAGTTTTTTGATGCCTCGGTCATACACAATGAAATCATGAAGCAGTTCAATAAACCGTTCTTTGTTCAGCAGTTCAATGATGTTCTTATCAAGCACATAATCAACTTTGGCGGATTTTTCTCTGATGGGCTTTGTAATCTTCAATAAATAAGCATCGTTCTTATTTAGTTCTTCGCTTACCTCTTTCCACTTCATAAAGTATTTCTCTTTGGTTTCAATGGTTCCATAGGCAATGCCTTCAATATCGTTCCCAGCCATTACATACTGCACCGTTGAGAAAAACGGTTTTATAAAAATGTGTTTCTGGTTATCCAGATTTTGCCGGATACCTTCAGAAATAGAAACCGTGCTTCGTTTGAGTTCAAAAACGCCCAGGGCAATACCGTTGACATAAAGCACAATATCGGGACGTTTATTGTGGATGCCCTTTATTGTTACCTCTTCGGCAATGGCAAAGTCATTCTCTTGCGGATATTTCCAGTCAATCAGCCATACCGTTTCTTTGTTTTGCCCGATTTCCGGCTGCACGTTCACGCCGTAGCGCAGCAGGGTATAAACGGCCTTGTTTACATCATAGAGCGATTTGCTTTGGTCGTTGGCAACTTTGCCAAACTCATACAGGGCTTTGTTTATCAGTTTTTGACTGTATCCTCTTTTAGTAAGCCAGGCAGTTAAGATTGCCTCTTCAATGTTACCGTTCTCTTCCCTGTCTTCCCAATTGCCGAGGTAGCGGTAGCTCAGTTCCTTTTGGAACAAAGCAACCACGCGGTTTTTGGTTTCCCATTCTTTTTTGCCGATGCCGTCCATATTATTTGCGGCCTCCCGATGTTAATGCTTCTTTTAATTTTTTACCTTTTGCTGTCAATCTATACTTTTGGTAAGGATGGTTAGGATTTTCAGGATGCGTCATTTCAATTAAGCCGTGACTTATAGCAGGGGTCAAATAATTCTCAAGAAAATGTTCTCTGTGTTTTAGACCAAGTATTTCCTGAATTTCTGCTCTTTTCATTTCTCCTTCTGTAACCAGCACAAGCCTGTTAACCGGTTCGGTAACTTGTCCGGTAGCTTGTCCGGTAGCTTGTATTTTTCTCCAGATAATTGTCTTAAAAATTTCTTCCTGAATAAACTCCGGCTCTTTTAAACCGGCTTCCTTACACAGTCTAATAATATCGCCTGTCCCTGTGCCCATGCGTTCTATATAACCGGCCAGATACATCGGTTCAGCCAATAATGGATTCTTTGGGATGCCTTTCCGAGGCCTTGTGATTGCTCAGAAAAACCAATCTGGTTTTATGATGAAGGCCTGCATGGTCAAACTCTCTTTCAGTAGGCGAAATGCCTTTTTTATCTTCATAACCATACTCTTTGCCGAACAGTCCTATATAAATATCGCAGCGTCTTACTTCATCCGGATAAACCCTGTCAGCCCGCTGGTCTGTTGCAGGGATATTTTCAAAAATAAACGGCTCGAAAAATCTGCCCAGCAAGGCATCTGATAGCAAATACTCATACAAGGCATGCCTTTCTTTAGCAAATTCGCTTTGAACACTGCTGATAAAAACACCGATCTTCTTCATACCAGCCTGATTTCCCCCGTTAATAAATTCTGCATCATGCCCTGCTTGAGCATCTTGTATTTCTCCAGTTTCTTTTCCAGGGCTTCTATTTCGGCGTCCATGTCTTGAAGGGTTTCAGATATGTTTAATTGCTCCTCTTTGGTTTTAGGAAGGGCAATTAAATATTTAGAAATCTGTGGGGCGGTTAATTGGGGAACTCCAGTTACTTCTAAAACGAATTCAATTCTGTTATTGATGTACTCTGAAATATAAAAGCAATCAACTTCCATTTTAGGTCTCAATACTAAAACCCTTCCAATAGCAGTAAACTTATGGTTTCTATAATTTGCAAAACCTATGGTTCCCCTTGCTGTTACAGTTATACAATTTGCCTCGCTTGTTGCATATGAGCAAAAGCCATATAAGCCTTTGTCTACAAGAGAATTTGAATAAACTGGATAACAATACTTCTCATCTTTAATGATAGAAGATAGATCCTTTTTAAAATCACCTCCTGCAGTTACATCAAAAAGTTCCTCGACTGGTCTCACTTCCCACCCTTCTTTCGGCCTCAGCAGCTCTTGCATTGCCCCTTGCTTGATGTTTCTTTTTTTGGCAATGAGTTTTTCTAATTCGGTTATCAGTTTATCGGCATCGTTTAAGGCAGTGGCAATGGCGGTTTGTTCGGCTTTCGTGGGGGGAAGGGTAATCGGTAATCTTAATATTTTGGCTACTGATAACCCAGGCTGTGCTGAAGATTCTGAATATTGATTTAAATTCATATCTACCAGCATATAGTAAAGCCACTTTATATCTGTGCCTACTTTTGGCGTAACAACAACAGCGTGTTCTGATGCATAAAATTTACCATTAACAAATTGCACATTTCCGCATAAAGCACCCTGCCTACCTATCAAGGCAAAATTACCATTGTGAGTATAGCCTGAAGTGTAGCCTCTTAACCCATTCCCTCCATAACAAGGAAAAGTGTCTATTTCACTGATACGCTTAGCAGTAATTGTTTCACCGCTTTTCATATAAGACAATTCGCCTAATCTTGTAACACCCCAATCCCTCGGAATAATCCCAACCTCAGTTTTCTGAAAACCCTGAGGAATGTTACTCATTGCCGCCTCCCGACAGTTCCGCCTCGATCTCCTCAATGCTCGGCAGGCTCGATTTCAGGTTTTCCGGCAGGGAGCGGGTCAGTTCATACCCGGATATGCCTATTGGTTTATTTACATCCCGCAAGGCGTACTCGGCAAGGATGGTGTCTTTGGTCTGGCATAAAATAAGTCCGACTGTCGGCTGGTCTGTAGGATGTTTAAGGAGGTCATCAACCGCGGAGCAGTAAAAGTTCATCTTCCCGGCATATTCCGGCGTGAAGTCCCCTTTTTTCAGCTCAATCACAATGAAGCTGCGCAGCTTCAGATGATAAAACAGCAGGTCTATATAAAAATCCTTGTCGCTGATAGCCAGATGATACTGCCTTCCTACAAAGGCAAATCCGGTGCCCAACTCTATCAGGAACTTTTCAAGGTGTTTTATCAGCTCCGTTTCCAGTTCCCGCTCATTAAAAGGCTCAGCGAGTGTCAGAAAGTCAAAAACATACGGGTCTTTTAAAGACTGCCGGGCAAGGTCTGATTGGGCATCGGGAAGGGTTAATCTGAAATTGGTTGTGGATTTGCCTTGCCGTTCATGGACGCTGCCTTTAAGCATTAACCCTAGAGTATCCCGGCTCCACCCGTTTTGGATGGTTTGCTCCATATACCAGATGCGGTTCGGAAGCTCTTTGATCTTCTCCATAAGCAAGGCATGATGCCCCCAGGGTACGCTGAAGAGTAAATCTTTTAGTTTTGCTTCCGCCGCAGCTTGTGGCAAGTCTTTCCCGTGATCACTTTTTGCCACAGCTTGTGGCAAAAACTCTTCTATCCTTTGATATGTGCGGAAAAATGCAAGCATTCGGCCAAGGTTTCGTTCTGAAAATCCCTTAATTTCGGGGAGTTCATTTCTTATATCTTTAGAAAGTCTGGGAATAACTGATGCCGACCAACCTTCCATTTGCTGTCGTTCATGGATCATCCTGCCAACGTCCCAATACATTGCTATCATTTCAGCATTCGCTGAAAACATTGCCCTTGATTGAGCCTGACGAATACGGCTTTTAATATCACTCAATAAATTGCCGTAGAATGCGAGGCCGTTCATGTTATCTTTCCCTACTTCCATACAAACCCCATCTTTTCAAGGTGAGCATTGACTTTCTTTTCCAGTTCGCCGACCTCAACAGTCAGTTCCGGCAATGGCGTTTCATACCGTTCCGCCAGCTCCTTAATGCGCTGGGTCAGGCGGTGGCTGATGTTGTCCATTTCTGTTTTTATGCGTTGCTCCATGCCCTGCATCCATTTATTTTCTACCACTGAGGAATGTTACTCATCGCCGCCTCCAGCCAGTTCTGCTCTTCGCAGTTCTTCCTCGATCAATCGCTTCAATTCTTCGCGGTTAGGCAAATAAAGTTGGTATTTCTGTACTAATAGCTGGCTGTTCATCTGGTAGGTCGTATATTCTACCAACAAGTCATCCTTATCTCTGGTCAGGATAATTCCGATAGGCGGGTTGTCCCCCTCTACATTTTCTTCATTGGCAAAATAGCCCAGATACATATTCATCTGGCTGATGTCGTAGTGTTTTATCTCTTTGATTTTCAGATCAATCAGGACAAAACATCTTAAAATACGGTGATAGAAGACCATATCAACATAATGAGACCAGCTCAATTGGTGAGAAGGCTTCTCACCAATTGGATAGCGCAAGTAAAAAAGACGCATATAAACCAGGTTGCTACGGCTGAAACCTTTGCCATGTAAAAGCGTCAGGTCTTTTGAAAGACTTGCAAGCAGGGCCTTGCCGTATTCGGCCTTAACCTTACCGCCCTGCTCAAATTCAATAATATGTTGACCAATCTGCCAATAGGTGTCTACAAGGTAAGAATTAACTGCTCTGGCTGCCTTAACTTGTCCTTTAGTATAAACATCGGAAATACTGGAAATCAGATTATTGTAATCTTCAGATTTGTTTATGTTAACATTGCGGCCTGTTAATTCCATATAAACCCCATTTTTTTCAAATGCTCATCCACTTTGATGGTCAGGTCATTTACATCATTGGACAGTTGCGGCAAAGGCGTTTCATAGCGTTCTGCCAACTCTTTAATGCGTTGGGTCAGACGGTGGCTGATGTTGTCCATTTCTGTTTTAATGCGCTGCTCCATGCTCTGCATCCATTTCTTTTCCACTACCACTGTTTTTATTTCATCTATGCTTAGAGTCGGGTATTTTTTAATGATAGCAGCTTCCAGCACTTTCAAGGCTTCTTTGATCTTAGCTTGCAGTTCGGCTTCATCATCCATCAGTTTTTTGTATTGCTGAAGCATATCGTATTCTTCGGCATTATCCGCATTGCGTTTGCCTAAATCCTTTATGGCTTGCTGCAAATTCTTTTTGCTGATCTTCTGCTTGTCATCCATGGCATTCATCAGCAATCCATCTTCGCCCCCATGTTCTTCACGCAGTTCATCCATTTTGGCGTTAAGGGTTTCGCCATAGGCTTCCAAATCGTCAATGGCTTTTTGCTCTTTGGCAAAGTATTCCTGTATGATTAAAGAAGGCGGTATCAATGTCCCTTCCAGTCCTTCGATACCTGCAACTTGTTTTTCAATTTCCTTATCCCCTTTTTTTGTTTTCTTAATGATTCGCCTTACTTCATTGCCTGCTTTCCATCCATCGGCAGAGAGCTCATACATATCGTCCTGCATGGTTTCAGCCCAATAGTTCATCAAGTGCTGATACATGGCGTATTTGTCAGTCAATTTTTTATCGGTATAACTCTTCAAAAGGTTTTCAGATATTTCATGGATGACCTGTTTGGGATGCAAGCCTTTATCCAATGCCTTTGCGTAGGTGGTTGTTTCTCTTTTCCACTTGCCAAACACTTCATCCATTTGCTTGCTGAAAGCAGTGAACTCAGGATGATGGAAAATAGTATGCTTTATTTCTTCATTTGGTATACACAGAGCAGAATAGCTTTTACGCTTACTTGCGGCAAACAACCTGCTTTTCATGGTTGGATACACTTTCCAGTATTCACCCAGGTCGTCAATATCACGGTTGGGAATATCGCCAAGCAAATGGGCTTCTATGTCCTGTAAATCCTCTGCTTCCTGACTGTCAATATATCTCGGAATATTCAGGTTGTAATCATTCTTTGGGTCGGCAATCTCCGAAAGCGGTATCATTCGTGAATACTTATCAATCTCAACGCGGTTGTTGAAGGTGTCCACAATCTTGTGAATGTCCTGCTCACGAAGTCGGTTCTTGTTGCCGTCTTTGATAAATCCTTTACCGGCATCAATCATAAAAATGCCTTTGCGGTGTTCGGCATCTTCTTTATCCAACACCACAATACAGGCGGCAATGCCCGTTCCGTAAAAAAGGTTAGGAGGTAAACCAATAATGCCTTTGATGTATCCTTTCTGAATGATTTTCTTGCGGATGTCTGCTTCTGCATTCCCTCTGAACAAAACTCCCAATGGCATAACAATAGCGCCCTTGCCTTTAGACTTTAATGATTTAATCAAGTGCAAGAGAAAAGCAAAGTCGCCATTCTTTTTAGGTGGTATAGCGTCGTAACCTTCAAACCGTTTGTAAATATCACTGACAGGGTTCCAGCCGTTCATCCAGGCCTTATAGCTGAACGGTGGATTGGCAACAGCAAAGTCAAAGGTTTTTAATGCACCTGTTTTCTCATCGGTAAATTGTGGTGAAGCCAAAGTATTCCCCTGCACAATTTCAGATGCCGGGTTGCCATGCAGCCACATATTCATTACCGCCAGGGCGCGGGTGGCATTATCCATTTCCTGTCCGTAAATAGTTATGCCGTTTGGCGCTTCGTCTGCTGCCTTTAAAAGCAAGGAACCCGATCCATTGGTTGGATCATAAAGGGACTCTGATTTGCTTTTTGATTTATTAATTCCAATCACTTTGGCAATAATTCGGGAAACTTCGGCAGGTGTATAGAATTGTCCTTTGCTCTTTCCGCTTTCGGTAGCGAAGTGGCGCATCAGGTATTCGTAAGCATCACCAAGTATATCGTCTCCTTCAGCACGGTTACCGCTAAAGTCAAGACCTTCGTTTTCAAAGATGGTGATGAGATTGCTCAGCCGGTCAACTTTGTCTTTGCCCTTGCCAAGTTTTTCATCGTCATTAAAGTCTGCAACAGTGATAACCCCTGTAAGGTCGTTGGCTTTGGCAAGCTCACCGATGATTTTATTGATTCTGTCGCCAATATCTGCCTGTCCTTTCAACTTCACCATATCTTTGAAACTGCCGCCTTCTGGTATTTCAACCAGTGCACCGCCCTTATCGGATACATACTTCATAAACAACAAAACCAATACATAGTCCTTGTATTGGCTTGCGTCCATGCTGCCCCTCAGTTCGTCACAACTTGCCCAAAGCGAGCTGTATAATTCAGATTTTTTGATTGCCATTCTTTTATTGGAATTAAGCCGTGTTTTTATTTGCTTATCGTCCACTCCCCTGTAAATACCTCGGTTGCAGGGCCTGTCATGTAAACGTTGCCGTCTTCTGACCATTCCAGTTCCAAATCACCTCCTGGTAAATGGGCAAGAATTTTACGGTCAGTCTTTTTGTTAAGGACACCTGCAACGCATACAGCAGAAGCGCCCGTCCCGCATGCCAGGGTTATCCCCGAACCGCGTTCCCACGTCTTCATGGTAACTTCTCCGGGACTATGAACCTGGACAAAGTGGGCGTTTGTCCTTTCCGGAAATGAGGGATGACGCTCAATTTCTGCGCCATGTTGAGGTAAGTCGATTTTGCCAAAATTATCAGTAAAGATAACGCAATGCGGATTCCCCACAGAGACGCAGGTAATCCGGAATGATACCCCATTGCCAATAATCAATGGTTCATCGATTACCTGGGTTTCCTTGCCAAGCATGGGAATTTCTGACCGCATGAGTTTAGGTTTTCCCATATTAACTCTCGCACTGGACACTTTCCCATTCGTTGTAAAAAGTTGGATCGTCTTAACGCCTGACCGGGTCTCTACAGCAAGTGGATTTTTTGCCGTAATCTTGTGATCATACACATATTTTGCGACGCAGCGGATGCCGTTTCCGCACATCTGCGCCTCGCTGCCGTCGGCATTAAAGATACGCATCCTGCAATCTGCCACCTTCGACGGCAGGATGAGGATAAGCCCGTCAGACCCAACGCCAAAATGTCGGTCGCTGATAATCGGGGCAAGTTTTGCGGGGTCTTTGACCTCTTCTTCGAAGCAATTGACATAAACATAGTCGTTGCCAATGCCATGCATTTTTGTGAATTTCATACAATTATTTTCCCTTTCCAAACAGTACGACTCTTATGGTTTTCAAAAATACCACAACGTCCAGGATAAACGACATATTTTTAATATAATAAAGGTCGTACTGTAATTTTTCTTCCGTTTGTTCTATCGAAGATGCATAGGGATACTTTGCCTGCGCCCAGCCAGTTAAGCCGGGCCTCACCAAAAGCCTCTGGGTATAAAAAGGTATTTTTTCTTCAAACTCCCGGATAAAGACTTCCCTTTCCGGACGCGGCCCGATCAAACTCATGTCCCCTTTGATAACATTTAACAATTGGGGAATCTCGTCCAATCGCCACTTTCTGAGAAATCTCCCAATCTTTGTAATCCTGGGGTCGTTATCTGAGGCATAAACCGCTCCGGTACGCGATTCCGCATTCTCAACCATGGTGCGAAATTTCATAATGGTAAATTTTCTACCGTCCTTGCCAATGCGTTCCTGAGTATAAAAAACCCTGCCCCTGGAATCGCATTTTATTAATATCGCTATAATCGGCATGACGGGTATTAACAAAATAAATAGCGCTAAGGCGATACATGTTTCAATAACAGGCTTAATCAATCTGCTGTATAGCTTGGGCTTGCCAATGGCAATGTGCAACATCCACATATTATTAATATGTTTAAACGGTATTTTACCCGTGAGTTGCTCGTAAATAGCGGGCATATCAATGATGTCTATCCCCTTCCATGAACAGTTAATCAATGCCTTAATTAAATCGGCATGTTTTTCATGCGTAATGGCCGCAACTATCAGATCAACATCATTTTGGCGAATAACATTGTCTAACGTATTTCGATTTCCCAATACGGGTAACCCTTCAACAAGCTTACCCTTCTTTAATGGGTCGTCGTCAATAAAACCTACTATCCTCAATCCGGATTTTTGCGACCTATTTATTTCTTGCAAAATAGTTTTTCCCGCCCATCCGGCGCCAACAATTAAGACATTCCGTTTAAAAATCGGCTGTTCCAGGAGATAACTGTATAAAATCCTCCATCCGATAATAAAAAGGGTAATGAGTACCCCGTTTAATATAAATACACCCCGTCCTATTCGCAGTGACCAGTTCATGTAAAACAACAGCGTTGTAATGATAAAGGCGCTGGTGGAAGCAAACGTGATGGCCATGACATTCCCGATAGATTTAAAATCCTTTCGGATATCATAAAGTTCGGTGGAAAAGAACGTAATAATGTAGATTAAACCTGTTAATATAAATGACCAGGGATTGCTTTGTATATAACCCCATCCGGCATTCAGCCCTAAACGAAGTATCGCCGATAGAAAGATTGACCCGTTTACAATAAGCAGGTCTCCCAAAATGAGCATTATGAGCCGTTTTGAGACCGGATGATTAAAAATCTTTATTGTCATGGCTAAACCCAGCCTAAAAATTTTTCAACGTCATTAAAAAAGATTCTGGGATTGTGCAGATACACGCTGCTCCTTGCCTTCGCCCTTTCGAAGATGCGCATTACACCCTTATTGTAATTATGGAAGGCGTCTTTTACCTCATTTTCTAATGCTGCAAAATCACCGGAATCCATAGTATCAACCCTTCGATTTACGTCCTTCAGATAATAATCGCTCGGTATGCGGGTAAAGAAATCTTCATACGACATTTCTTTGTTAACCAGCCCA
>JAHFOY010000105.1 GCA_023261485.1 Planctomycetota bacterium
TAATCCTGATTGCCTTTATCATCCTCTCATTAGACATATTTTTCCTGTTAAATACTTCTTGCACATTTTTACTGCCGCTTTCCACGCCCATCTGGAGGTATATCAATCCGGCGTCAATCAATATTTCCATTTTTTCTTCTGTAATGGTTAATGGACTTGCTAAACAGGTAAACGGAATATTTATTTTTTCTTTATATTCTCTGCAAAATTCGCGCAGGCTTTCCGGATTACGGGCAAAAAAGGCATCGTCAGATATCCATATAAAATTGATATATGGCATGTTTTCTTTAACCCACAAGAGTTCTTCCATTACGTGTGCCGTTGACCTCCACCTTAAATAACTTTGTCCGGCATAAAGATTTTTAATCATATCATTAACACAGTAGGTACACTTATGAGGGCAACCCCTTCCCGTCATGGTTTGATAACCTATTTTTTTTAAAAAAACCGAGAGAACCGCTCTTTCCTGAAAGAATCTTATTGATTCACGCGTCAATGGCCTTATATGACCGTCCAGAATTATGTGATGATCTTCCATTATGTAGTCGGCGATTGGATAGTGATCGAGATCACGCGTCAGCGGTCTGACAGGATTTTTTATTATCTTACCATTGTGTTTTATGCAGAAGTTTGCAACGTTTGAACAATCTTCACCGCTAGCCGTCTTATTTGCAAGTTCCAGCATGGCATCTTCGCCATCGCCGATACATGCCATATCAGCGTATTCTAAGGACTCCTCCGGACAAATTGTGGGATGAACCCCTCCCCAGATTATTGGCGTGCTAATCTCACTCTTTAATCTTCTGGTAATCTGGACAGCAGCATCAAAGAAATTTGTCATCAACGTTATCCCAATGAGATTCGAATCTTTGCACAGCGAGACGAGTTCCTTAAGAATATTGTCTTCGTATCTCTGCACATTATACATAAGGTTATCACCATGTGGATCAGGCAAGAAAATAAGCTGTGTCTTGTGTCCGTGCTTTTTTAAATACGAAGAGATACCTCTGATTCCAAAAGCGGTAATATCAGGGTACGGTGATATAAAGGTTACCTTCATTGAACTTCTCCAAAACTTATAAAAATATCGCTAATCATGTTCTAATAAAAATGCTTCTGAAGAGTTGCCTTTCTTCCAGCGTAAACGTCTTAAAAGTCCAGATTAATCCAAAATAAGTAATTATCCCGCATAAAAACAGAAATACGATGTTAAAGCCATTAAAACTATACAAAACAAATCCTGCTATTAGACTGCTTATGACAGGTTGTAAAATTCCCTGTTTTAATGGGGTGCATTGAAGGTTTTTTGTTACAAAATAAAAATCAATTACAAAAACTACTCCATACGAAATTAAAGCGGCCCAGGCAGCGCCAACATATCCATATTTCTTTACAAAGATAATGCTTAATATCGTGTTTGTTAGTACGCACATCACGTTACCTAGAATTAACAATCGTTGTTTATTGATAGACGTCAGAACAAATGTCAGCAGGACGTCCAAAAAAATGAAATTAACAGCCCAGATAAGTATCCGGAAGGAGATGACAGCATCTTTAAAACCCTCACCAAAGACCAACAAAATAATTTTATGGGCAAGTACCATCCCCAGCACGGATGCCGGAAAACTGATGATAAACAGGAATTTGAAAGATTTCTGATACACGAATTCAAATTTATTGGATGATGTGTTTGAGACCGCCAGGCGTGACATAAGGGGCTGAAAGGCAGCCAATAAAGCAATGGGTATTATCTGGAAAAGAGTTACCAGCTTGTTTGGCCCCTGGAAGAAAGCTACCGCAGCTTCATTTTCCAGCATCTTTACCACGTAAACCCCAATATAGAAATAAAACTGTTGTGAGATTATGTTTATTCCAACAGGGAAAGATTCAATAAAGATGTATTTCAATCTGCCGAATTGTATCTCGATCTTTGGCACCACAAACTTTTTTAACAAAATAATAAGTCCCAGCAATAATCCGGCACCACTTCCTGCAACGCATGAAACAAAAAGATAGATAAAGTCCAATTTAAAGTAGACAATGGCAATTGTTGAAATTAATACAATTACTCTGGCAAGGAATGTCAGGAGAGCATCGTATCCCATCTTTTCATAGGCTATAAATACGGAAATAATAACACGCAAAAAAGCCTTCATTGCTTCAGATAAAAAATTAAGATAGAGGGCAAAGATAATTACCCGCTCTAATTTCAAAAATGGTATGCTTAGACTGTAGATCGCAATGCATATGGAAAATAGCAGGAAATTAACGAATATTCCGTTTACTAAGAAACTGGATGCCTCATCTTTTTCCCTTGAAATTTCCCGTACAATAATTTGCTCGGTCCCCATGTTTACGATTGTTGAAAGAATCCATCCGCAGGTCATTACCAGCATATAGTTGCCGAAAAATTCGATGCTCAAAAAACGAGCGATTATGGACATCGTAACGACTCCAACAACAAGGTCTGAAGCTCTTGCAACGTAACTCATCAGTGAGTTCTTACTGATTTTTTTTACTTCGCTCATAAAACTCCTCGGTTAAGAAATTAAGCAGTATACTTTTTAAGCTTTATTTAATATCGCGCCTGTTACTTTGATATTAGTTCGCTCTATAGCCACCATAAACTCTTTAGCTTTATGTACAGGGGTTTTACCCTGTTCCACTACGAAAAGGATATCTTGGGCGTATTTAGATATCATTAATGCATCACTCCCAAATACATAGGCAGGGGTGTCTAACAGGATAACATCGTGGTCTGCCGTCAACGATTTGACAAGTTCCGCGAACTTATCAGAATCAAGGTGTTTTTGCGGATTAGAAACAAGAACAGTTCCAGAGGTAATAACGTTTAGGTTTGATATAGACGTTGAGCACCGCAATTCTTGAATTTTAGCATCGTGTAAAAAATAGTTAGCAAGACCGGTTTTTTGAGGAAGGTTGAAGATATGATGAAGTGAAGGACATCTCAGATTCCCATCGACCAACATGACCTTCTTTCCCTGTTGAGCCAGCACGCTGGATAAAAAAACAGCTAACGTTGATTTACCTTCCCCCTTTACGGGGCTTATTATTGATATGACTTTGCCCAAGACGTCGCCTTTGTATAATTTCATATTTGCCACAAGATTGTAAATACTATCCGCTAGTCGAGAACTTTCCAGCTTTTCAACATTCAGATCCCTTATGTTAGCTTTTGGAACCGTACTAATGATTTTATAATTAAGTGCGTTTTCAACATCCCTGGAATTCCATATTTTATCGTTTATATATTCTAAAAAGAATACCAGGAATATACCAAACAGCAGTCCTATTATTGTTGCTGCTGCTGTATGTTTCAGCTTGTTTTCGGGTGGAAACCGCAGATTTTCTTTTATGTTACTGAACAATGTTGGCGGTTGAATCACTACCGCATTCGTGACATCCATGTTGAGAACACTTTTTGCGGATTCAAGATTTGTAAAATACGTGGTATATATTGTTCTCAAATTGTCCATTTCTTTTGATAAGTGAGTCAGTTCCCTTTCCTTCGCTGTTAAAATTTTTAGCTTCGCATTTTTCTTTGCTATTTGCCTTGCCATAATCTTTTTCGTGACAGTGTTCGTTATAATATCAATCTTTGTATCACAATATCTGGAAACAAGTTCATCATAATATGAGTTTCTTTCGATATTTTGAGATGCAAAAGTCCTTTTTATTTCTTTAACAATCCCGGACTTTACGGCTTCGATCTGATTTATCTGGGATTTAACGTCGGGGTGCTCAGTGGTTAGTTCTGTTCTGAGTTTAGCCAGGGTTAACTCCAGTCCCAAAAGTTGTTTTTTGTAATCCTCAATAAGCGGGTTGCTTTCAATAGTTTTCTGAGCTTTTCTGTACTCCGGTTGGTTGGACAGTATCTCGTTTACAGCTACAAGGCGCTCCTTAGCAGTCTTTATTGTCCTTTCCGTGCTATTGAGTTCTGATTCCATTGTCGATGCAGCAGAAATTAAAGTAGTTGTTTGGTTTTCAACGTTATAGAGACGATTTCTAGTCTTGTAATCTGATACTGCCTGCTCCGCGGCCATAAGCCTGGATTCGACATCAAGCATACGCTCTGTAATTGTCTTTATAGCCTTCTCAACTTCTTCCCTGTACATCCCGGAAACAGCATTTAAAAACCGATCTATTACTTTTTCGGCGATAGCTTTTGCCTCGGAAGTTTCATTGGAATAACCAACAATATTAAAGGCTTCCGAATCCGATATCAGCTTAACCTGGACTCCTTTTTTCTGGGTAATTAACTTAACGATATTTGGATTTGTAAAGGCATTTTTTCTGATGGTTTTCCCGTCTTTATCCTTTAACCCCATCTCATCAATTGCTTTTCCAATCACTGCATCACTCTTCAAAATTTCTTCTATCGTTGCCAGAGCATTTTTGGTTTCGATAAAATCGAACCTTCCAAATTCCGATGGTATATTCGATATAAATTTTTGCCGGAGGGTATTCACCTTGACCCATAGTTTTGCCTTACTCTGGTATATAGGAGAAACAACGTGCATCAGGATATAAACAAATAGCGGTATTAGTAAAACCGCTTGTATTAATATCCATTTCCTATTCCAGACTATCTCACAGTACCTTTTCAACTCCATAAGTTGATTTATCCTCTTTCTGCGGTAAATTACATTGTTAGAGTTTTATTATCGGCTTTTTTTATAAAAGAATGAATGTATTATATAAAATCAATAACCACTTCTTTTCTATTTCAACAAGACCGGTTTAATGGTATTCACAAATATTCGCCTTTTCCCCCTTCTTTTTTCCCTAAATTTTTTAAGGGACGTTAACGTTCTAAAAAAAAATTCATTTATCAAAGGCCTATCAAATAAAAATATTACATATTTGTTTATCAGAATTTTGATAATAAAATCCGGTACGTTTTGATTCAAAAAGAGAAAAATAAAATTCAAATATTTTCTTTTTCTATATAAAAAACCAAAATAGTTTTTTTATATTCATTGAATTCATCTTCTTCGGATAATATTCCATCCTGCTTTGCTTTCTCATACAATTCTGTTCCGGGGAAAAAAGTTAAAGAGAACAGCTTAAAATGGCGGGGTTTAGGGAATTTAAGAAGCAATCTAATGGTTTCTACCAGATTCTCATTAGTTTCATAAGGATTATCGAGGATGACGTCATATTCGCTTGCAACTAAGGAATTCTTAAATTTGTGTACGGCATGCACAGCCTTCAAAATAGTTTCATCAGGGACATTTCTCTTGTATAACTTTTTGGTTCCTTTACTTCCAGTTTGGACTCCCATACAGGTAATTATCAATCCAGCATCTATGAAACGAGACAGTTTCTCTTCGGTAATATCTCTGGGATGTCCGGTAAAATACATGGGTAACCCGATTCTTTTTTTGTAGGTATGGCAAAATTCATCTATCTTTTCTAATGAAAGTGCAAATATATTGTCGTCAAGAAGTTCGACCATTTGAATATAATGAAGATTCTTTTTAATTAATTCTAATTCTTGTATCACATTTACTATGGAGCGGAAACGCAGATATTTTTGCCCTTTGTACATTTCTTTGAAAGAATAACAGTAGGTACAACTAAAAGGACATCCCCTCGAAAAGAGTGTTTTGTAGGGAATTAAGCCTGTGTTTCCTTCCGGAAACATATATTTTTCCAATATCTCAGGAGTAAGTCGAATTATTTTATCTGTCCCTGCTTCCCAGGCATAATGATCATCACAGCTATAGTCTGGAAATGGTACCGAATCTAAATTTTCAATGATTGATCTATTTGGATTTTTTATTATTGCGCCGTTATGTTTAATCCAGATATTCTGGGTATTGTAATAATCTTGCCCGCTTTCAATTTTCAGTAAAAGCTCAGTTAACGCCTCTTCTCCTTCACCAATACAAACCATATCGGCATACAATAAAGATTGTTCGGGTTTTGCAGATGGATGTTTTCCGCCAAAAATTACAGGAATGTTTAGGTTTTTCTTTATATGTTTAACCAGGTAAATTGCATCAGGAAAATCGGAGGTAAAAAGGGAAATGCCTATCAGGCTGGAACCTTTACAAAGGTCAATTACTTGATTAATTGTATTTTTGCCATATGGAACTTCCTCAGGTAGAGCATTATGGGATTCAAATTCTACGTTAGGAAGAAAAATTAACCGTGTATTGAGACCCTTACCCCGTAAATAGGCAGATAAAATCCTCGTGGAATAAGCAGTAACATCGGTACTTAAAGATATTAGGGTTATCATAAGTCCCCGTTTGTTAATCAAAATATGAATTAAATAATCTATCTGCTATTCCTATCTCGTCGGTATTGATAACGGAACCTCTCCCGTTTCTTTCCCCTGCAAGACTTTCTTTACCTGCGGCCATAAAACTATCCCGCTTTCTAAATTAACAAACGGGCTAACTATTTGTGAAATGTGCGAGAAATACCGGCTGACATTCGCAATAGTTACTGCCGGCAAATATATTATATCACCGTTCATCAACGAAACATTCTGAGAAATATCGCCTTCCTTAAACGCTTTTTTCAAATTAAGGGAAATCACTGTTGGTTTTCCTTGTTCCCTTCTGATTAAAAGCACATTATTAAGCTTTGCATCGTTCGTCATGCCACCAGCTCTGGATATTGCTTCTACGACATTAATATCATATTCCAGTGTAAAAATTCCCGGGCTATTAACTTCCCCCAGAACTATTATTTTCTGGCTTTGTACAGTTGTAACATTAACGGTTACCTGGGGATCGATCATGTATTTTGACAGACGTTCTTTAATTTCTTCTCTCAATTTAAAAATATCCTTACCGGCAGCCTGCACATCGCCTATCAAGGGAAGCGTTATTATGCCTGAATGTCCGATTCTAACAGTTCTTTTAAGGTCGTCTTGCCTGTATACTGAAATTTCAACTGTATCACCGATACCAAGTATAAATGTGGACATTCTAATACTTACATTATCAATCTTTTCAGTATTCTCATTCGGGTTTTCATCTCCTGTTTTTTTGGTGTTATTGTCTTTTGTGCCAATGCCTGTTGAAGCACATCCGATCAAAAAGGCTATCATCAAAGACAATATAAGCGGTAACTTGTATTTATTTTTTCCCATGGTTACTCTTTTTATTCTAATGCTTTATTAAATATATATCTTTAAATTTAGTTGTAATATTATCATACTTTCTAACCTCAGTCTATATGATTTATTCCTTCATTATAGTCTCTCATACTGAATATGTATCTTACCACTAGCTATACTATAAACTTTAATTTTGATTTTACATCTTTATTAGAATTTTCCCATTTGTTCTATTTGAAGAAGCCCTTATCGCATCCATAATATTTTGGAATGTGTACCTTGCAGTAATCATTCTTTCAAGATTGAGTTTGCCGGCTGCAATGAGTTTGATAATTGAAGGAAAAATGCCATAACCGGAGTGCCCCCTTGATCCGACAATTTTATTGGCGCCGGATACAAGTATATCAAGATGCATTGTCGTCGAGGTTGCTGCCCTGCCTAAATAAATTATTTTTCCATTAATAGCCATAGACCTTTCCATCTCCGGGATTGTTTTCGTCGCAGCGCCAGCGGCCTCCACCTGAATATCTGCTCCGTAACCTTCAGTAAGCTCCATTACTTTATCTGCCGGACTCCGCCCATCGAGTTTGTTTACATTAAAAGCACAATCAGCTCCCATATCTTTAGCTATTTTCACTCTTTCATCTAATATATCGAAGGCTATAATTTGGCTTGCGCCAGCGATTCTGGCAAGGGCAATAGCGCCGAGCCCTATAGGTCCGGCACCGTATACTACAACTATAGCGCCAGGGTTAAATCCACCGCCCACAATAAAAATTCCATTGTAAGCGCAACCTACAGGCTCAATAAGGGCCCCAATATCAAAGGCATCCTCCTCAGTATGAACATGCATTAAATCGTTGATCTTCCAGCAGTATCTTTCACTTACCGCCACATATTCAGCAAAAGCGCCATCGGCGCTCAGTCCCATTAATTCTATATATTTACACTGATTGGGAAATCCGCTTCTGCATGACTGACATCTGCCGCACCACATAATGCTTTCCACGGCAACCTTATCGCCTCTCTTTAGGTCTTTTACATTGCGACCTGCTTTTTCAACTATTCCTGAGAACTCGTGGCCTATAATACAAGGTAATTTGGTTAAACCTGAAAAGATTATATACCCCTCTTCATCTGTTTCGTATAGGTGGGTATCGGAACCGCAAATACCACATGATTTAACTTTTATAAGGACTTCGTCATCGGTTGGATTTGGCGTGGGGACATCTTTTATATTAAATGTTGTATTTCTCCATACCTGACTACCAATAATTGCCCTTTTTTTTGTTTCTTCTTCCTCACATATCGGATAATTTTTTCTTGGTTGCCATTCTGCATCAACGATCAGTGCCTTCATATATGCTCCATTTGTAATGCTTTTTTGTTTATCTTTCCGCTGCCGGTCTTGGGGAGTGATTCTCTGATTTCCATTATTTTGGGTAACTTATAATTTGCCAACCGCTCTCTACAAAACGCCAGAATTTCCCTTTCTGTTAAGACCTTCCCATTTTTGGTTACAACAATGGCCTTGGGGACTTCACCCCTTAACCGATCTTTTACAGGAATGACAGCCACTTCTTTTATATAGGGATGATCCAGCAATACTCGCTCAACCTCCTGAGGATAAACCTTTAGTCCTGCCACCTTCATCATGCCTGACTTTCTTTCAACGAAATAAAAGTTGCCTTCAGCGTCCTTTCTCCCCAAATCACCACTATAATACCACCCGGATTTAAAACATAACTGGCTGTTTCCCACTTTATCATCATAATAGCCTTGAACAACAGCGGGTCCTTTAAATATCATCTCGCCTGTTTCTCCGGGTGGGAGTTCCCTTCCATCTTCATCTACTATTTTTACTTCGTATGAGGTGCATGGTTTCCCCACAGAACCATGTGGTACACGCACGTCTGGATCAGAAGCAAGGGCAATTCCAGTAGTTTCCGTACTTCCCCAAACCGGAATAATTGGCACCCCCAGCTTCTGTCTGAATCTTTCTATAAGTTCCATGCGTGTATACATGCCTCCACTTTCCGGAATCCGCAATGAGCTAAAATCGTATACATTATGTTCAAGGACTTCCAGCAGATTTTCGTATATAGGCGCTATACCCATCATACACGTCACACGGTAATTTGATATAGCCTCTGCTATTGACTTGGGATAAATCTTATCTACCAGGACCATGGTTCCCCCCAAATAGAGTGGGCGTGCAAATATTTCATGGGGATGGGCAAATGAGGCAAACATACAGAGATGAACATCGTCTCTTTTCAACTTAAGTGTTTCTATTGAGGCAATGGTATTCCAGTATATGTTGGAGTTAGTTGTTATAGCTCCCTTGGAATTACCTGTGGATCCAGAGGTAAAATTGAGATAGACAATATCGTCAACTCCAATCTCAAGGTTTGGATTGTTCGTATTTCCTCTATTTAAAATGTCATTCCATGATGCGCATTTCTTGCCGCAGTCACCAACAGATATTATCTGTACTTGCAAATTGCAAGAAATACACCTCCCGGCGAGATCTAAAAATTGGCTATGGACGATAAGGTAACGTGGTGAAATGCTGTTTAGGATAGTCTTAATGTTTTCCTCAGTAAGTTCAAAATTGACTGGTACAGCTATTCCCTGAGACTTTGCAACAGCGAGAAAGCCGATAACAAGTTCGGGAATTCTCGGCAGCATTAATCCAACCCTGTCCCCCTTACCAAAACCCATCTCCAGCAAACTATTCGACAGTTTATTTACCGTATCATTAAGCTCTCGGTAATTTATCTTGATATCGTGAAAGATAATGGCTGTCTTTTCAGGAGTTTCCCGGGCATTCTTTTCCAGTATCTCAACCAGCGTCACTTACTATAATCCTCAGTCTTTAACCAATAGTTTCAGTGATATCGGATTCCCATTTAGTAGTAGAACCACTTACAATAACGTGACAAATCTAATTCCCTAACTAACACCAATAATAACACATAAGCAGAGATAGTCAACAGTATTGCTACCAAAACATGTGTGAAATCAGGTCATTAAATTTCGTTTTTAAATAATCAAATGTCTCCTCATAGTGTTTTTCCCATTAATAAAAAACAAGAATTTAAAGCTTTGAGAAAGAACAAATTCTTGATAAACTTTTTCATT
>JAHFOY010000106.1 GCA_023261485.1 Planctomycetota bacterium
GTTACTATTGATGGCGTTGCGAGACAGTTGGACCCGGATTTTAACACCATCGCACATTCCAGACCATTTGTGGAAAGACTTGTACACGAAAGGCACGACCCAAAACGCATATTTAAGGATGTAGCGCTTTATTCTTCCGAATTATTGGAGATCCTCAAGGTAATTCCGAAAGATACCTATGAAATTATAAAAAAAATAAAGACGGGTACCCTCAAGATTGAATTTGAACATATGGGACTTACAAAACTAATAACCGAGATGGACAAATCCAGCAACCGCATTTCATTTAGCATGGTCATCTCCGCCCTGATTATTGGTTCTTCGCTCATTATCATGGCAAACAAGGGCCCTTTAATATACGGCCTTCCAGTACTGGGTATTCTCGGATTTGTCTTCGCAGGTCTTCTTGGATTGGGACTCGCAATAGGCATTTTGAGGTCCGGACGTTTGTGAAACAAGTAAATAGATTTCTAATTCCAGCCTTGATCTTCTCATATTTTATTTTGTCGGGTATGTCAGTCCTTAATGTAATGGGAGAAAGTGCCATGCAGTCAGTGAAAGGGAAAAAAGCCGTGATGATAATTGCTCAAAATAATTTTAGGGATGAGGAATTGTTGAAGCCCAGGGAAGTTTTAGAGAAAAATGGGGTAATAGTAACTGTTGCTTCTTCCTCGTTAAAAGAATCTACCGGCATGTTGGGCGCTAAGGTAAAGCCAAACATTCTATTCACCAATATTAACGTTACAGATTACGATGCCGTTATATTTGTTGGGGGTTCCGGAGCAAGTGAATACTGGGATAACCCAACTGCCCACAAGATTGCAAATGATGCAAGCAACGCCAAAAAGATCGTTGGAGCCATTTGTATTGCCCCAGTGACCCTTGCGAAGGCGGGGTTGCTGGCAAATAAAAAGGCCACCACCTATTCATCTACAGTGAATGACATAAAATCCGCCGGTGCAAAATATACGGGTGCAGCTGTAGAAAGGGATGGAAACATTATTACTGCCAGCGGTCCAGCCGTTGCACAAAAGTTTGGAGAAGCCATTGTCAAAGCGCTTGGCGAGTGAGCTTACACTAAAACTCTTCTCGTAAATCAATAAAGCAATTTTTGTTGGAATAGAGTGTGAGAAAACATCTCTTAATAACAGGTAAACCCGGTGTAGGCAAGACATCTGTAATTAAAAAGATTATCCCTTTACTGGGAACATCTGCCGGAGGTTTTTTTACAGAAGAAATCCGCGTCATGGACAGACGCATGGGTTTCAGAATTGTTACCCTGGATGGAGAGGAAGGTATTATGGCCCATGTAGATTTCAGCAGCAATTATAAAGTCGGTAAATATCGGGTTGATCTGGATTCCTTCGAGAAGGTTGCCCTCCCGGCCATAGAAAAGGCCATGAAGGATAAATCGATTATTGTCATTGATGAGATTGGGAAAATGGAACTCTTTTCGATAAAATTCAGAGAACTGGTAAAAAAAATCCTCGATGGTGAAAAACCTCTCCTCTGTGTGATAAAGGAAAACGGCGATGCCTTTACTGAAGAAATAAAAAACCGAGTGGACGTCAGCTTAGTAACGGTAAATTATGAAAACAGAGAGGGTTTGCCGGAAAAGGTGCTTGAAATGTTGAAGGAAATGAAAAAACATTAAATAGACATGTTCTTTTATTCCCCCACTTACGAGAATCAACTTAGTGAAATCATACCTACAATAAAATATATTCTTCCTTTGAATTAATTGTTGTTTTTTAAAATTCCACTCTGCACTATTTAATTTGTATGCTATCGTTACATATTTGCTGTGTTACAATAAGTAACAGCCGGGTTTGTGCGCATTTCACAGGTGTTTGACAGAACTCGCATACGTGCTCTTCCATAAAATGCCACTATTTGTTATACCATTATTTTAGCATAATAGTTACAGCATCAACTCTTTTTGTTAGATTTTAACTCTCAGCAATATCAATCCTTACAACTTTCAAAGGTATATAATTTTTTTTCGTGGGACTAGTGGCATACTATCTGCTTTCTTACATTTCACATCAAATTACAATATCTTATTTGTTCATAAGTTTTTGTAGGTCCCTTTTTTCTCTATTCTTTAGGGATCTACATGCTTAAGAAAGGTCAGGGCTGATTTGTTCTCCCTGATCTTTCTGGGCAAACCAAGGAAGATTATGGAGGAAACAGATGGATTTCGCTTTTCAGGTTTACATCAAAGACTTAAGAAAAATTTCTCCCCTCACAGTTGAAGAAGAAAAAAGATTATTCAGAAAAGTTTCTCAGGGTGATTCTGAGGCAAAAAAATCCATTGTGATAGCTCATCTTCCTCTGGTTATAAAGATTGCCGGCCGGTTTGCTTATTACGGTGCATCTCTGCTTGATTTGATCAGTGAAGGAAATATCGGACTTATGCGTGCCGTTGAAAAGTTTGACTACACGATGGGTCAACGATTCGGCAAGTATGCTTCCTGGTGGATTAAATGGACTATCATTCGGGCGTTGATTAACAATTCAAAGACCATACACATTCCCGTTTATATGGCAGAAAAAATTTATAAGTGGAAGAAAATATCCTCAAAACTTACAAACACCTTACAGAGAATGCCGGATAGAAATGAAATTGCGGAAGAATTGAATGTCGATGAAAAACATGCCCTCTGGATAGAAAGAGCGGTGAAAAACACCTATACTTTAAATGATACGTACTTACAGAAAGATGATTCAATGGAGTTCAGCGAATCCATACCTGATGACCGTGTGAAAATGCCGGAAGAGGAATTAATGGAATCTTATGATAAGAAAGAGTTAAGAAGACTACTGGATATAATAAATCATCGGGAAGCACACGTGCTAAAAATGCGATATGGATTAGATGGCATAGAACCCATGACGCTCCGGGAGGTAAGTGAAAAACTCAATATCAGCCGTGAGTGGGTGAGAAAGATTGAAAAAAAAGCCTTATCCAGACTCAACCAACTTATGGCTTGTAGCAAATAATATCTCTTAGAAGTTTAATTCATATCCTGCAGTTGGAATCCAGTCTGCCCTTAAGCCATCCTCATTCAGCGGTGTTTGCACACTGACAAATACGAGCATTCCTGACCGCGGACTCCACTTGAATCCCGTTGAGAAATCAACAATATCATTGCCAATAGTTGCTTTTTCTGTTTTATGACTGCCAATAACGTCGGCTGCAATAGAAAAATGGTTGTTTCCCTTGCCAAATCCGTAGTCGCTGCCCGCAGTGTATACAACTCTGTCTTGCCCTTCACTTCCGCCATTGAACTCATATCCCAGGTTAAGATGCGGCGTAAAACGGCTGACACTTTTTGAAAATATAAGAAATGGTTTTATACTGGTTCTTCCTGTCCCTAAAAGCTCGTTTTCGTTTCCTGTTTGGAGTTTCACATCAAGCGCAGAGGTGAAATCTATCCATTCCGACGTGAACAGGTTGTACTTATTTCTCAGAAAGATATCTCCAATGCCTGTAGAAGCGCCGGAAATAGAGTCGCCAATCGTTTCTCCGGAATCAAAGCTATAACCCAGGGTTTTGCCACCCGCTCCTTTTTTCTTTGTCTGATTCAATATCCTTCCCGTACTATCAACATCGAGTTGAACTTGTAGTATAGGTATCAATATGGAAACGTCCCAGCGATCCGTTATCCCGTAAGTGCCATAGAAAGAAAATAAATTGCTCTTCACATTCACATCAAAGTCAAGTTGAAGCAAATTTTTATCTTTTTGTTTTTCATCCAGGAATACAATAGATTTTAAATTGTGTAAATCCTTTCCCTGCAGTTTTGAATAATCAATATAGGTATAAGAGAAGCCGAAGTTGAATTTCTTTTCCCCTAAAGTAGTAGCCCTCTCGGCAAAAATAGGTCCGAGGCTGTCGGTTGTCCTTGTGAATACTTCCAGTTCTCTGTCGTACTGAAAGGTAAATCCGCCGCCTGTTGAGCTAACCGGGAACGAACCCTTTTCGCTATTTAACTCTGAATTCAGGTTCTGAATTTCCAGAAATGAATCTAAAGGGACCTGAACGGTAGTGACTACGTCTATACCCCCTGTAGGCTTTTCCACCTCGAACACCTTTGTTACAGGAACGCCATTTCCACCGTATAATGAAGTTATTAAGCCGGACAGATTATCGGCAAAACTGTTAGTGATCGAAAAAGTAATAATTAACAAAACAGAGAATGTGCTTAATGAATATCTTGTCATTAAGTAGATGACTCCAGATATGGATTCAAAGTAAATGTCTGTAAATGCGTCATTGTAGCTACTCTGTCATATTAATGAGGCATAACGTCCTTATTGCTTCGTTGGGAAATTGGGTATTTTTGGTTTTTCATAACCGACCGAAGTTGTATCTGTTATGACCGCAATATATTACCACAATATAAGTTACTACACAAAAAAATTCTGGTAATTCCGCCTGATTCTGTTGGAGTTTACTACAGTTTGATTACAGTAAAAAGTATAGGGAGAGGTGAGATTTTCCGAGCATGTGCACGATTATATATATCTCGTTACATGAGGTGTATAAAATATTGTTGGCTTGATAAGCAACTAATAAATGGTAAGATAAATCCGGGGATTGCTAGTTACAAGAGGGGGTTCCGTAGACCTTCCATTCAAAAACAACCGGGTTAGACTGTTGCCCGTTACATTGTGTGGAAGGTGCGATTTTCTTAATACGAATGGCTTTCGTGGTTATGGGTTTTGTGAATGAATATTCTACATCTCCTATTTCTTCAATAAATTCACCGTCGGTAATCCATGTAATTTCATCCTCATCGAGATATTGAACTATTCCATTGCCGACATTCCTGCCAGAATCAATATAAAGAGTATCGTCTGGATCATTGCCACAGCTTTCATTACAATCCGTCGTCTGGATGATCATCCTGGTGACCGTAACATCTTCATCCCAATCGAGACGAATCCACCCGGACTTCTTTTGGCCAACCTCTTTTCGGGTTCTTATCCAATGGTAAGAACAATCTTTTTTCTCTACGCCGTCATTCATCATTTCTGGTCCAAATTCATCAACACCGCCGCCGCTGCTGTCGGCTATTGCACAGGGCGCGATGTTTGAAACAACGCTTACGGGTAAAGATTTTGACAGGGTATTTGTGTTAAAAGTTATTGTCGCAGTTCCATTAGATATGCCTGCTATTGTGAAGGAAATTTGTCCATTTGAGTTTGTCAGTCCTATGCCCGGCGCAACAGTAACGACAGATTCTTTGTTACTCCTTGCTGCAACCGGTATGTTACTTAAAGGGCTTTTCTGATCATTGAGAATTTTAACTGTTGCAGTGCCACTGCCCTGGACATCTATAAAAAGTAAATTTGGCGTGACACTGATACTATCCGAAAATGTTTTTTGGCAAAATACTAAGGTAAATATAATTAATACAGCAGGAACAATGTATTTTTTAGCATAAAAGACCGGTTTAATATTTTGACCTATTTTACGATTTTCCATATGTTATTTTCTTTATGAAGGGTTTTGACTATTCTAGGCAAATTTTCTTTGTGCCGCTCGCCGCGTTCGTCAGTCCACTCATCTGTTCTGTCAAAGCTAACGGTAGTTTGTCTATTGTCATCATTTATTTCAATTACTTCATTTTGAATAGAAACCTTTATATCACGAACATACATATAATGATTGCGAAGCTTGTCTTCTTCTTCTTCTGAGGTTATATGTCCAAGCTTCTTTAGTGTCTCAATATCACCTTTTTCCCAGGCGTTTTTGTATGTCTGTAACCAGGCTTGTATTTCATTCTTTAGTACTTCCCTTGTGTCTGGTTTTAATACGACATTTTTTGTTTCTTTATTAATGTCATATTTTTGTACATTGGCAACTACTTTATTATAATATTTATTGTCATCGGTCGTTTTCTGTTCAGTATTATCGCCGGGCAAATTTCCGGCAATATCTTGTTTTATGGTTTGTGATTGCCGTTCTTGTTTATTTGATTCTCTGTCAGAATTATTCATAATTTCTGTCGAACGGTTACTTTTTGATTTTACTGCGACCACTTGTAGTTGAGGAATTTCACTCTTATTGGATAAAAAGAAAATGAATAACATTACTGGAATTATTAAAATAGTCAGAATTGCGGCAAGAATTCCGGCTTTGGCGTAAATCGTAATTTTTTTTGAAGCAGAGCCTTCTGCCTCCTGCAATAATAATTTGAGATCGTCAATTGAGTGCGGTCTCTTATTCTTGTTTTTTTCCAGACATTTGAATATGATGTTTTCAAATTTTTTTGAAATTTCTGAATTCCTGTTTACCTTCCTGAAAGGCTGCGGTCTTTCATTCAGGTGTTTATTCATTAAAGTAATTTGGTCGCCTTTAAATGGAGACTCCCCTGTTAACATCTCATACATAATTATCCCTAAAGAATATATATCTGTTCTTTCATCACACTCACCTCTCCATTGCTCAGGCGCCATGTATGGAGGTGTTCCCACAATACTTCCGGTCAGAGAGACATTGTCATGTGTTCGCAATTTTACTATTCCAAAATCCAGGACTTTGACAAAGTCATCAGTTTCTCCAACCTTTGTTAACATAATATTTTGTGGAGTAATGTCTCTATGTATGATCTTCTTTGGGTGTTTGTGTGCCGTAGATATTACATCGCAAACCTGGTAAATGATATTTAACATTCTGGCAACATCGAACGGTCCTGTATCTTTTATGGTTTCTTTTAGATTCTTACCATAGATAAACTCCATTGCCATGTAAATCGTACCATTTGAATCACGGTCAAAATCATATAAATGAATTGCATTTGGATGGCGTAATTCCCGTATGATAGCTGCCTCATTGTAAAATCTCTTAATATCCTGGGGGTTATCGCTTAAATTTAGGTGCAGGATTTTTACTGCAACAATATCATCAATATCAAGCAATGTTCTTTTCGCTTTGTATATGGTACTCCAGCCGCCTGTGGCAATTTTTTCTATAATTTTGTATTTCCCGCCCAATAATTTACCAATATAATGATTGTGTGTTGGCGGTTGCAAAGGCGACAATGTGTTGTCGCATATTGAGGATGTTTGGTATGCGTGCAGATCGGATGTCATCTTATATTCAAACGTTTTCTCACAGTGTTTACACGTAATAACTTCCCCAACATCAGTGTCAACTTCTTTAAACCTTTTATTGCAATGCGGACATAAAATAACCGTAATACCCAGTTTTTCTAATAGATAAATCCATTGTTCATGCGTAATGTACCCACGGTCAAGCAAGATAACATCAATACTCTTTCTTGGGTCTTCAGCCTCAAAGGCATCAACAATGCGTTGGCTGATATGAACTTGCTCTGGTGTGGTAAATCCTTCAGAAACGGCAAGATTCCCAAATTCCATATCTAATCTGCTTTTCATAAGGATTTTCTACAAAAAACTTTAAACGAAGTGAAAGTATGTAAAAAACTCTTTTACTAAGATATGCCAGCTTATCTTGTAATTAGATTATAGTTGTTTAAAATATCTATGGATATGATTTTTTGATGTGGTTGTTTTTTGCTTCTTATTTTTTTGTCATACATACTAACAGCAAAAATAGATAAAGCAAAAAAAACAAAGCCGCAGAACAACATCCTGATATCTTGCGAGCCTGTGTATATAAAGTGAATCTTTTGTCCTATTAAACTGCCTATTAGCAAACTAATAATGGGTAAAATAAGAAGGAGTATTACGCTTTTATATGGGGAACGTTCGACTATTTGTAACGTTACCTGCTGACCCACAACCAAGCCGGGAATTGCATTTACTTCTAAAAAATTTGATTTGTTTTCTATTCCTGCACAAGTACCACAGCTTTTGCATTCCTTTGTATCCGGCTTTATTATTTCTACCGTTGCACGATTGCCTTGTATGGATTTTATAATTCCTTTTTCAATAGTCTGTTTTTGATTGGACATACTGATTTATCAATAATTAGGTTCCCTGCGGGGGTTGTTGGGTTTGGGTTGGACTGCCAACCTTTTCTCTCATTAATTTACCTACTTTAAATACTACCACATTTTTGGCAGGAACAAAAGCTACTTCTCCGGTTCGTGGATTTCTGGCTTTTCTGGCGGCACGCTGGCGTATCTCAAAGACTCCGAAATCACGCAATTCAATACGATTACCTTGTGCAAGTTCGCCGATAATCTCATCCAAAAACATTTGTATCGTTTTTTTCACTATCATATGTGTATTATCTGTCCTTCTTGCTATCTTCTCGCATAAATCCCTTTTTGTCGTTGTTTGCATTACAATTCTCCTTTTATAACATAGATATGTAAATAGTAATTTTCTGGAAGGATTTCTTTATACAGGCTTAATTACAATGAAAAACACCACCTCCTCTTTGATTGCACCTTAAAAATCAGGAAAGATACTTTTTAAGTCTTAACTAATTTCTAGACATAATATTTATGATTATTTCGGGACATATTAGCAATTCAAAAGATTAATGTCAATACGATTTTAACACTTTTAGAATTCCAAATTTAAGATAACCGCTCAGGAGAACTCGATTTGATTGTTCTTTAAAAAGCTTGACAATGCATTAATAAATGTGTTATTCTAACCCCACGTTTTAATGAGTATACGTCTTTAAAAATTGAGGAGATATTATGAAGGTTAACATCAGAAAGAGTTCTATAAAACATAAAAGGATGTGCGGTTTCCGAAAGAGGATGCGTACAAAGGGTGGACGTGCAATCCTGAAGAGAAGAAGAAGGATTGGCAGAAGACCATTACTGGATGTATAAAAGACGAATAAAAAGACCCTAAATATATTATAAGCTTAATATTTAGGGTCTTTTTGATTGTAGTGTTCTATTTTAGTCTGTAATAATAATCGCCTCTACCGGGCACTCTTCAGCCGCCTGCCTGCAAGTATCCTCATATTCCGGAGGTACATCACTATCTTTAGCAACAGCCACGTCGCCGCTCATGGAAAAAACTTCCGGACAGGTTTGAGTACATAGTTCACAGCCTGTACAAACATCCGCATCTACTTTTGCACGCATGATCGATCTCCTTTTTTACAAAATTTATAAAAGTTACGTATCTAAAACCGTCAATCGTCTTCTACGTTAATTAGAATTCTAAGAAATTCCTTATCAAAACTCAACAAATTTTTTAAGATATAAAACCTGAGATATTGTCCAGCTTAACACCCCGAACTGCAATTTCTGGAGCAAGTACAACTTCTTCACCTCCCCAGACGATCGTCTGTTTTTTTTCTCTCGACACGGCAATAATGTTATTGAGTATATCCATTATATTATTATTTATCCTTACGGTATTGGGTTTTAAGGGTTTATCAATTTTACCCCCCTTCACCAAATAGGAATCTGCAATAATGGTACTTGTAAAATCCCCTGCCGCAAGCCCATTGATAGGATAAGTATACCAAATCCTGCCAATATAAATTCCATCATTTATTTTGGACAGTAAAGATTGGCTGGCTACTTCGTCTCTGCCTTCTATGACAATATTCGTTGGATGTATCTTCGTCTGTACACTATGATTTCTACAGCCGTTGTGGTAGCGGAATCCGTTTCGCGGCGGAAATGAAGCAAAAACATTCTCAAATTTTCTGGAAAGATAATTATTTGCAAGAAAACCCACAAGAACTCCATTATGGATAAGATCCGTTTTGCCCGTAGGAATCCCCTCACAAGAAATTTTCTTGCTGCCAACAGCGCCCTTTATTGTGCCGTCATCATAGACGGATAACAATTCAGACGCAATATCTTTCCCTAGTTTTCCAAGAAACGGTGTATCAGATGAATTCACAGACGAAAGATTTAAAGCCGGTATTACAATATTTGCAAACAAATCTGTTACAGGCTGCCTTCCAAAAACAACGTTATACGTTCCGGAAGAAATCCTTTCTCCACCAATGGTCTTAATGGCGCTTTCTGCCGATTTCTGGCCTGCCTCTTCGGGATTGAAACCGGACAAATGAGTACTGGTATTCCAACCAGTGCCTTTGACTCTTTCATTCTCAATCATAGATGTTATGTTGGTTGTAAGAATGGTAGATTCATCAAAATCGTCTATACCTTTTGTACTGGCAATGGCCATGCGTTGTTTAATGATGGTAATATCACCACCAACAATGATTGATTTGTTAAAATGATTCTGATTGTATTC
>JAHFOY010000212.1 GCA_023261485.1 Planctomycetota bacterium
TACTTCCGCTCCCGATAATTCCCAGTCCGCCTGCATTGCTTACTGCACTTGCCAATCGCCATCCGCTGGCCCAAATCATACCTGCCTGTATTATAGGATAATCAATTCCAAATAATTGGGTAACCCGGTTACTGAAAGACTGCATTGGCAAACAATTATAAATGCAATTTACCAGAATTTAAAGAACTGCTTTGGATAATGACAAGGCAATTATTAAAACGTTGCAAAAGAGTGGGGAGTTTTTTTTATGAAGTTTATGTTACCGGCGATAGTTCTTTGGGCATCGCCGCTTGTGTCACTCCCGTCCGAATGGCTTCATCCGGGCGGGCACTTCATCGTTCTATTGTTCATTCATCAAACTTTTTGCTTTATTATGAAATCAAATTATAAAGCTTTCTTTAAACTTTCGTCAATCACTCCCCAAAAAGGGGCATTTACGAAAGTTTTTTATTTGTAGTTTCGTAAATACAATAGTTATGTGCCATTTTAAAATCGACCATCCTGTCAATATTTAAACTACTCTTCGGACAACAAACACTTTGGACAGGTGCGACTTTATTTTTACGAGTTTGGGTAGGGGTAATTTTCGTCCGTTACGGTTTATCATTATTTCATGACAGTAATATGGTTGACTTTGCTAACACCCTAAAGACAGCAAATATTCCTTTTCCTACTCAAAGCGCATATTTGTGTAAGACAACCGAGTTTTTTGGTGGGCTGTTTTTAATTTTGGGTTTTATGAAACGACTATCCTGCTTTTTCTTAATCATTGATATGTTTGTTGCTACATTCATTTTTCATAAAGGACTATTGCTCCAAAACGGTATGACAACATTTCTACTTTTAATTTGTTGTTTGACTTTATTACTTTCTGCTACCGATAAATTGAGTATTGATTGGTTAGTTATAAAATATAAATTCAAAAAATGAAAATTATATACCCCATAACTTTCTTCTTGACTATTTTAGTTTACACTTGCGGACAAACAAATAGTTCAAATCAACATGCAACAATAACCAAAGACACACTTAACATTCCATCAAAAATAAAAATGGTTGCAGACAGTGAACCGGGAGAAATAATGATTATTTCGGGGTCTATTTATTTGCCCGATGGAAAAACACCCGCTAAAGATGCAATACTTTCCGTTTGGCAGACAGACACCAAAGGATACTATATTGCAGGAGGCGGTGGAGCAGGAGAATTACATCCAAGAATACATGGAAGAATGAAAACCGGTTCTGACGGGAAGTATGAATTTCGTACGATTAAGCCGGGGCAATATCCAAGCCATACTTCTCCGGCGCATGTTCATGGACATATATCAGCACCTGATTTCCCTGAATATGCTATTATCTATTATTTTGAAAGAGATGATTTAATCACAGACAAAAACCGTACAGAATTAAATAGTCATCGTGGCGGGACGTCTTCTATCATTAAATTAACACGAGACAGCAACGGAATATGGATTGGACATCGGGATATAATCCTTGAGTATGTAAAGCCATCAAGTGAGACAATGAAGTTGCAATGGTAAGACAGTAGAAAAAACGTAAACATAGGAAAAGGTTTGGCAATATGGCGGGGCGACGAATATATTCTCAGCTTTTTGTTTGTCTCGTCCTGAAATAGGTTGACCAAGGAGACAGTGCGGAGAAATTAAATAAAAATCTCGTAGCTCGTAACTCATTACTCGCAACTTTCTCACCCCAAATCAATCTCCGTGTTATCACCAATATTCAAACTGCGGCTTTCCCCTTTTATTTCTGCATCGCTGCCGATGAGTGAATTGTCTAAAACAATCTCAAACAAATTGGTATAGGAGCCGATGATGGAATCTTTAATGATGGAATAATGAATATTGGTTTGTTCGCCAATAGCCACGTTGGGGCCAATAATGGAATTGCGTATATCACATCCGGGCCCGATGCTTACCGGGGGAACAATGATGGTATTTTCAAAATTATGATCTGTGGCAATGGAGCTGCCGAATTTCTTAAGCATGGTGGCGTTGGATTCCAGCAGGGTTTCTTTTCTGCCGCAATCAAACCAGTTCTGTACTTTAAAGGATTTTATTTTTACTCCCTGCCCAATCATACATTCAATTGCATCCGTCAGGTTATATTCATCGTAACTTTTTACTCCCTGTTTTATGTTTGATTCCAGGCAATCAAATAAAATACTGCTCTCTTTAATTTTATACACTCCCACCAGCGCCATATTTGATTTGGGTATATGCGGTTTCTCCACCACGCGGCTGATGAAACCATCCTCTTCAATTTCTGCCACACCAAAATTCCTGGGGTCATCCACTTTTTTAACGCCCAGCATTGAATTGGGATTGTTTAAAACTTCTGTTACATCAAACTCGCAAATAGTATCGCCCAGCACAATAATAATTTCATCATTACTTACTGCCTCCTGCGTTAAAGAAAGGGCATGACCCAATCCTTCCCTTTCATTTTGCACTACAAAATGGGAAATGATCTCTGGGTATTTTTCTTTGATGTAATCCTGGATTTTATCGCCCAGGTGGCCAACTACAAAAATAAATTCAGTAATACCGGCTTCTCTTAACTGGTCAACTATTATACTGAGTATTGTTTTACCGGCTAAGGGAATAAGGGCCTTGGGTTGTGTATATGTATGAGGACGCAGCTTGGTGCCTGCGCCGGCAAC
>JAHFOY010000107.1 GCA_023261485.1 Planctomycetota bacterium
GCGTTGTTTTTGGCCTGTTTCCAGGTAAAACCAGCGCCTTTATTGTTTTTTCAGCGATAGCAATTGTCGTAATTTTATTTATTTACATTAAATCCGATAAGACAATTTTTATATCAAATATTGCATTAGGGCTTGTTCTGGCCGGAGCAATAGGAAATTTGTGGGATAGGGTGTGGTTTGGGTGTGTCCGGGATTTTATTGATTTGCATATTGGCAACAAATACCACTGGCCTACCTTTAACATCGCAGACAGCTTAATCTGCGTTGGCGTATTTATGCTTATTTTTACATCCTTCTCTGCCACGAAAACCAAAGAACCCGCTTAACCACCGTTTCTTGTAAGATCGCGATACCTTTTTAACAAGTCGAGAGTCATTTTGCCGGGCTTGCCAGTGCCAATTGTTCGCCCGTCAATCTTCACAACTGGAATAATCTCAGCAGCAGTTCCAGTCAAGAAACACTCATCGGCAATATACAAATCATACCGTGTCATCAATTCTTCTTTAACCTGAAGTCCCATCTCCGCAGCCAATTTCATTACAACATTCCTGGTGATACCAACTAATATCCCAGCGCTTGTTGGTGGGGTTAGAAGGATGTTGTTTTTAAAAATAAATATATTATCGCCGGCGCATTCTGCTACATAACCGTCTTTATTAAGCATTAATGCTTCTCCGGCCCCTGCCTGAATGGACTCGATCTTTGCCAGGATATTATTCAGATAATTAAGAGACTTGATCTTAGGATCGAGGGCGGAAAAATGATTCCTGATCGTGGTAACGGTTACAATATCGAGTCCCCTTTCATACAGCGCCTTTGAATACAGCTCAATCGTATCAGCGATAATTATAATCTGCGGTGTCGCACACTTGTTTGGATCTAATCCGAGTTTTCCGACACCTCGGGTAACAACAAGGCGGATATAGGAATCCGTCAGATTATTGACCTTCATTGTTTGTTTGATAGCATCTGCCATTTCAGCCTTTGTTATGGGTATTTTTAGGGAAATAGCCGTTGCAGAATCGTAGATCCTGTCCAGATGTTCGTCCAGCGTGAATATCTTTCCGTTATAGGCGCGTATCCCTTCAAAGACTCCGTCACCGTAAAGCAGCCCATGGTCAAAAACCGATATCTTAGCTTCCTCTTGCGGAACGATTTGACCGTTTATATAAATCTTTAATCCCATTGCTGTAATTATTACTCCTTTCTTTCCGTTTCTATTCTAAAATGCATCCGTCCACAATCCTTACAACCCGCCCTGCATGTCTGGCTATTTCCTCGTCGTGTGTAACAATTACAACGGTTTGATTCAATGTTTTATTCAGATCCCAGATCAATTCCCGAATCTCATGGCCTGTCTTAGTGTCTAAATTACCCGTGGGTTCATCGCACAACAGCAATTCCGGATTATTAACTAATGCCCGTACGATTGCAACTCTCTGCCTTTCACCGCCGGAGAGCTGCGATGGTTTATGAGTCAACCGGTCTCCCAGTCCCACTCTTTCCAGTAATGAAATTGCCCTCCTGGTGTAATCTTCGTTTTCTGCCTTTCTCTTTAAGTATCCGCCACCAATCAGGGTTGGTAAAAGAACATTTTCCAAGGCAGTAAAATCGGGCAAAAGGTGGTAAAACTGGAAAACAAACCCGAAAATACGGTTTCGCATCTCGGCCTGCTTCTTCGTGTTTAACGTAATCAGATTTATTCCCTTGTATACTACAGAGCCAGAAGTAGGCGTATCCAAAATTCCCAGGATATGTAATAGAGTACTTTTCCCGGCGCCCGATGCGCCTACAATTACTACAATCTCCCCCTTTTCTACGGATAAGTTAATTCTCTGCAAGACCGGTAATGTGCGTTCACCGTTCGAATATTCCTTGTATATATCTATTGCCCTCAACAGGCTGTTGTTTGCGACATTTCCATCTACCATTTTGATATGTGAATTAATAAATTTTTAAGGTCAAACTATATCACACCTGTAAGTATTAGTCAAATACTTATTTATGCATTTTAAGGCTTTTTGTGTATTTGTAATTTTGTTTGAATATGTCAGTATGCTGAAGGTATGATTAAAAAAGGATAGCTACTAAACACTACATAGTACATCAAGGTCATTAGAAGCCGAGAGATTGAGAAGTTGAGATGTTAGGAAGCTGGGAGGTTAATTTCTCAATTTCCCATCTTCTCAGTTTCTCATCTTCTGTTTTTTTTCTTTGCGGTTTTGATGCGTTTGCCAATTGACCTGTCAACACACAAGAAATTTGTTAGTATTTTATTCGGGTAAATTTGTGGTCGAATTATTGTTTTCTTCCAATTTACTTAAATAGCTCAATAACCTCTACACCGCGCGGCACATCGAATACAAAGATTTTGTCGGACATACCTTTGTTCAATTTAATATTTTTCAATTCAATGATATTTACTACCTCACCATCGCTCTCGTAGAGTTCTATTCTGCCCGGCAGCCAGAATCCCTCTTCTACCCACAGTCGGATGTCTGAATATTGGGATTTCGGGTCTTTGGGCTGTAAATCCAGTATATAAAACCGTTTTTTCCCATCTTCCTTTGTATCCAGCAGGGTGATCTTATAATCCTTTTTTGCAGCTTCTAACGTCTCACCATACCCGAACTCAAAAAAACTCACACCCTGCGATTGTTTGCTGCTGGTCATCTCATATTTTTCGACCTGCTTCTCTGCCGGATGATAGACCCATACATATTTTCCGTCCACAACATTCACCTCGTTGCGGGGCGGATAAAATTTCAGATACATCCTCTTTGGCTTTTTGTAGCTCAACTCGCCCTCAGATACCTCAGTGGATTCAAGCAGGGTAATCGTACGTGTATAAACAATACCTGCTTTGAGGGTTTTAAACGCCACGTTGGCCTTTTCTATTTCAGCAAGGACGTCACCGATGTTTTTCGGATTAGAAGTTTCTCTTGAAAACGCAGCTATATTGAAAAGGAAAACGCCAGTAATCAAAATCACAAACACAATCAATCCGTTTTTATACACTGCATCCCCCTTTATACCCTGCCTCAATTTTTTCGAAGTGCTCAATGATATGGATCACCTCCCGAATACTATCTATTTCAAAGTCAGGGGATATCTCGGTTTCGACATACTCCTTGTAACGGAGCAGCGCTGTTTTAGTCCCCGCCGCTTTGCCACACATAATATCGTATTTGTAATCACCGACCATTAACAAATGATCGGTGTGGACATTCATTATTTTACTCAACAAATAAATGGGATCGGGTGCAGGTTTTGGTTTTGTATCTTCACGGCTGACGATAAACTCAAAATGTACATGCAGATTATGTTTGCGAAGAACCGTATCCACTGATTTACGGGAATTACGGGTCAGAAGCGCCTTTTTTAACTTCTTTTTTGAAACGAATTCCAGCATCTCCAGCACCCCTTCATTAAGCTCAGACTCCATTGCTGCCTTTGCCTCATGACGTTCAAGAATTTCCAGCGCCCTTGCACGCTCCTCTGGACTCGACCTCTCTGCATAATCGATAATGAAGCCCACCTTCTGGCCGATTTCCCGTTCAATCGCAGCAAAGTCTACATTCGGCTTCGTAAGCGTGCCGTCCATATCAAATATAATTCCACGTAACATTAATTTATCCCCTAAATTGGATTGTTTTCTATAGCAAGTTTTTTCCATCACTGCTAGTTCCCAAGCTCTGTTTGAGAACACACTTGTCAGTGAAACTCTGTTTCACGCAAAGCAGAAACTTTGCAGGAAATTGCGTGAGACTGTCTAAAATATTCTAAAAATCAACACTTTATACAACACAGGGTGGCAATTCATGAATTGCCACTACATATGTGCACGTATAAAAACTTTTTAGACAACTCCACGAATCAAAGCGCAACCAAGACGGTTACGCTACCAGTCTGAAATTCTTAAACGTTTTAAATATAACATAAGTCCCAGTTAGATACAATACTGATTAGAGGCTCTTAATCATCTGCAACTAACTTGGTATTTTTAGAGTTGTTTTTTAATACACTTTGAAGTATCTTTTACATTCACTTTGCAGAGAACTATCCAAAAAGTCTTATGAGCATACCATATGAACTTTTGGACAACCCCTGCTTTTAGTCGATAGAAAACAACTGAAATGAATTTGTCTTCAGATGAAATACGATATTAATGTACCTTTTGCTGTGATTGGCGGTAGTCAGGCCTACGACCTGCTCCAGAGAGGCAGTATTCACGGGGAAAGAATAGGTGAAATAAAAACACCGTTTGGACCTTCACAGCCGGTATATCATATTCACGACTCAACGGGTGAGATACTTTTCCTCTCACGACATGGAGAGAAGGGATACAGCCTCACAGCCCCTTTCGTTAATTACCGGGCTAATATCTATGCCCTCAAGGAACTCGGGGTCAAGCAAATTGTTTCGTGGTCGGGTCCTGGTGCAATCAACAAGTCCTATCACATCGGCGAATATGTTATTGTTGACGATATTGTAGATGAGACACACGGCAGGGAATCCACATTTTATAAAAATCAGGGGATAGGATTTGTCCGGCAATCCCCCGTATTCTGCCCTACATTGAGAGACTGTATCAACCATTCATTGAAGAACCTGCACATTGGCTTCTCCGATAAGGGTACGTATGTGTGTACACAAGGACCTCGCCTAGAGACACCCGCTGAGATACGAAAATATAAATCTTATGGGGGCGATCTGGTCGGGATGACCCTTGTACCAGAGGTTTTCTTAGCAAAGGAACTGGAGATATGTTACGCAGCTATCTGTTACGTTACAAATTATGCAGAAGGTATTGTTGACAGGCCATTCAAGGCCGGTGAATTATTTGAAGGGCTTTCCGACGATGTCGACCGTAAGGCTGTGGAAAAGGCGGTATCAAAATTTCCCGCCGTTATGAGGGAGATTGCAAAAAACATAAAACAACAAAAAACAATATGCCGGTGTCCGTCGCTGATGGAACGTTATAAAAGGCGGGGAGACATCGGCGCGGACTGGCATGATTGGATAAAACAACCGTAACCGCAATTCGAATTAACCTCAGGCTTTAGCCTGAGGTTAGAGAACGAAGCCAATAGTGGCTTTAGCCTGCATGGGCATAATCTCGAAGATACTGGCCTTGTTCGCCTGTCCGGGAACGCAGGCTGAAGCCTGCGGCTACCAGATATGCTGGAAACCCGCATAAATAAAATGAAAACAAAAGAAACCACAGATAAAGAACTCATGATAGTTGTAAAAGCCAAATATCTTATTCCGAATCCAGATAACTGCATTGAAAACGGGGCGGTTGCTGTCAAAGGTACAAGGATACACCATGTCGGTACATTTGATGAGATCAAGGTGCCCGATGAGATTGATAAAATTATTGATTTAGGGAATGCGGTAATTCTTCCGGGTCTTATTAATATACATACCCACCTTGACCTAACCAACTTGCACAATCGCATCAAACCCACAACTAATTTTACCCACTGGGTGTTTCAACTAGTGGGTTCAAGAATACGTTGGAAGGAAGCGGAATATAACACATCTATAGAAAAAGGGATTAAACTCTCTATTGAGTCTGGCACAACAACCGTTGCGGATATTGCCAATACTGAATATTCTTTTTCTGTATTAAAAAAGAGTCCTTTACGCAAGGTGGTTTACAAAGAAATTATTGCCCTGAACCCTGACCACGCAAAGGACGTCCTTAAAAAAACGCAATCAGAATTATCAGCGATTACAACAGACGACCTGTTCCGTATCGGACTATCTCCTCATGCACCCTATTCTGTTTCAAAGGAATTATATCAAGCAATAGCTCAATTCGCGCGCGAAACAGACACACCGGTTTGTACTCACATTGCTGAGACACGGGACGAGATTGAATTTTTGACAAAAGGCACGGGAAGCTTTCCTACACTACTTCGACAGTTGCGGGCAATAGCTGACAACTGGCAACCACCAGGACTTATCCCCATTCAATATCTAAATGAAACAGGAATTTTCAGTAATCGCCCGATCCTCATCCACTGTAATTATGTTACTGACGAGGAAATCTCCCTAATTAAATTTTCAGGGGCGAGTGTCGCATTCTGTCCCAGGAGTCATCATTTCTTCGGTCATACAAACCATCCTTTTCAAAAGCTCCTCGATAACGGTATCAACGTTGGGTTGGGCACTGATAGTCTGGCAAGCAACGATACGCTGAGTATTCTTGATGAGATGAAATTTCTGTCTCTTCACCATGCGATTCTACCAAATACCTTACTTACTATGGCCACAGTAAACGGGGCAAAGGCGCTTGGCTTAGAATCAAAGACAGGACAAATCAAGGAAGGTCTTCAAGCAGATTTATGCGGAGTCGGGCTATCGGATACTCATACCGGAAACATTTATAGTCAACTCTTCGATGCTGCCTCAAAAAACATTTTTACCATGGTGGCAGGTAACATTTGCTATCATGCCTAATCTTGCAACCGATGTCACTCGCAATAACAAATAATTGATGAGGTTTTTAATGAGACATCGTACCAGGAATTTTCAGCTTGAAAATGATCCAGTTCTTGTCATTCGTATGGATTAAGGCATATCGCCCTTTTATTTTCTTGCCTGTAAGATGAAAGACAATCTTTCCCTCTTCTCTGGACTCTAACTCGTATTCTCCCTTATCCCATATCTCGACTATGCCAGCCCCGTAATGTCCACCTGGTATTTCCCCTTCGAAATCAATATAACCAAGCGAATGATCTTCAACGGCCACAGCAAGCCTCTTAATTCCCGGCTCTTCTGGCAGTCCTTTTGGAACGGCCCAACTCTTCAGCACCCCATCCATCTCCAACCGAAAATCAAAATGAAGGTGGGTTGCCTTATGTTTTTGAATAACAAAACGAGGCAATTTTTTATGTTTGTGTTTTATCATCCTGTACTTTTAACAAAATACTACCAAGCATCGTTAGTAGTACGTAGAGTTTATCTCGGCTATCCCGAAGCCGAGTTTCTTTTCGTAGTATTCGAGCATGTCTCCCTTCTTAATATCGGAAGGGTAGATGCTGCTCACCCAGTCTGGAAAAGAAAAGCCCGAAGTGCCAACCTTGATCATAGTTTGTAATAATTTAGCCACGAATTTACACAAATAGGCACGAATGATAATAATTATTGATTTTCTTATTTCGCGTTGCAAGGTTAGATACTAGCCGTATCTCTTAACTTCTAAAATTAAATTTCGTGTAAATTCGTATCCATTCGTGGCTAATTTACCTGTTTCTGTTTATTTTATATGCCCCATTTTTTGTTAATCTCACATAAAATATTTTTTGCCGTGAAGCCGTAGTGCTCGGCCAGTGTCTTTGCCGGCGCTGAGGCGCCGAAACGGTCAACCCCGATAATAAGGCCGTCCAACCCAACAAATTCATACCAATCATTTTTGGCTGCTGCCTCAATGGCCACGCGTTTTTTACATGACGATGGAAGTATGCTATTCTTGTATTCTTCAGAATTTTGTCTGAACAACTCAAAACTCGGCATACTGACCAGTCTAGCTTTGATTCCTTTCCCCTGCAATTGCAAAGTGGCTTCAAGGGCAATGGCAACTTCTGAACCTGATGCCAGGAGGAGGATGTCAGGGACACCATCCGAATCCTTCAAGATATAAGCACCATAGTTCAAATGGCTTTGTGATGGATATACTGAACGGTTAATTACCGGGATGTCCTGACGGGATAGAATTAATGCAGTCGGACCATCTTTATGTTTCAGCGCCGTTACCCATGTGGCGGCTGTTTCTGTGGCATCCGAAGGTCTTATCACGAGCAGATTGGGAATTAAACGGAGTGATGGCAAATGTTCTATGGGTTGATGGGTAGGTCCATCTTCACCAAGAAATATGCTATCGTGGGTAAACACATAGATTACCTGTATCTTCATCATGGCGGCGAGTCGGATGGAATGCCGCATGTAGTCTGAAAATGTCAAAAAAGTCGAGCCAAAGGGAATGATACCACCATAAAGCGCCATACCGTTTAAAATCCCACCCATCGCATGCTCCCTAATACCAAAGTGGATATTCTTTCCGTCGAATTTATTTCTGTCTATCGAAGGAAAGCTTTTGATGTAGGTCTTTGTAGATGGGCATAGATCAGCAGAACCGCCGATAAAACTGGGTATCCGATGTGCAAGCACCTGCATCATCTCCCCTGAAGCTGTGCGTGTGGCTATCATATCTTTTTTTATAGTTTTCAGTAATTCAGATTCAAGATCGACAGGAATCTCTTTTTTAAAGTAGGCATCCCATAATTGAGACATTTTAAGGTTATCCTTGATATATTTCTTAAACAGTGTCTGCCAGTTCTCATATTCCTCTTTTAGTTCGGCTACGCGACACTGACAGAGCTGCTTTACTTCTTCCGGGATGTAGAAAGGCTTGTCTTTAGGCCAACGGAGGCTTTCTTTGGTTAATTCGAGTTCTTTAGTCCCCAGTGGTTCGCCGTGAATGGAGGCTGTATCCTGTTTGTTGGGACTTCCCTTACCAATATGAGTCCTGGCGATGATGAGTGAAGGTTTTTCGGTTTCTTTTCGTGCCGACCCGATGGTCTCGGCAATTTCAGTATGATTATGTCCGTCAATCTTTAAAACACGCCAGTGATAAGCCTCAAACCGTTTTGCCACGTCTTCCGTAAAGGTAAGAGACGTACTGCCTTCAATCGTAATTTGATTGCAATCGTATATGTAAATTAGGTTAGAAAGACCGAGGTGTCCGGCAAACGATGCGGCCTCTGAGGTTATTCCTTCCATCAAATCACCATCGCTCACAACGCCGTAAATGTGGTGATCAATGATCTTTACTTCTCCTTTGTTAAAACGATCTGCCATAATTCTTTCAGCCAGCGCCATGCCGACACCGTTAGCAAACCCCTGTCCCAACGGCCCTGTGGTAGTTTCCACACCTGGAGTATGGCCGTATTCTGGATGTCCTGGGGTTTTACTTTTAAACTGCCGGAATTGCTTTATATCATCTAAAGAAAGATCGTAGTCAAAAAGATGCAGGAGCGAATACAACAACATGGAACCGTGTCCTGGTGACAGGATGAAACGGTCTCGGTTTGGCCATTGAGGGTTTTGTGGATTGAATCGCAGGAACTGCATCCACAGCACAAACGCAACATCGGCAAATCCCATAGGTAGGCCGGGATGACCTGACTGAGCCTTCTCTACGGCGTCTGCCGAAAGCATTTTTAGGGTATTTACCGCCAGGTCGACTTTGTGTTTGTCTATTGTATTTATCAGCATGGATGGATTCCTTTTCGTGAACATGGAAAATTTATTGGTGGGCGATGCCCACCCTACATATGGTTATAGTGGCAAGGCACGCCTTGCCACTACAATTTTATGAATGTATTCAATCATATTATTCGTTCATTGCTTTTTTACAAAAAACTGGGAATACCCCCTATAACAACTCGCCCAATTTCTTCGATTTCAGAGTAGCGGCCTCTACGGCGTTTATAACGGCGGATTTGAAACCAAAATCTTCCAGCTTGCTTAATCCTTCAATGGTTGTGCCTCCGGGCGACGTCACGGCATCCTTTAATTGTGCCGGGTGTTGTCCTGTTTCCAGCACCATCTTTGCCGCTCCCATTACGGTCTGTGCCGCAAGGATAGTAGCCACATCCCTTGGTAAACCCATCTTGACCCCTCCGTCAGACAATGCCTCGATAAACATATAAACGTATGCGGGACCGCTTCCGCTCAGCCCTGTTACGGCATCCAGATACTTCTCATCCAGCCTGAATACCTTTCCGACGGCGTTAAACAGGTTGAGTACCAGTTGTCCGTCCGCATCGGTTGCGCACTTGCCCAGGGCAAAGGCCGTCGCAGAAACACCAATCAGACATGGGGTATTAGGCATTACACGGATGATTCTAGTACCCACCTGCAGTCTGGATTCTATAAATCGTATAGGTATACCCGCGGCAATGGATACAACAAGGTGGCGAGTGGTTATATCGTTCTTTAATTGATCAAGCACATCGCCCATCATTTGAGGCTTTACGGCTAATATAATA
>JAHFOY010000108.1 GCA_023261485.1 Planctomycetota bacterium
ATTGATGAAACTGAAATTGAGAGCCGCGATGTTGCTGATGCAGAAGAAGCGCCGGTTTTTACGGAAGTCGATTTGGAATTCGGCGAAGTTCCGACAATTACAGAAAAGATAGACGATCCCGTTCGCATGTATCTCACCCAGATGGGCGAAATCCCTTTGCTTACGCGAGACGAAGAAATCATGCTCGCAAAAAAGATCGAAATTACGAGAAAGCGATTTTTAAAGAAGGTACTGCATTCCGACCTCTCGCTTGCAACCTGTTTAAGGATATTGGAGGATGTGAATAACGGGGAGCTTTCGTTTGATCGCACCCTGAAGGTTAATACGATGGTCGATAATTGCAAGGACGAAATTCTGGAACAGTTTCCCAGGAGTTCTAAAATCCTAAAAACGATTCTCCAGAAAAACAAAGACGATTATCTTCGAGCTAAACGAAAACAGACTTCAGAGAAAGAAAGAATAAAACTGCTTCGGGTAATCAGGAATAGAAGGCGAAAAGGCATCGACCTGCTTGAAGAAATAAATATCCGCACAAAACGGATACAGCCTATGATGAAGAAACTCCAGGAAATCGTTCATGAAATGGAAGAGCTGGAAACGCAGTGCATGGAATGTAAACCGCGTTCCAAGTCAAATAGTCGTTACAAGGAACTGGAATCTCAATACGAAAAGTTGGAAAGCATGGTTTTGGAGTCTTCCAAGAGATTAAAACGCCGTGTAGAATCTGTTGAAAATATTTACAGGGAACACGAGGCCGCCAAAAGAAAACTTTCCGGGGCAAATCTAAGACTTGTAGTAAGTATTGCCAAAAAATACAGGAACCGTGGTTTGAGTTTCCTGGATTTAATTCAAGAGGGCAATACGGGACTTATGCGCGCTGTGGACAAATACGAGTATCGGCGGGGATACAAATTCAGCACCTATGCTACTTGGTGGATACGCCAGGCAATCACCCGTTCAATTGCCGATCAGGCAAGAACGATACGCATTCCCGTACACATGATCGAAACCATGAGTAAGATACGGAATGTTTCGAAGAAACTTCTGCAGGAAAAAGGCCGTGAACCAACCATTGAGGAGATTGCGAGAGAAGTAAAGATCACCGTAGGAGAGGCACGACGTGTGCTCAAGATTTCCCGGCATCAAATATCGCTGGATCGGCCTGTTGGTGAAAGTGAGGACAGTTCCTTTGGTGATTTTATCGAGGATGAAAAGGCAGAATCCCCGGTATCAGCCGCAACACAGGAGATGCTGAAAGATAAGATTGAAAATGTACTGGAAACGTTAACCTACCGTGAAAGAGAAATCATTAAACTTCGATACGGTATCGGCGATGGATATACGTACACGCTCGAAGAAGTGGGCAAGATATTTAAGGTCACACGGGAAAGGGTACGACAAATTGAGGCAAAGGCAGTACGAAAATTACAACACCCGATCAGAAGTCGGAAACTCGAAGGATTTCTTGACGGAATTGGTGGAGATTGATGGATAATAGTTTATCCAGTTTAATGCACGTAAAATTATCCGGAAAGAGGAATGAATGAGCGAACGGATAGAGGTACTTCGGCGGTTACAGTCAATAGACACAAAGTTAAAAAGGCTGGAGGGCGACAAACTCTACAGAGGTTACGACATTCAAAAAAAACAACATCAGATTCAACTAAAGAAAACCGAATTGTCAAAAATCAGTGAAGAGATAAAGACCTTCCAGAGAAATACCAACAGTAAGGAACTCGATCTGAAAAGCATAGAAACAGAGATTGGTAAGTTACGGCAGCAGATGAATCTGGTCAAGACCAACAAAGAATACAGTGCATTGAAAACTGAAATTGGAGGAAAGGAAGCAGACAAGTCCGTCCTGGAAGATGAAATCCTGCGCATGATGACAACCTATGAGGAAATGCAGCAAAGGTATAAATCCTTTGAAAAAGCGATTGCACAAGAAGAATCGCAACTGAAGGAAGTTCAAAAACAGGTAGAAACCGACATACAAGCAATGGAATCAGAAATCGCAGAACTCAAGGGAAAACGCAGCAATTATGCATCCGGGGTTGACCATGATGCCTTACAACATTACAACAGGCTCGTAAGTCACAAGGATGCAGTAGCCATCGTCAGTGTTATTAATCAGGTATGCCAGGGCTGTTTTATGTCCGTAACGGCGCAAACACTCAACCAGCTTATGTCAGGGAAAGACCTTACCTTTTGTCACAGTTGCGGTCGGATTTTATACCTTGGCGATGGCAGTGAAGATTCAAATGAAGATTAAGTAGACGAGGTGGTCGTCGGTCCTGACTGTTCTCATGAATAGAAGGGACGGGAGGAAAGTCCGAGCTCCACAGGACACAGTGCTCCGTAACGCGGAGTCCCGGTAACGGGAAGGAAAGTGCAACAGAAAATATACCGTTCCATCTTTTCGGTGGAATAAGGGTGAAATGGCGGGGTCGTTTTCCCTGCTAAAAACAGGGATAAGTATCGACTTAATGTAAGAGCCCACCGCTTCGATGGCGACATCGGAGGCATGGCAAACCCCACTGGGAGAAAGGCTAAATAGGGAGGGATGAAGTGGTTCCGCTTCGTTAGTACCTCTGGGTAAGCCGTTGGATCTCGCTGGCAACAACGAGACTAGATAAATGACCATCCACGACAGAACTCGGCTTATTGTCTGCTTAAACAAAAATCCCCTCCGATAATTTTAATTGGTAATTATCGGAGGGGATTTTTCTATTTCTTCTTAGTCTTTTTTGCCGTCTTTGCAGCTACCTTCTTCTTACCGCTGGGATTATGTTTTGCACAAGTCGTACACATAACACACCTCCTTTTCTAAAATACGGTTTCTGTGATAAAGTACGGTTTTGCACCATTATAATAGATTAAATTTTTTTTACAATCTATTTCTATCGCATTTAATCCCTGGTAATTTTTGTGCCTGTAATGCCTTCCAATGCTTCCTTCACCTTATTAATAGAGGTGATAATAGCTACCTCTCCACCCCAATTCAAAAAATTTATAGCCGCCTGAATTTTTGGTCCCATACTTCCGGGAGGAAAATGACCCTCTTGTAAATATCTTTGTGCTTCCTTTACCGTTAGGGCTTTTAATGCCCGCTCGTTTGGTTGTTTGAAGTTCAAAAAGACATGTTCCACCCCGGTAAGCATCATGAGACAATCAGCCTTAATATCCCTTGCAAGGACACCGGAGGCAAGGTCTTTATCGACCACAACATCCACACCCTTCAAATCTCCACCCTCTTTCATAATAACAGGAATACCACCCCCACCGGCAGCAATAACAATATCACCTGCCTCTAGCAGGCCTTTTATGGCCCGCTCTTCCACAATTTTCAATGGATTGGGCGATGCGACAACACGACGATATCCCCTGTGGCTATCCTCCACGATATGCCAGCCTTTCTCCAGGCGAAAGTGTTCCGCCTCTTCTTTGGTAAAAAAAGGGCCTATAGGTTTCGTTGGATTTGAAAAGGCATTGTCATGCCTATCAACGATAACCTGCGTTAACAAGGTAACGACACATCTGTCGAATCCCTCTTTTCTCAAACGGTTTGTCAAAGACTGCTGAATCATATACCCAATCGCACCTTCGGTATCGGCCACACAGACTTCTAAGGGAAGTTCTGGCACCTGAGTCCGGCTGGCCTCAACCATAAGTAACATATTACCCACCTGAGGCCCGTTCCCATGAGTAATGACTACTCCATACCCTTGTCTTAAACAGTAGACAATGCCATCCAGACTCTTGCGTGTATTCTCAAATTGCTCTGCGATTGTCCCCCGCTGCCCTTCCATAATAAGGGCATTTCCTCCCAATGCTATTACAACGACTTTGCGATTATTTATCATAGTTGTATAAAATCTTGTACAAAATTAATTAATTTTTATCGTTTATTGACAGCTCCATCTTTACTTCTCCAGTTAATTGTCGCTAATATTCCCGCATCGTTACACTTCTCTTGCTCGTTTTTCTCATTTCTATCTCAATCTCTGTTGATTCTCCGTCTTCGAGCTTAACAATTTGTTTCGCTTTCTTGTAACCCTTTTTCTTCGCCAAAATCACATACGTGTCAGCCCCTAAACCCGTAAACTCAAAGAATCCATCCGCATCGGAGGACGTGTTTTTAGATACCTTCGTCTTTATTCCTTTGAGCCTTAACCTGACAGATTCAATAGGATTCCCATTGATCTTTACTACATACCCGTAAATCTTACCCGTTTCTATTTCTTCCATAGAGACATCATCAACTACAAATACCTTGTCTTTTTCAAGGCTTATATCCATAGTTTATGTTTCGTACCCTTCCTTTTTGTAGGTAAGGGCATAATCTCCTGCCGCAAGCTCATCAAACTCATAATAACCATTTGAGTCTGTTTCAGTACTATCAGAAAAATTATTACCAGCAATGGTTACAGTAACTCCCGTTAACGGCTCACTGTCAGGATCGTACACAAATCCAAGAACAATAGCATTCCCTTGCGCCGGTGTGGGTGATGTCTGCGGCGTTACAACGGGTGTAACAGTATGTGAGGGTGTTGGCAATGGAGATGCCTTTGGTGTTGGTGACGGTTTAGGTATTGGCGTTGAAACAGTACCGCCACTATACGTAACAGTAATGGTATCTGTCCCGGAATTGCCCGCATTATCCTTGGCAGTTACTGTTATCGTATTATCGCCGCTTGAAAGGGTTATGCTGGAAACAGACCACGAGGTCGTGCCGGTCGCCGTCCCACTCCCACCCGTGCTATTGCTCCACGTTACACCGCTTATGCCACTAGAACTGTCCGATGCACTGCCACTCATACTTATCGTACTCGTGGTAATCGTATAGGTGGAATTTGATGTAGGGCTGGATATGGTTACCGTAGGCACGGTTGTGTCCAGGGTAATGGTGGCGCTTGCTGTACTTGATACATTTCCCGCGGCATCCTTATACCAGACGTATATCGTCGTACTGCCTTCACCGCCGCTTAAGTAATACGACACGGTTGCACTATAGCTGACAGTTGAGGTTATTGACGTCCAACCAGAGGTTGAGGCTGATGGTATCGTTGAACTGTCAGAGACATAATACCCCGTTACTCCAACCCTATCAGTAGCCGATAGGGTTAAGGTAACTGCTGAGGAATTCGTATAAGAAGCACCACTGTTGATGCTTATTGAGCCGGTTGGGGCAGCGGTGTCTGAAGGGGTTGGAGTCGGCGATGGTGTTGGTGTTACTGTTGCTGTTACATTAAAATTAATTTTAACCTGTACAGGAGAGTTTCTACTTGTGGTAGTCCCGTCTCCCAATTGACCCTGACTGTTATATCCCCACGCCCAGACAGTACCATCTGACTTCAGGGCAATCGTATAATAATATCCGGCTGCTATGGCAGTAACTCCGCTCAATCCACTGACCTGTACTGGGGTAGTTCTACCCGTGGTAGTCCCGTCTCCCAATTGACCCTCACCATTACTTCCCCACGCACAGACCGTACCGTCTGACTTCAAGGCAATGGAGTGATACCCTCCACCTGCGATGGCAATAACGCCGCTCAATCCACCGACCTGTACCGGGGTAGATTTCCCGTAAGGAAATTCTGTATTGGTAGTCCCGTCTCCCAATTGACCCTCACTATTCTTTCCCCACGTCCAGACTTTCCCGTCTGACTTCAGGGCGATCGTATGATAATAACCGGTTGCTATGGCAGTAACGCCGCTTAGACCACTTACCTGTACGGGGGTATTTCTCTGCGCGGTCGTTCCATCTCCCAATTGACCCTGACCGTTATATCCCCACCCCCAAACAGTACCGTCTGACGTTAGGGCTACCGTATGAATACCTCCGGCTGCTATGGCAGTAACTCCGCTTAGGCCACTTACCTGCACGGGGGTATTTCTCTGCGCGGTCGTTCCATCTCCCAATTGACCCTGACCGTTATATCCCCACCCCCAGACCGTCTTGTCTGACTTCAGGGCTACCGCGTGATTACCTCCGCCTGATATGGCAGTAGTAATTCCTCCCCAGCCACTTACCTGTACGGGGGTATTTCTTTGCGTGGTAGTCCCGTCTCCCAATTGACCATTGTTATTCTTTCCCCACGCCCAAACCGTCCCGTCTGACTTCAGGGCTACCGTGTGATAATATCCGCCTGCTATGGCAGTAACACCACTCATTCCACTTACCTGTGCCGGGGTTGTTCTATGCGAGGTCGTTCCATCTCCCAATTGCCCATCACCATTATATCCCCACGACCAGACCGTCCCGTCTGACTTCAAGGCAATGGAGTGATACCCTCCACCTGCGATGGCAATTACGCCGCTCAAACCACTTACCTGTACCGGGATAGTGCTATCCTGGTAATTCCCGACTCCCAATTCACCATCACCATTATTTCCCCACGACCAGACAGTACCGTCTGACTTCAGGGCTACCGTGTGATAATATCCCCCTGCGATGGCAATAACGCCGCTCAATTCAGTTACCTGTACAGGGGTAGCGCTATCCGTGGTAGTCCCGTCTCCCAATTGCCCATCACCATTATATCCCCACGACCAGACCGTCCCGTCTGACTTCAAGGCAATGGAGTGATACCCTCCACCTGCGATGGCAATAATTCCGCTCAAACCACTTACCTGTACAGTGATAGTGCTATCCTGGTAATTCCCGCCTCCCAATTGACCATTGTTATTCTTTCCCCACGCCCAGACCGTCCCGTCTGACTTCAGGGCTACCGTGTGATAATATCCGGCTGTTATAGCAGTAACGCCGCCCAAGCCAACTACCTGCACTGGTGTAGTCCTATCGGTAGTATTCCCTTCTCCCAATTCACCATCACTATTATATCCCCACGCCCAGACCGTCCCGTCCGACTTCAGGGCTACCGTGTGATAATATCCGGCTGTTATGGCAGTAACGCCACTCAAGCCACTTACCTGTACTGGGGTATGTCTCTCTGTGGAAGTCCCGTCTCCCAATTGACCATTGTTATTCTTTCCCCACGCCCAGACCGTTCCACCCGACTTCAGGGCTATCGTGTGAAATCCTCCACTTGCGATCTGAGGCGTAACTGATGCCCACGATGTACCATGAACGGTCAATGCAGAAAATAATGAAAGAAAAGCTACTACACACCAAAACTTGTCTCTGTATATTTTGAATGGAAAATTGATATGAGAAAGGCGGGAGGGTTTGATTTTCATGGTCTTACTGCCTCCATTTCTTTAAAAAACAGTTATGAGCCACGAATGAACGCGAATAATCACGAATAAAATTTCTTTAACTGAATTGTTCCGTTTTTATAACATCCGTAGAAGCGCTTTAGTATGGCCAAACTTGCTTGTCTTATAGCAAATTCGCTATTTCATAGCAAGAAAATAGCATAGGAATGATATTTGATATCTTAAATATTTACACTGAAAATACCACCTCGTATCCAGAGATACTTAATGTTATGCGCCGTTTAAACTTGGCAATATTTTTATATTTTTTCTTTGAATTGCTGACCAACTCAACTCCAAGTAAGATAAGGTTCCATTCCTTATCAAAGTCCGTAATATTTTCATCCTATCAGCTTCAATATATCAGCGAATGCGACAAATACTACTTTTCTTTTTCCTTCACGATTGTTCGCCCGTAGACATCTTTTGTGACAGGACTCCATTTGTACTTTCCAGAGTCAAGTTTTCTCTGTAAATCGCGTGTGGCTTTCTTAGAGCCTGGCTGTCCTAACTCAGGGGCATTATGTTGAATACGATAGCGTTGGCCTTTATGCCGAAAGGTATCTCCATCAATCGCTTTTCCTCCTTTGTATGATTTGTAACCTCCTGACGACCCCTTTCCTTTTGCGTGTACGTCGGTAAGACCAATGAATCCTGCCAAAACAACCACAAGAAACAACACTACATTTTTCATTATACTGAGGCTTTTATAATTTGCCATTTGCATGTAAATTTTCAAACTCCTCTATTAAACGTTCCATACCACCAAGTGAAAGCAAGGATGTCCCTCGACTTGGTTTTTGACCCAATCTTTCTTGTCTACCAGGGTGGATTAAATTTCTAAAATATTGTGCTTGACTGAGGGCGTTTGCTAAACCTTCAGAAATTAGATTCGCTTCTCTGGAAATATTTATTAATTTCTCTAAATTCCATTTGTCGATATCTTGAATTTTAGGCTTAAATTTACTTTCGTTTAATCTTCCAGCAGCACCTGAATCAAACAAAGGCTGAAAATCGGAAATGTTATTCTTTTTTAGACCCCAAAGTAATAAAGCTTCAATTACTGAACCTGCCAATACACATGAAGCTTTAAACTGACCATTAGAATGAGAGGCATGAGAATTGGAAACATCTAATCTAAGAGAAAATTTAAACTCTGTGTCGTTATTTAAAAAATCCAAATTGTTAGATTGCATGCTAGGAGCTTCATCTGGACATTTTGAAAGAGTTTCACAAATTACCGAAAGAGGATGACGACCTTTTAAACAATTTAAACCTGATAATTTATGTTGAAGATAATCATATGTAGAGATTTGCCACCGTAAAATTGAATTTTTTAAAGCTTCAATGGCTGCAATATAAAATGCGAATTCTTCACTTGAAATAAAAGAAAAGTGCTCATTAGGAATTTTTTCGACTAATCCAATTATGGCAGCAATAGTTGGCGCATTCTGACAACCAATTTCTTCATTTTTATTTTCTTTTGCGAAAGGGTACGCCTCATCAATAAAATCTACCACAATACTCGGTTTAACAACCGGCATCGGATGCTCCTTTAAAAATTCTTATCAAAGATTTTTATTAAAACACTAAAACAATGCCTTCCTATTGCGTTTAATTGGGTTCTCCGCCTGTAGAAGAAACTTCATTCGAGTCAAGTACAAGTCTTTTCCAAACATACATTATACTTTGATGAATCTTATTGGCGCTTCCTACGATTATGACATCCTGTATTTCCGGCATATTCGTTGTTCCCAATACTTCCTCCTCCCTGAACTCTGTACACGAAAGAGCCACGCGCCAATGTCCCAAGCAGTCTCTATTTTCAATAAGAACCGGATTTTTTATTTGCGAATCTAAAATCATTCGAACGTTCTTGAAAAATAAAAGTTGATCTTCTTGGGGCCAAGTCCTAATACTTTTTGTGCCTGATGATGGAAACTGTTCAAGAATTTTCATCATAGCACTTCTTAGTTCACCCCATTTACCAGTTCTTTCAATATTTGCAAGCCTTTCCTCTCTTTGAAATTGACGTTGGGCGATTTGTGTTTGAATTTTCGCAAGCTTGGTTTGTTTAAATCCTATAAAAATTTGAACAACTGAAATAATAATAGCCATGGCTGAGAGCAAAAAAGCAGCTATTGTCTCAAAAAATATTTTATTTTTTTCCAGCCAATTTTTCACTGTTTCGATGACCTCAGCAATCTTTCCCAATCATAGGAAAGGGCGAAGGTCGCGTCTTAAATATTAAATATTGTAGTTCTACCATTATTTATAATTTAAGGGGTGACACTCTTTGCCCCTGAACTTGTTTTTCATCGTTTAGCTTGAATCCTTTATTTCTTTAATAAACTCAAGGAATATCAACTGAGACGCATTACATACAACATTATTCTGCATCTATCTTAAATCCTCTGCAAGTTCTTCTTTGGAATAATCTATGTGTATATCAGCTTTTTTTAACTTTTCTATTATTTCCCAGATATCTAAGGAAAGCATTTCTGCAGCCTTTTGCAAGGTTATCTTACGGTCTCTGTAAAGTTCAAAAACATTCTTTTCGCTTAACACATCTAATCCCTGATTTATAGTCGTGTAGGTTGGGTTGAGGGGCGAAACCCAACATATATAGTTATGCTTTATCGAGCAATTAAAGTACTGTTCCCTTGTCATACCAACGGTACGCATATTGTTTTTTATTATTTCTATGTCTATTTCACAATGGTTCGGACAATTTTTTATTGAAAAAGTAAAATAATAAGTACCAAATATCCTCACGAGAGAATTTTACAAATACCACAATAAGAGGATATATGGCACATGCAACTTGCAGAGACGA
>JAHFOY010000109.1 GCA_023261485.1 Planctomycetota bacterium
TATAACGAGGCGCTGAATGATCTGAGTGCCTTGATCGGGAAGTATGACGGAACGGAAGAGGCGCTGGAAGCAAAATTTTTCATGGGCGCTGCGCACAATGAGATGCACAATTTCGATGAAGCAGTCAAATGTTTCGACTCTGTGCTGGGCCAGGGAAATATGGAACGGAATTTTAAAGCCCGTACATTATATTTCAAGACAAAGGCGCTTTTAGGAAAAGGCGACATTGCAACTGCAAAAGAAGTTGTGGCAGAACTGCGGATGATTGAGCCCAGGGCGGCCGAAGCCTTTAGCAATGAGCTGGGCGGGATGTTAAGGATCGGCATGGAAGCTCCAACGTTTAACGTAGCAGACGTAAACGGAAATCCTGTTGACCTTTCGAAATACAAAGGAAACATTATTATCATCGATTTCTGGGCTACGTGGAGTGACCCCTGTATCCAGGAATTTCCCAACGTAAAAAAAATGTACGCTAAATTCAAAGGCAAAGGAGTTCAGTTCCTTGGTGTAAGCCTGGATGACGATATTGAGGATTTACGCGGCTTTGTGAAGCAGTTTGATGTTGAGTGGCCTCAGATTTTTGATGGAAAACGGTGGGCTGGTGAAATCCCCAGTTTATACCATATACAGGCCACACCAACCATGTATGTGCTGGACCGGGAAAATAAGGTTCGTTACATCGGAAGTGATACAGAGAGTATTACCCGAATTGTTACGACACTCCTTTCTGAATCAAAAGATATGCCGTTGTTCCGGTAATAGTTTAAAGTTGTGAGTTACGAGCTAAGATTCAACCAGCAATATGTTATTGCTTTCAACCTATAACATTCAACCTGTAACAATTAACGAAAGCTCACCAGATATTGTGAAGCTATTACGGGAAGCCCTGAATACCCAGTTGTTTACTGAACTGTATTACCAGCAGCAAAATACCAAAGACAATAATAGCAATTATTAAAACCCAGTCTTTTTTCTTTTTTTTAACATCAACAGCGTGTTCTACAACAGGGGCAACGGCTCTTTCTTCCGTTGCCTCTTTCATTTCGGCACTGGTCCTTCCAGGGGTTACCGCGGCAGATTTTACTTCCGGACTCTTTGTCTTTTCCACAGCAGGTGACGTTATTTTTTGAGGCTTTCTGGTATCAATCTTTGGGCTTCCCGCCGGTGGAGATTGTACCTTTTGCTGCGGCATGGCTTCTGGTTTTGTCTGAGTGTCCGGTTTCCCCGCATTATCCGATTGTGGAGCTAAATACTCACCACAAAAACGGCACTTGATCGCTTCGTCCCTGATCTCTTCAGCACAATAAGGACATTTCTTCATGATTTATTCCCCTTTGGCTTTAAAAAGTATATACAAAAAGAGGCCACTACACCCAACCAGATTTGTACAATTACAATGTAGTACAAGAAACCCTTAATAAGTTTACCAAAATACGTCCTATGCAATTTAGTCACAGTGCCACTCTTTTTCTGAGGACTCTGGAATAAGGCAGAACCCATTTTCTTAAATGGTTTAAAAAGACTTTGATAGGCAGGATTGCTTCTATCCACCTTTATATACGGCGACTTGTGTTCTTCATCAAGCATTGTGGTAGACTTCATTTCCTGCGGTGGTTTGTATGGTTCAACCGGCCTCGCTGCAACAGGAGGAGGCGCTGGCGCAACAACAGGCGGTCTGTATTCTTCCTGAGGAGGAACTACCGGTTTTACCACAGGCGATTTTTCATATTGAGTATCCACTTCAGATGGTCTGGATTCAGCAGGCCTTGTCTCCGGAACGGTTGCTTCCGGGGGGCGCGCCTCAGGAGGCCGGTACTGTTCGACTTTAGTTTCTTCAGGTCTGGGCTCCTCAACCCGTTCTTCCCGTTGCGGGGGCGGAGAGACAGGTTTTGCAACCTGCGGAGAACCTCCGCCCATTGCCTGCATACGTTCTTCAATCAATTTCTTGTATTTTAAGAGTTCCTCCTCTGCCCTGTCGTTCATTCCTAATTTTTTGTATGCCAGCCACAGCCGTTGATACGCCTCTACATATTCAGGTTTAATCTTGGTGACCTTGGTAAACTCCTTAACAGCATCATCAAACATGTTTTGCCGGAAGTAGATACTTCCCATGCCGAAATGCGCTTCAGCGTGATCAGGGACAATCTCTACAACTTTTTTTAACAATTCAAGAGATTGATCCATTTTCCCCAGTTTGTACAGGTTGTATGCATCCAGGTAGCATTTGTTCGCCTCATCGTCCCGGTCGGCATACGAGACTTGCGTATGAAGAACTACAACGAGGGTTAAAATGAAGAATACTATAAGATATTTTTTTACCGGAAAATACATTAATTGCCCTTTATTTCTATTTGAGAAGATTTGAAACCTATTTATTCAATTTCCCAAGTTCCCAACTTCTTCTTTGTGCTTTTTGTGCCTTTGTGGTTAAATTCCTTTTGACTGCGGCTTAGCTACGCTATGTATGTCTTATCTGCAAATCTTAACATTTCACACTGGCTATACAAAGTAAAATTATCTGCTTCCTTTGAGTTTTTCGTAAGAATCCAGGGCGCTTTTGGCCTCATCCTCCATCCCTTTCTTCTTGTAAACCAGATACATCTCCTGATAAATACTAATCAGGTCAGGTTTAATGTTCAACGCCGTTTTCAACTCTGAAAGCGCCTCGTCGAGCATGTCTTTTTTATTGTAAATCATACCCAGGGCAGCGTGTGCCTCTGCAATGCGCTGGTTTTTGTGCAGGGTATCTTTCAGGATAGCAATGGCATCGTCCAGCTTGCCTTGTTGTACATATTCTCCCACCGTTTGGAAATAGGCCACAGAACGGTGTAAACGTTTTAAGTATATAAGGAAACTTATGGAAACCAAAAATACCACGCAGGTAGCCCCAATAAGCAAATAAATTAATTGTCGTTTCATGTATCTGTTTCTCCGGATTTAATCCGTTTATCAAATTTTATTTTTTTAACATTGTCATTCTGAGCGGAGCGAAGAATCTAATTTAAATTTGTCATTTGCTCCTTTCAGACAATTCGTATGCCCAATTCTTTCAATTGTTGCGCATCGACCTCGGATGGTGCATCTGTCATGAGACATGTAGCTTTTTGTGTTTTGGGAAATGCGATTACCTCGCGAATATCGTCAAGCTGTAACAACAAGGTAACCATGCGATCTACCCCTAATGCAATACCACCATGAGGGGGCGCGCCATATTTCAAGGCATCAAGCAAGAATCCAAATTTCTTATATGCATTCTCATCGTCTATACCGAGCAGACGAAAGACCCTTTTTTGCACTTCAGGTGTATGGATACGGATACTCCCGCCGCCCAGTTCCACGCCGTTGAGCACCAGGTCATACGCCCTCGCCTTCACCTCCAGCGGCTTTTCTTCCATAAATGAAAGATCGTCGGGATGGGGAGAGGTAAATGGGTGATGAAGCGCCTCATAGCGTTTCAAATCTTCGTTGTAATCAAAGAGTGGAAAATCCACAACCCACGAGAAATTGAATGCGCTGGTATCAATGAGTTCATTTTTATGGCCCAGATGCAGCCGCAATTGCGCAAGCGACTGGGATACCACCTTTGGTTTATCGGCAACAAAGAGGAGCAAATCTCCCTTTTTCGCATCCATACATTGTTGTATCTTCTGCTGTGTCTCGACCGGAAAGAATTTTGTTATAGAAGAATTCAAACTGGTTTCTTCTACTTTGAACCACGCAAGCCCCTTTGCACCGAATTGGCCGACAAATGCCGTTAAATCATCAATATCTTTCCTTGAATAACTGCCGCAGCCGGTCGCATTGATACCACGAACTTGTCCACCCGATTTAATCGTTTCTAAGAACACCTTAAAATCGGACTTCTGAACGATGTCGGATACGTCTTTTATCTTCATGCCAAAACGCAGGTCCGGGGCATCGCAACCGTAAGAGGTCATGGCCTCTTTGTAAGAAATCCTGGGGAAAGGGGTGGTAATTTTCTTCCCGATAACCTTATCAAAAATCGCAGACATGAGTCCCTCAATGACCTGGATAATATCGCTTTCATCTATGAAGGACATCTCCATATCCATTTGCGTAAACTCCGGCTGCCGCTGTGCACGGAGGTCTTCGTCGCGGAAACAACGCACAATTTGAAAGTAACGATCATAACCCGCCACCATGAGGATTTGTTTGAAAAGCTGTGGCGACTGGGGCAAAGCGTAAAACTTCCCGAGATTGACCCTGCTGGGCACTAAATAATCCCTGGCCCCTTCAGGCGTACTCTTTGTTAATACGGGCGTTTCGATATCGACAAAATTCAAACGGTCGAGATACTCACGTATCGTCTGACATATCTTATGGCGGAAGATCAATCGCTTTTGCACTATGGGACGCCTCAGATCCAGATAACGGTGTTTCAATCGCAACTCTAATGATACATTACCTTCATCAACAATCTCGAATGGCGGCGTTTCTGATTTGTTTAATATCTCGACTGTATCGGAATGTACCTCTATCTCCCCCGTGTCCAGGGTAGGATTTACCGTGCCCGGCGGCCTGGGAGAGACAATTCCCCGTACGGCCACAACGTATTCGTGCCTCAATTGACGGGCTGTTTCATAGAATTCATTTCCCTTGTCAGGATTGAAGACCACCTGGGTAACACCATATCGGTCGCGCAAATCAATAAAGATTAGACCGCCGTGATCGCGGACACTGCTTACCCAGCCAAACAGGGCTACGGCTGATTTCTCATCTTTTAAACGTAATTGACCACAGGTATGTGTTCGTTTCAATTTAGACATGTTTAATTATTATCCTGTAAAATTTTCTTTTTTTTGTAAGTATTTATGAACTATAAAGCACGTAAGGACTGATTTACGAATTACGATTTAAGATTTACGATTTTGAAATGCAGAATTAAATCTCTAACCGTAAATTCCATTTTCATTTACTTTGTGCTCTTTGTGCCTTTGTGGTTAAATCTATTTTATTTCGGCTCATCCTGATTAGGGCTGAGGCGATTGCCTACTCAGGAACCACTTGAGGGCTTCGCTTTGCTTGAGTGATACTTCCTCGCTTGTTTCCATTATTTTGATCTTAACGTCACCGCGGGCTAATTCGTCAGGCCCCAGCACGATCACATATTTTACCCCCAATTTGTTCGCCGTGCGCATTTGCGCCTTGGGACTTCTGCCTTCGTAATCAAAATCGGCAGAGATACCGGCTTTCCTTAAGAGGTTAAGCAGCGAGAAACATTGTTTTCTTGTTTCTTCGCCAATAGAAACAATATACACGGCAGGGGATGGGCCGCAAACCTCCTGATGAAGGAGTTTGTTTTTCTTTGCTGTAACGTTTTCAAGGGCAAGGATCGTCGCCTCCATCCCGATAGCAAATCCAACCGAGCCAATAGACGGTCCCCCAATATCTGAAATCAGATTGTCATATCGCCCCCCGGCGCATATAGCATCACGAGCGCCCAGAGAAGAGTGGGTGATTTCATAGACGGTCTTGGTGTAATAGTCCAGTCCTCGTACTAAATGGGCATCTGCAATATAAGGAATACCAATCTCCATGAGGGCTTCCCTCACTACCTTCGCATGCGCCTGACATTCTCCGCACAAATAGTCATTAATAGAAGGCATGTGATGACTGATCGTTTTGCATTTTTCGTTCTTGCAATCCAGGATACGAAAGACGTTCCGGTTGAGCCGCGATTGGCAAAGTTCACAGAGAGCCTTCTCGTGTTCACAGAGTTTTTCCTTAAGGATATTTCTGAAAACCGGCCTGCATTTCTCACAACCAATGGAGTTAATCTTGACCGTGTATCCCTTAAGGCCTATGCGGTCGAATATCCGGGCAGCCACACTGATGGTTTCCACATCTAACAATGGATCGCTTGCCCCGACCGCCTCTATCCCCATCTGGTGAAATTGCCTAAGCCTTCCGGCCTGAGGGCGTTCTTTTCTGAATTGCGGGCCTATATAATAAAACTTCTGGAATTTTTTCGTCTTGTGTAATTCATATTCCAGATACGCTCGCATTACAGGTGCCGTGCTTTCGGGACGCAGGGTTATGCTCGAGTCCTCGCTGTCTGCAAATGTATACATCTCCTTTTCGACGATGTCGGTAGCCTCTCCAATACTCCTGACGAACAAACGGGTGTCTTCGAAAACAGGGGTGCGGATCTCATAGTATCCGCAGAGTTCGAACTCCTTTCGTCCTGCATCCTCAAGCTTTCGCCATAAATCCCAATTTTCCGGCAATACGTCCTCTGTGCCCCTTGGCGCTTTAAAAACGTAGTCGGGTTTTTTTACAGTATTTACATTCATTGCACCAATCCTGTTGATTTTTATGATGTCAAATATAAAGGGTAAATTATATCAATCCGGACGCAATATGCAAGGCTTTTTGGGGGATGTGATTGAGATGTGTTTATCAGTAAGGTTTAAAAGAAACCACAGATTCCACAAATAAAAAACGTAATAGTTCAGCACCCCCACCTAGCCTCCTCCCATCGAGGGGAGAAACATTTTTCCCCGTCCCTTGTGGGAGGGGGCTGAACTGATACAAAAAAACACAAACACACTTTGAAATCGATGAGCGTCACAAAATCTGTGTAATCGGAGAAATCTGTGGTTTATCTGGTCCAATTGTCCTTTTCGCTGGTTCAATCGTCCTCGATTGGACCTAAATATTTAAGGATACACTACGGCTTCTGCTTAGTGTCTTTGTGCATTAGTGGCATAACCTTTTATATTTTTAAAACAATCTTTCCAAAATTCTCCCTGTTCAGCATCTTCTGTTGGGCTGCTGCGGCCTCTTTCAATGGGAATACGCTGTCCACAACGGGTTTCAACCTTCCGAACTCTACCAGATTCAGTACGTCCAGAAGTTCTTTTTTACTGCCCAAATAACAGCCGATAATCGAATGCTGTTTCATGAAGAGGGGACGAATGTCCATCGTCGTTGTAGGCCCGCTTGTTGCGCCGCACACCACCATCCGCCCGCCCTTCGCAAGACAGTGCAGATTCTTTTCCCATGTATCCGGCCCGATATGTTCGAAGATAAGGTCTACACCCTTGTTATCCGTCAGACTCTTTACTCCTTCGGCATAATCTTCCTTCGAATAGTCTACAACCTCATCAGCGCCCAACTGTTTTGCCTTTTTCAGTTTTTCGCTCCCTCGTGCCGTAGTAATCACACGTGCGCCGGCCAGATGGGCAATCTGGATAGCGGCGCTTCCAATTCCACTGCCAGCGGCGTGGATTAATACATTCTCACCGGGTTTGAGTTGTCCCCGCGTAATAAGCATGTGCCATGCAGTTAAAAATACCAGTGGAATAGCCGCCCACTCCTCAAAGGAATGCTTATTGGAGATGGGAATAATATTGTCCACGTGCGCCTTTGCAAACTCGGCATAACCGCCCTGTACCTGAAATCCCATAAGCTTAAAACTGCTGCACATGCTGTCGTTGTTCGTAATGCAATACACACACTTCCTGCAGCGAACGCCAGGGGCAACGATTACCCTGTCACCCGGCCTGAATTTCTTGACCTCCATCCCCACCTCAGCCACCTCGCCTGCAATATCACTTCCCGGGATATGCGGCATGGGGATTTCGATACCAGGCAATCCCTGCCTTACCCAGATATCGAGATGATTCAGAGCACACGCCTTCACCTTCACCAGCGCTTCATAAGGAGAAATCTTCGGTTTCTCCACATCTGTGTAAGTCAGCTTTTCTACGCCGCCATTTTCATAAAAAACAACCGCCTTCATAATATCCCTCCCCTATCGTGTTATTTTGTAAATATTTTCAGGTTGACACCTTATGTCACCCAAGGCCCTGTTAAAAGTCTCCAAAAAATTAGATTTTTGTAGCGTATGGGTTCCGTTTCCAGCGCAAAAGCAATATGCTGCAACTCCTTGATTAGGCCATAATACTTCTCTGATTTGTCACTATATTCTTTCACTACTTTCAAATAGTAATCAAACAGTGTCTTTGCATCAACCTTAACCCCATTGCCTTCGACAAATTCCTTCAGTTCTACGCACATGCCGTACTGAAAGACATTGGTGGCCAATTCTACAAACGCAAAAAGATGCTGTGTTTGAACGTAAAATATTTCTGCCTCCTCCCCACACAATAGTTTCAACTTGTAGAAGGGAGCAGTGTAGAACAACTCTCGCTTGCATCTCAAAAAGCAATCAGTAGCATAGTCTTCTGGAGAGGGGCTTATGCCTGCATTTTTCTTGTCCCTGAAAGTTTTGAGGATTCTCATCGAATGGGCAAAGTTCTCACTGAAGACGCCCAATGCGTGCTCAATGCCTTCCACAATAACATCGATACCATTCTCCAAATATCGTTTGGTAATTTGCTCGTGGTCTCTCTTGGTCAAGTACTGCTTGTGTCCAAACCAATAAGCTAGCCCTGCTGGTATAAAGACTTTAAAGAAGTCGCCTAGCCAGATGCAGTTGGTCAAATTGTTTTCCACTCATTCCTTCTCATAACGATAAAAATCACGGACGGGTTATTGCCTGTCCAGGGTGAACAATGGGACAAGTCTTTATTCTTGCAGTTACCATTGATTCTTTCTTATCAATCTCCTAAAGATTCCTCTATCGATGCCTCTTGTTGTAACGCTGCAAAATAGCCCCATCAAATGCTATTCCTTGTGGTTTTGCCATAGTGCACAATCTATCCCCTTTATAATATTAAGTAAAGAATAAAATTTATTGCCATAAGCATCAAAAAGAGTATAATTTTAAAAGACTCATTAGCTAACGCTCTCTATTGAATTCAACTGTTTAATACAGATGAAGACTACGAAGTGAAATATGATGCAGCGATAATTGAAGAAAGGAAATTCCTATGAGAAGGAAATTATTTGACCGTATAACAGTCAAACCAGAAGTGTGTATGGGGCAACCAACCATAAGGGGAATGAGGATTACCGTTGCATTTGTACTTAAACTACTTGCTTCAAGCATGAGTCATGAAGAAATCGTAAAAGCATATCCTGAACTTGAAGAGAAAGACATTCTTCAAGCCATCGAATATGCGGCATGGCTTGCCGGAGAATACTATTATCCCCTTCAAGTTTCTCATGAGTAGAAACAATGAAATTAAAGTTTATAGCACAGGATTTGGATTTTTCCGCAATTGTTGCTCAAAGCGGCCTGAACAGCCCAAGTGTTATTTCAATACGAGTTACTGATGCGAAACCTGATATAATTACAAGAATCCTTTTGAATGTGCTACCGTTCATAGAATCCTTTATTGCTGAGGGCGCTCTTGTATCAATAGACGAGTCTGGATATCGTGTGAGGAAAATTCCTGTAGAGGATTGATGTTGGCTTGTTTTTACCGGGGACAACAATAGGCTCAGCCATGACCCCAAGGTTCCCACTACCCGCATGATAGGTAACTTAAGTATTCTAAAATTCCCTCTCCCTACATCAAAAGACCTTCTATTTCCTCATCTGTAAAACCAAATTACCGAAAAATGCGAAGCACCTAGGGGGGAGATAATTCTCCCGCGCCCATATCAGTAGGAATATCTTTCTTAAAGTTGCTGGCTGGTATGATAGCAATTTGAAGGGACAAATCAATACAAATTCGTTTAAATAAAAAGAGATAAATGCTAATTAAAATCCTTTCTTATGCTCGTGTTGGCAATTTTTGATAGCTTTTTTTGATATATTACAATATTATTATATCCTCAGTTTGGTGATTACTACCCATTGTTGAGGTGTTGCAAATGTTTGGCTTTTGGAACTAAAAGGGAAATCCACAAGATTTAAATCAAGGAGGTAAAAAATGGAAGCAAGATGCATGAAATGTAAAGCACAAAAAGAAATGTCTGATGCGCAAATGACAATGACTGCCCGAGGTGGATATATGGCTAAAGGCAAATGTAAAGACTGTGGATGTGGCATGTGTAAAATCATGTCAAAAGCGGATGCAGAAAAGGCTGTTTCAGATGGTCAA
>JAHFOY010000213.1 GCA_023261485.1 Planctomycetota bacterium
CATTCGTAATCGAAGATACTGCCCAATCCTCAAAGGCCTATATGGGAGAGGAATTAAAAACGGATAAAAATCCACAGTTAAGAATTCACGTGTCCCTTCCGGAAACAGCGAAGGACGTAAAATATAAAGTAGACATTATTCGAAGCGGCGAAGTGATACATCGGTTTGAATCAACGGGAAATACCGAGATGATCTATGAAGATAAATACGTTAAACCGGGCGAAAAGATTTATTACCGATTGGATATTGACGGCCCTTCGCGTATCCTCTCCAATCCCATATTTGTGAAGTTTGGTTCGCCTTCCGAAAAAAAGAAGGGAGAATGAACAGGTATACATCTGCAGAGAAGATCAGGGTGTTGCACGTAATTACACGCCTTGAAAAAGGCGGAGCGCCTGCCGTCCTCCTTGAAGTATTGCGACGTTGCGATAAGAGACAGTTTGTGCATCACATAGCAACGGGACTGGCGCAAGAACCCGAAAATGATATGATTGCATTCGCAAAGGACGTGGGTTTCCAGGTATTTATTATTCCCGCCCTTATTAGAGAGATCCATCCTTTTTTAGACGTATACGCCCTTTTAAAACTTTATTTTCTGATACGTAAGGGCAGATATGATATTGTTCACTGTCACACATCAAAAGGCGGCTTCGTTGGCCGTTTGGCGGCGCGAATGGCAAAGGTGCATGGTATTGTTTATTCTCCGCACGGAGATATTTTTGAAGGGTACTTTGGGAAGTTAAAAACCTGTCTTTTTGTATGGCTCGAACGATTTTCTGCCGGGTTTACGGATAAAATTATTACGTTGACAAAAAGCGGTATCGAACCTTACTTAAAAGCTGAAATAGGCCAAAAATCTCAGTTTAATTACATTTATAATGGAGTCGACATTGAAAGCATAGAGAAAAGGAAGGTAGATCGGATACAGAAACGACAGGAAATCGGGGTTGAGAATGATTGTCCCCTTGTTGTAACGGCAGGCAGACTCGTGCCCGTAAAAGGTCATACCTACCTGATTGCTGCCCTTGATCAAGTACGTAAAGAAATACCAAATATACGGTTGGTTTTTCTCGGAGACGGGGAACTCAAAGATGAACTTCTGAGGCATACAAAAATTTTAGGATTGGAAAACCATGTGCGGTTCTTGGGGATGCGGAATGACGTTCCTGAAATTATTTCATGTAGCGACCTGTTCGCCCTGCCCTCCATAAATGAAGGATTCGGTGTCGTGCTATTGGAGGCGATGGCCATGAAATGTCCCATTGTCGCAACAAATGTGGGTGGTGTGCCGGAGGTTGTTCTGGATGGAGAAACAGGGTTCCTCGTACCACCGAAAGACCCTGTCCAATTAGCCAGAGGCATTATTCGGCTTTTAAAGGACACGTCTCCTGCGCTCCAAATGGCTGAAAACGGGTATCAACGATTGAAGACCTGTTTTGATATCAAAGAAACAGTAACAAAAACAGAACGGTTGTATAAGGAGTTGTTGGAAAGGTAGATCAGTACAGAAGCACGAAGTCAGAAATAAGAAGCCGGAATTCAGAAGAAAAACTTTTGACTTTTCTCAGTGTCCTCTGTGGCTAATTTTTGGAATAATGATTCGAAGTTTAGGAGACAATATGTCAATTAAAGAAAATTTAGAGCTAGTAAAACAAAACATTGCCAGTGCAGCCGTAAAGGCGGGTAAAAAGCCGGAGGATATTGTCCTCGTTATGGCAACAAAAACGGTAGACACGGAACGAATACGCGATGCCGTCAGGGCAGGCGGTCGTATTATCGGAGAAAATAAGATTCAGGAGGCCTTGAAAAAATATGAGGTGCTAAAGGACGAGGATGCAGAATGGCATTTCATCGGACATCTGCAGACGAACAAGGTCAAAGACGTCCTTAAATTTGCGGATATGATTCATTCCGTAGATCGGTTATCTTTGGTAGAAAAATTAGACCAGCGGCTACAACACGAGGGTCGTTCGATGGATATCCTGATCCAGGTCAACACCTCTCATGAGGAAAGCAAGTACGGTATCTCACCTGAAGAGGCGATTGCTTTGGTCAGACAGACCGCCAGATACGATACATTAAAGATACATGGGCTTATGACCATCGGCCTCTTTACGAAGGACGAAGTAAAGATTCGCAAGTGTTTTAAGGTGTTAAAAGAAATAAACGACAACATTATCAAAGAGGGAATTGACAGGGTACAGATGAAATATCTCTCTATGGGTATGTCTGGAGATTATCAGATAGCAATTGAGGAAGGCGCAAACATGGTCCGAATCGGTACGGCGATCTTCGGCGTACGCAATACCCCCGACGCCTATTACTGGCCATCCGAGAAGACCGACGCAGACCGGGCTGAACAACAGTAGAGACAGGTTTGAAACCTGTCTCTACGGGAGGATAATGGAGGGAATTAGACATACAATGACCGTTCCTCAAGAAATCCTGAAATTAATCGGGCGATTTGAAAATAACCGCGAGTCATACCGCTCAGGCACATACAACGAGACCCAGCTTCGGCGTGAGTTCGTTGACCCGTTTTTCAAGCTCCTGGGCTGGGACGTAAACAACGAAAAGGGCTATGCCGAGGCTTACAAAGACGTTATCCACGAAGACTCCATCAAGATAGGCGGCGTCACCAA
>JAHFOY010000214.1 GCA_023261485.1 Planctomycetota bacterium
AAACACTGCGAAATATTGATTATAAAAAGATTTGTAATAAACCACATCAAGATTCTATTAATAGCCACACCAGCAAAGACATTGCCCAGGACCGTTATGGACACTTTGATGCGATTAATACACAACTTTATGATATAGATAATAGTCAGTATCTAACCGAACTATTCACGCATGAAATCCCAGTGGACATTTTCCGGCTGAACTGGGAACGGGATCAATATGGCAAGTTTGATCAATTTAAGGAGTGTGAAGATCTCCCCAGGATACGTGTGTATGACCTGGAACCTTTTATAGCCCGTTTAGTGAAATCTGTTTCTTCTATTGGGATATCTACATGGTCGTCGTGCGAAGGCCATTGGGGCGAACCTGCATATATAGTCTTTGACGGAAAGTACCACCGTCTCTGGTTTCAGGCGATATTTAATAAGTTTATCAGAAAGAAACTGAATCTGGTATGCCAATGGGAATGGCTGGGGTGGGATGAACGTTGTTCAATAAGGAGTTCGCATGGGGATTGCCTTGAATTGTACCTGGAAATCCAGGATGTAGCCAGATTGATTTATAATTACAGAGATTTTTTGAGAAATAGCAAAAAACAGGTAAGCACCCTGCTTACAGATAAACACAGAAACATGAGCAAAAAAGAATTACTCAATGCCTTCGAGGGCTTTTTTGATATTCATGTTCAAGGAATTTCAATGTTAGGCCAGAAAGGCCGTCAGTATATAGCAGGGGGCGAAGCCCCCTGTTAAAATTTGCTGGTCCACTCGTCCTAGATTGAACCTAAACATTTGGCATTTTTCACGATGGTGCCGGTTTAAACCCTATGCCCCGGTTCGAGACATCCGGTTCAATCTGCAAGATCGAACCCGTTTTGAGTGACAGGTTGGAAGAGAAAAATGCAAATTGCAAAATGTCAACAAATACTCACAGGTTTCCCGGTAAACCCGTTCCTCAGCCTTTGAATAATATTATTAATGAAGCTGTTATCAAGCCATCTGTCCAGGTTCATGCGTTGGTATATTTTGAGGGTTTTTGCGGTGTAATTCATCCTGTCGATAATAATGCTGTCAGCGTAGGGGCTTATCTTCTCCGAAAGCGACTCAGGATTCATTGGCAGCACCGGACCTATAAAGGCATAGGTTTTTAGTCCTTTATCATGGAGCGCTTTCAGGGTACGAATCCTTGCCATGATTGATGGGGCGTTTGGTTCAAAGATTTTCCGTATCTTTTCGTCATTAGTTGTAATAGTAATGCCCACCTCAATGTCTTTGAATTTCTTAATCAGGTCAGTATCCCTCAGCACAAGAGGGGATTTTGTGAGTATATCAACTGGGAATTGGCTTTGTAAAAGGATTTCGAGACACTGCCGTGTAAGTTTATATTTTGATTCGATTGGCTGGTAGGCATCTGTTACAGAGCTAATCAGGATTCTTCCCCTTTTTGCCCTTTTGAGCTGTCTTTGGAGAATTTCCGGGGCATTGATCTTGACGTCTACAAAGCTTCCCCATGCCTCGGTATGGCCGGTGTATCGTTTCATGAACGTTGCATAACAGTATCGACAGCCGTGAGAGCAGCCTATATAGGGATTGATACAGTAATCAACTCCAGGAATGCCTGATTTTGTAAGGATAGATTTGGCGCTTATTTCCCGGATGATTAAACTCATAGCATAATTTTAGCATGACCAGCAGGACAGTGCCTATATTTTTCTTAAAATAAAATTGCAGATATGGTAATATATTTATTCACAATATACCAAATTGCAAGGGGTGTAGTGCCATTTCCTTTGTAATAAGAGGAATGATTATTGGTTAAGAGAAACGTAGAAAGTGAAGCCCTCTATAGAGAAGTTGCACGATTGTTGGTTGACCGGGGAAACTGCGTCGCATTAACTGGCGCTGGCGTATCAGCAGAGAGCGGCATCCCCACGTTCAGGACACAGGGCGGACTCTGGGAAAAGTACGACCCCATGGAATTCGCTTCTATTGAAGCTTTTCGGAAGGATCCGTCAAAATACTGGTCACTGCGAGGGGAATTTATCAAGGACTCTGATCTCTATCAGCCAAACAATGCCCACATTGCCCTGGCAGAGCTTGAGCAGATGGGAATAGTACGGTGCGTGATAACCCAGAATATCGACGGTCTGCACAAAAAGGCCGGCAGTAAAAACGTCATTGAAATTCACGGTAACCTCATGGAAATCTATTGTCTTGCCTGCGGGAAGGAATACAAAGCACCCTACGTCCCCGAAGGAATGCCGCCTCATTGTTTGTGCGGCGGTATTCTTAAACCCAACACCGTCTTGTTCGGAGAGGAATTGCCAGTGGATGTATTCATGAAAGCAAAAGAGACATCAGCAACGTGCAGGATAATGCTCCTCGTTGGCACATCTGCTATCGTCCACCCTGCGGCGTCTTTGCCTTATCTGGCAAAGGAAAACAGGGCAAAGATAATTGAGATCAACATTGAAAAGGCATTTCCCGAAGCGGATTACTCCATTATGGAAAAAGCAGGTACAGCCCTTCCCAAAATCGTTGATGAGATAAATAAATTTAGCCATGAATAAGTATCTCATGCAAGTATTAGACAGATTATATTTCCGGATTTATCCCGGTAAAATTCAAGTGCCTCA
>JAHFOY010000110.1 GCA_023261485.1 Planctomycetota bacterium
TATGGATACCACAAAGCGATTTTTCCAGTTTTGTGCGGACGTCATTTCCAAAGACGGTTACTTGCTCCACAAATATAATCCGGACAGGTCTGTTGCCAGTTCGTGGCATCCATGGGTGAAAGAAGATAAGAAGAGCCTTCCCATCCAGGAAGATGGTATTGCACTGGTTGTCTGGGCATTATGGAATCATTACGATGAGTTCAGGGATATTGAGTTTGTGAAGCCTTTGTACCGGTGTTTGATTACCAATGCTGCGGAATTTATGGTTAAATTCAGAGACGAAGAAACCGGTTTGCCTTTGGATTCTTACGATTTATGGGAAGAGCGGTACGGCGTGCATACTTTTACGGTATCTGCAGTTATTGCAGGATTGCGGGCGGCTGGCAACTTTGCATGCGCCTTTGGAGAACAGGAAAACGGCAATAAATATTATGAAATTGCAGAAAAAATGAAAGAGGCATTGATAGCATATTTTTATCATAAAGATGAGGGAAGGTTCGCAAGGATGGGAAAGCGGACTGCAAAGGGGTATGAACTGGATATGACGGTGGATGCGAGTCTTTATGGGCTTGTTGCCTTTGGAACGTTCAGTCCGGAATTATCAATGGTAGCGTCGACAATGAATGCAGTGAAAGAAAAACTGTGGGTAAAAACGTCTGTGGGTGGAATTGCCAGATACACCAATGACATTTATCATCGTGTCGGTAATGACACGGAGCGTGCGCCTGGAAACCCGTGGTTTATCTGCACGATGTGGCTGGCAGAGTATGACATCATGCGTGCAAAAAATTTAACGGAACTGAATAACGCGTTGCCCATCCTGGAATGGGTGGTAGATAGAGCCTTAGCATCAGGCGTCCTTGCAGAACAGATCGATCCTTATACCAATGCGCCGTTATCGGTATCACCTTTGACCTGGAGTCATGCCGCCTTTGTGACTACATTGATAAGGTATATGAAAAAGAGGGAGGAAATATCAATATGCGATAAATGCGGCAACTCAATGTATTATATGCACCGTCGTATTCAAAAACCCTGCGGCGCTTGATTAAACGCTAAGAAATTTCAAACAATTAGTTCCTCCCCCTTGATGGGGGAGGTTAGGTGGGGGTGAAGGGAAAAGGCCGAGCACCCTCCCCCAGCCCCTCCCATCAAGGGAGGGGTTATTTGCGATATTGTGTAGTTGCCGAAGGCCTATTTTAGTATGAATATAAAAACAGACGTAAGAAACGTCGTAGAAAAAAACCACGGGTAAGGTTATTGTTCCTCATCCTGTTGGGTTCTGCAATTGTTGCATTTGTAGCAACACGATTTGTGGGATGTGCAGAGTACGCATTTTTTTATTATAATCCTCCCTATTATGAACCCAGAGATCTTGAAAGATATGGGGTGGTAAAGGAAGGCGAGGAAAAAACATTGGGAAAGTCGTTGGAACAGATAGGGCAGGAAAAGGCGCAGAAATACCTAAAATACAAGGATATCGTTAAAACCGAGGAACAGTTAGAGCAGGAAAAAAAGAAATTAGAGGAAACTCTGAAGAAGTTAGAAACGGAAGAAAGACACAAGACAATATGGGAAGAGAAGCAATGAAATAGTAATTTTTACCCCTCTCTTTCTCCCCTTCGCAAGGGGAGAATATAAGAGGGGTAGATTCGATTGCAGATATGCTGTCTATGATTTTTCCTTTTTGCTTACCTGTGTGGACAAAAAATTCTCGATGCCCATGTCTTTGATTTCCTGCAAATATGCCTCTTGATCATTGGCGTGGTTCTCTTCATCAAGCAGGATATGTTCGAGCAACTCACGTGAGCCGCCATCGCTTTGGTCAAAACAGAGTTTAATAGCCTGTTGAAGCCTCTGGATTGCGGCCTTCTCAAGTTCATAATCGTTTTCCAATTGTTCCTTTACGTTCTTCCCGATGTTGAGTTTATCTTTTTCCATTTTGGGAACGCCTTCCAGAAATAACATGCGTTCAAGCAACTTTTCTGCGTGTTTCATTTCCTCTATAGAGTTTTTTTCATTAAACTCATACAAAGAATGGTAACCCCAGTTCTCACACATTTTGGCATGCACAAAATATTGGTTTATGGCTGTTATTTCTGCCTTGAGTGCCTCATTTAAAGCTTCTAATACTTTTGGATTGCCTTTCATGTTTACCTCCCAGTGTATAAATAATTTTAATATGAGTAAAGGTAGTTATCTTCAACCTTAGTTTTGGGTATTTTATAGTCATTCCGAACCCTTGTCAATTACAAAAAAGTCTTATGCTTTTATCTGTTCTAGAAAAAAGTTGACTTTGGTGAATACATTTAATAATCTAAATAGCTAATTTGCGTTTGAATTTTCCAACTGGTAGCGTAATCGTCCCGGTTGCGCATAGTGAGCTGCAGAAAGCAGCCTATTTAAATGTTCAGGGATTTCAGTCTTTTTAAAATGTGTAATGTATAAACACACCCCTACCCCTCTCAAGAGGGGATTTTAAGAAGCTCTCAAGAGGGGAATTTAAAAAGTTCTATCTTGGGAGGGAACCCACCCCTTAGTCCCCTCCAAGGAGGGGATTTAGGGGTGGGTAAAAAACTTGTCCTCGTGTAAACGGGGAGTCGTTGGGTTTTTGCCTTTTAAAACCCAACCTAATTTATAGAGTATCGGTAAATAGAATAACGCATATAAGGATGGAATATGGGACTGATTGTGCAGAAATTTGGAGGTACTTCCGTTGCTAATGCGGAACGCATCAAGGCGGCTGCAAAGCGGATAGTAGAGACGTATAAGGCAGGGAATAAGGTCATCGTTGTAGTCTCGGCAAGAGGCCAAACGACTGACGAACTGATCGACCTTGCTCATGAACTAACGGACAATCCATCTACACGTGAAATGGATATGCTCATGTCCACCGGGGAACAGATTTCCATTGCCCTTGTGGCGATGGCCATTCACGCACTTGGTTATCCGGCGGTTTCCTTTACGGGCGGCCAGGTCGGTATCGTTACCGATAGCTATCACACCAAGGCGCGCATACGGAATATTAACACCCATCGTGTACAAAAAGAATTGGATAAAGGCACGATTGTGATTGTTGCAGGGTTTCAGGGTATTGATGTGAATGAAAACATTACCACACTTGGACGCGGAGGCTCAGATACGACGGCTGTGGCGTTAGCCGCTATTATGAAGGCAGACAGGTGTGACATTTTTACCGATGTGGATGGAATTTATACGGCTGATCCAAGAAAAGTTCCTCTTGCGCGGAAACTCGATAAGGTATCGTATGATGAAATACTCGAACTGGCGAGTTTGGGCGCTCAGGTGATGCATTCCCGTTCGATTGAATTTGCAAAAAAATATAACGTCCCCCTTTATGTTCGGTCAAGTTTCAACAACAAAGAAGGGACATTGATTTGTAAGGAGGCAAAAGAGATGGAAGACATTGTTGTGAGTGGTGTGGCAATAAGCAAGGATGACGCAAAAATTACAATCAGGGCTGTGCCGGACGTGCCTGGCCAGGCTGCCAAGATTTTCCATGAGATTGCGCGAAAAAAGATTAACGTGGACATGATCATCCAGAATGCCAGTATCGAGGGTAGGGCAGATGTGACCTTTACCGTACCGAGAAGCGATTTACGACTGGCCTTAGAGACTGCGGAGAAGATCAAGAATGACCTCGGCGCTAAGGAAGTCCTTCAAGATAGCAAGATTGCAAAGCTTTCGGTCGTGGGAATCGGTATGCGGAGTCACTGTGGCGTTGCAGAGAAGATGTTCAGCGTCCTGGCAGAGGAAAAGATTAATATCCAGATGATCAGTACCTCCGAGATCAAAATTTCCTGTGTTATTGAAGAGGCGCATGCCGATCGTGCCTTACGGGCTGTCCATACGGCATTTGGATTAGATAAGGTGGAAAAAGAGGAGGTTGTTAAAGTTTAGGAATAGCCGCTCATAGATTCGTAGTCATCGGATTGCGCCCATCGATTTGTGAGAAGGGAAAAAATCGAAAAAGCTTATTGAGCTTGAAGGCAGAGCGGAGAATTCTTTTTTATTATCCGAATTTCTGAAAAGCTGTCAATATTTTTCAGGGCATAATGGCGAAGCTCAGCGGCTGGCACGGTTTTTTGTGCCAGTCCTCTGAAGCGATTTGTTAGGTGATTTTTTTATTTTCACAGAATCTAAATATAAAGTATCAGGGCATATGTCCTGCTCATGTGGCCATACTACAGTTCCATGTGCCGCCCTCACCTGTTGAAAATAAATTTTGTCTTTCAACTCACCGAATACCCCGAAATTAAGCAAAGGACTGCAATCGTATATCCCGATTTCCCCATTGGAAAATGTTATCTCAAGTTTATAGTTATCTTTTGCCTTTACTGCTTTCACTCTTGGATTCATAGTTTACCTCAATGGATCAATTTTAAACGGCTGCTGTCCGCTAACTGCCAAATCCCAGTCAGCCATAAGTTCATCTTTGTGAATTTCAATCCAAGCCAAAACCAATCGCATTTTGACGGGTGGCAATTCTCCGTCAAGAATTTTACCACTAGGGATTGAAATTACAGCTTCGCTATTCTGATATTTTACATGAATATGCGGTTGTTTATGTTTTCTGTTATCAACAAAATAAAGCGCTACAACTATACCAAAAAACATAGATATTGTTGGCATATTTATTTACTTATATTTATAGCCTAACGTTTCGCGATGAGCCGCGGCGCCGTCGGTTCCATCGCGTGGTTAGGGAGACTCCCTCAACTTGAAGGAGACGCTGTAGTACCGCACGTCGATACCGCTCGTCATTTCAAGCGCATATGACAGCTTGGGGTCTGGGTCGCGGCAGATGACGAGACCCTTTACGCCTTGGCCATTCGAACACAGGTTCTTCTTGACCCATCCCATGTACCGCAAGGTTTGACCGACGACTTGATCCGAAGGCCGCCCCTTCTTGAGCTCGATGACGACGAAGGATCGCGACCCTTGCTCGACTGCCAGAATGTCAATGGGACCAATATCGGTCGCATACTGCTGCCCATCGTTTCCTTCTGCATCCTCGTAGATCTTGAGCTGTCCCTTGAAGATCATGTCGAAGTTGCTTACGACGAAATCCTCAAGGTACTTTTCGAGCACAAACGCGTTCGGGTCTTCGAGTGGTTCGGCAGCTACGGACGTGTCCGCTGGGAGGCCCGATCCCCCTAGAAAGCTGTCGAACTGTTCCCGTGAGAGCTCCGCGAGCGTATGCATCGGAAAGACGACCGTGGGAAACGTTTTATCGCGGGGCTGTTCTTGCCATCTGACCTTCAGGAATCCTCTATGCCCATGTGCCGAATTCCTTCCAGGTGTGTAAACGGACGTTTCGATCACTTCGCCGACAGCGGCAAGAATCTTCCGGCCTCGGCGAGCGATTGCGAAATCTCCGGGACGAATCTCGTGGTAGAAGGACCAGAGCATGTTGGTAATGAGGCACTTCGTTTGCTGCGGCTTGTCTGGGTAGTTCGATGCTACGGCTTGGATGAGCTCGTCACGATTCATGTGAGACACATCGCCCAGGTCTTGCCAGCCGATAGAAATAAGACCGTTGGCAAGATCGAACTGCCATACCTTGTCAAACAAGTCGGCTGGCTTTGACTCGACCGGAGCAATTACCCAGTACCGAGGCATCGAATGTTCCTTCGGAGCATTGGCTCCCTAACATTAATTAGATTGGTCCGCATAATATGCGGAATACAGATTTATTGTACATATAACGTGCCTTTGATATGGCAAGCACTATATTGATAAGCACTTCAGAAACCATCACTTATGTTTCTTTGCACTTTTTATCATGCGGATATGCTATTGCACGGCTAAATTGTGGGATTCAGGTTACAAACCCGCTGTGATTTTTATCCGTGTAATCAGTGAAATCTGTGGTTCCAAACTCTATTAGTCTGAGGTTCTGCTTCGCTATTCTTTGCCTGCCCTGGCCATCTTCGGTTGGTAGATGCAATAAGGTTCTTCGGCCAGATAGTTGCCCGTGTCATAGAAGGCGCGTGCCCTGCAGCCTTCGCAGACCTTTTTGTACTCGCATGCACCGCATTTGCCTTCCAGCAACTCCGGATCGCGCAATTTTTGAAAGACAGGGGAGTCGTTCCAGATATCTACGAATTTTTGTTTCTTTACATGACCTGCCTCAACAGGCAAATAACCGCACGGGAAAACCTCTCCTTTGTGCGAAACGAAACACACGCCTGTACCAGCCAGGCATCCCTTAGTCATGGCTGCCATACCGTGCGTCTTGGGTGAGATGGTAATCCCTTCCTCTTTTGCGCGCTCCCTCATGATCCGGAAATAGTGGGGCGCACAGGTAGCCTTGGTTTGAATCTTTGCCTCTTTGGAAAGGTCATAGAAATGATTGAGCACCTCTTCGTATTTTTTCGGATGAAGCATCTGGTCATCGGCAATCTGAACACCGCAGCCAACGGGTACCAACATAAAAATATGTATTGCATCTGCGCCCAGTTTTAAGGCCATATTATAAAGATCATCAATCTGCTCGACGTTGTGTTTTGCAATGGTACAATTGATTTGCATACTCATACCCAGGTCTTTCAGCCTTTTAAATCCTGCAGTTGACCGCTCAAACGACCCGGGTATCTTCCGGAATTCGTCATGGGTCTTGGCATCAGCGCCGTCAAAACTGATTGACACTCTGGCAATACCGGCATCAACAATATTTCTGGCAGTTTTGTCGTCAACCAGTGTTCCATTGGTTGCCAGTGCAACACTCAATCCTTTACCCACCGCATACTTTGCAATATCAAAGATGTCCGGCCTGAAAAGAGGCTCACCACCGCTGAGCACCAGGATGGGCCTGCCGGTCTCAGCCACGGCATCTACAAAGGCAAATGCCTCTTTGGTAGTCATATCGTCCTTGGCAAGGGTGGTGCTCACATCTAGCCGGCGGCAATGGACGCATTCCAGGTTACACCCCACCGTCGTTTCCCAGAAAACCAGGCGTAACTGGTTCTTCATGTTCTTCATGTATTCTACGGCAGGTTTGCCAGAAGTATCGTCTTTTATGCGGCTATAAGTTTCTCTTATTGTTTCAGGATGGCCACCGTGTCCGTGTGATGCCGGATGGCCGCCATGTCCATGAGATGCTGGGTGACCGCCTGGATGCTGTCCGTGTGGATGATGTGGATGCGACATGTTTTCCTCCGATTTTATTAAATTATAAGTCAACCACAGAGACCACTGAGGGAAAAACTGCTGTGTTTTCTATAATCTCTGTGGCAAAATCAATCAAATAACTAAAGATACAATGACAATATTATAAAGGAACATTCATTGTTTGGTCAATTACTACTTATAAAAACTTTTATGAGCGTGTATATTAGGAGTGACGTGTGGCGAATGACGAGCGACGAGTGTATTATTGCCCGTCATTCCTGCCACTTGACACCCGGCACGTGTTTCTTATTGTCTGTGGCATGCTTCTTTAAGCTTGACAACATATTACACCGTTGATAACATCAGAAGGCGCCGGAAAATTATATTCAAATATTTACGTATTTTATGAGTATGAACAAAATATTTATTTACGATACGACATTGAGAGATGGCAGCCAGGGAGAGGGCATTTCCTTTTCGCTGCAGGACAAACTGGCTATTACCTTAAAGCTAGATGATCTTGGGGTGGATTACATAGAAGGCGGCTATCCAATAGCCAATCCCAAGGACGAATCATACTTTCAGGAAGTAAAATCACTAAAGCTGCGACATGCCAAAATTGCCGCTTTTGGGAGCACACGGAGAGCGGATAAACGCGTCGAAGATGATAAGAATGTAAAAGCGCTGCTCCTGTCAGAGACGCCTGTTGTAACCATTGTCGGGAAGAGTTGGGATTTCCAAGTTACGGATGTGTTAAAGACGTCATTAGAAGAAAATCTCAATATGGTTTCTGATACTGTTGCATATCTTAAATCCAAGAATCGTGAGGTCTTTTTTGATGCCGAGCATTTTTTTGATGGATATAAGAAAAATCGGGAATATGTCTTAAAGGTGCTCCATGCAGCACAATCATCGGGTGCCGATGCAATCGTATTGTGCGATACCAATGGAGGCAGTTTACCTGTAGAAATAGCCGATATTGTCAAAGACGTCAGAGAAAAAATAAAGGGTACATTATTAAGTATACACGTCCACAACGACGGCGACCTTGCAGTGGCCAATACACTTGCCGCCGTTGACAATGGGGTTAGGCAGGTACAGGGAACGATCAATGGATTTGGAGAACGCTGCGGAAACGCTGACCTGTGTTCTATTATTCCCAATCTGGTCATTAAGAAAGGATATCATTGTTTGGGGGACGGTGGTCTTAATAAATTGACCGAAGTATCCCGGTACATTTATGAAGTTGCCAACCTCCTTTTACGCCCCAATCAACCTTTCGTAGGTACGAGCGCCTTTGCCCATAAAGGTGGACTGCACGTCAATGCCGTTCAGAAAAAGAGAGAGACGTATGAGCATATTCCGCCAGAATCGGTGGGGAACGAAAGAAAGATATTGATTTCCGAACTTTCGGGCAGTTCTACTATTCTGGCAAAGATAGAAAAATTCAACCTAACCCATGACAGCAAACTAATGAGGGCCATCCTTGAAGAGGTTCAAAACCTGGAGAACGAAGGGTATCAGTTCGAGTCTGCCGAGGCATCCTTCGAACTACTGGCGAGGAAGCAGATCGGCAGATACAAGAGTTTCTTTGACCTCGAAGGGTTTCGGGTAATCGTTGAGAAAAGAGAAAACGGATTGCCAGTAACAGAAGCAACGGTGAAGGTAAAGGTGGACGGTGTTCAGGAACTCTCCGCAAGCGAGGGGGCAGGTCCGGTAAATGCCCTGGATTCCGCATTGCGAAAGGCGCTTGAGCGGTTCTATCCGTCATTAAAAGATATGAAACTTGTGGATTACAAGGTGCGTGTGATAAATCCGCGAAAGGGGACGGCGGCAAAGGTGCGTGTGATTATTGAGTCACAGGACAAGGACAGCGTCTGGAATACCGTCGGCGTATCCGAAAACCTGATTGATGCAAGCTGGCATGCCCTAGTGGACAGTATTGAATATAAATTGCTGAAAGAGCAGGAAAATAGAGTTTCAAATCACTCATCTATGGCAAACGGGTCGTCTGTCATCGTTCCGTGAAATTTCTCCGCATGGGTAAGGGCGTCCTGACGCTGCTGAAAGACGTGGATGCGGTTATCATTGGTCTCGTTCGTGACGAGTTCGCTTTCCACAAAATACGCCATATATGAATCAATCTTGTTGCCGCGGATTTCGTCTGTGACAATAGCGTGATCTACCAGCTTGGCGTTGTTTTTGAACCACTGCGCTGCACAATAGATTGAACAAAACTTTCTCGTCGACTTGTCTTTAAGGACAATGTCAACCTCGTAAATCTGGGGGATCGCAGAACCCTCATAGGCACACCGCGGGTTTTTCAGGAATTTCTGGTACGATACCCCGATCAGTGAAATAACAAAAATAATAATTAGTCCTATCCAGAATTTCTTTGTCATATCTATCCTGTTAATCCTGTCTAAACTAAAATTAAATGTATTGTTACCATAATCAGCGAAGCAAGTAAACAAAAAGCGGATATGTTGTTTACCTTCAATAAAAGCCTGTCGGTTATAACCCTGGCAGCTTCATTCTTACAGAGAATTCTCAGGACGGACATCCAGCCAATTGCAAATGTGCCGATGACAAATAACCCAAGCACAATAGGCGCATCAGGTACCATACCGTTTCCCATGAAACAGTAAATACAATGGTGATAGGGGAGTTGCATGAGTTTGGGAGCGATGTTTTCAATAAACGTATATATTACAACTGGGATATTGATAATACCTATTACACCCTGGCTGTAAAGGATAATTCTTCTGT
>JAHFOY010000215.1 GCA_023261485.1 Planctomycetota bacterium
GGTCAGAGTACCGAGGAAGATGCTGAAAAAGATCATCGAATGCCATTCGGTGGGCCGTATTTTACGGAATATGAGATACAAAAGATCGAACGGTGGATTGCCAATGGCGCAAAAGGCCCTAATGGTGAAGACCCAAGCGAGGCCGACACGAGTGATGCGGGTGAATGTCCGGAAGGAGAAGGTGAAGGCAGTGGCTCTGGGAGCGGCAGTGGCAGTGGCGAATCAACGCCAACACCGTCGCCAACACCAACAACATCACCGTCACCAACACCAGCGGCATCACCTGTAGGAGTGGCTGGGTAGTGACGAATGAAGTGGAATTATGAGCTGTGCGGAAAGCTCCAAAAATTGGTTTATGATATACATGCAGGGGTAATTCATGAATTACCCCTGCATAATTATATTGCACTGGTGAAAACTTTTTGCGAAAGCTTTCGGCACGGAGTTGGAAAATTTTTTAAATTGTGTTGACATTTTATATTTTTTTAATATGATATTGAGACTGAGTCTCATATGCAGTATCTAAAAAACTTTTAAAGGAGGGTAAGGAAATGTCTGTACTTATTGTAGGGGGCGACCATTTAGGGGGTATTCCAAAAGAACTTGATAAACTTGGAGTGAACGAGGTCCGGCACGTAACGGGGAGAAGCGGGCAAAAGATTCGTGACGGAATTCCTGAAACGATGGATTTTATCATCATGCTGTACGACTTTGTGAACCATAACTTAGCTTACAAAATAAAGAAGTCTGCCGAAAATAGAGGAATTCCTATCATCTATGCAAAAAGGTCATGGGCTTCTATTTATCAAAAGATGAAGGAAGGTCAGCAGCAATTGAAAAAGGTAGGATTATTGCTTTCCTTAAATTAAACTTTTGACAATACGTAATACTTCACAAGGAGGTTATATATGATAATGAATACATTTTTTGTGTGTCCGGAATGCGGTAATGCCGAAAGATTTAAAGTATTCACGAGTAACTTTCAAATAGTTAAACAGTCTGCAGAGGGAGTACGGATATATGAAAGTAGTGCCATGCCGAATTTGCGGGAAAATGATAACTATATCGAATGCCAGTTGTGTTCTAAAAGATCAGAATATAACCAGGCAGTAGATATCGGCAAAAATTATCTGGGAGGCCGGAGAACTGCTTGATTTGTAAGCATTATATTCTATGAAAGTACAAGGTCCGAAAAATTTACCTTATAGGGACAATTTATATGTTCGCTATAATATTTACAGGAGTTAAAGTCTGGTCATGAAGTATATAAAAAAAACACTCATTCTCATTCTTTTTTTAGCAACTCTACTTCCGCTATGTAAAACCGCTTTTGCCGGTGTGTCCTTCAGTCTAAGCAGAAATGCCGATTATTCAACGGACGACAGGGCCTTTCTTAATACCGATACCATGTACATCCAGATAGCTCAGAACATTCTTGATTATAGAGAGATTGAGAAGTCATTCTTTACCTTACTTTCTGGCAAGAATAAAAAGAAAACTAAGCATACGTTATCTTGGGATGATGATCTGAATGCCTTTACAGGCTCTGCTTCCCTCGAAAGTTACGGAATTGGCGATAAGATAACGGTCCTTTTAAACCTGCAAGGGAAAAATGATAAGGATAAAATTATCAGAAAGGCCCGCTTTGTTATTGGCTATTCCGGGGAATGGCAATTAACGGGAACCGTTTACGAAGAAACCTCTGGCAAGACCAAACAATCTCTCGCTGATGCACGCGTGCGAATTCAGGGGGTTGCGGATATTAGTTCAGAGGACGAGAGTTATTATCCCGAAAAAAAAGATAACTTTGTGCTTTCGGACGGAGGTGGGGCTTTTTCCCTGGATTACGAGGGCATTTCTGGCCAGATTGTCGTGGTTGCCGCTGGTAAGGAAGGATATAAAAATAGCGGTGCAAAAGTAACGTTAGGTCAGGGAAATAGTGCCAGTATTGTCCTTACCCATATTCCGGAGGAAGACCATCCAGCTTACGAGTACATTTCGTCAAAAACCTGTAAGAAATGTCACAGCAATATTTATAATGACTGGAAGGACAGCGATATGGCCAATGCAGCCATTAATCCCATTAATCAGCTCGTATTCCTCCTCTATACGGCATGGTACGTGACGGGTGACAGGGCTAACTTTAACGACCCATCTATCTTTGACGACCCAAACCCTGCATTTGTAGGTGATAATGGAAAAATATTTGAAGACTCTGCAGGACGTTACAAAATTATGGGAGATGCCGGCCATCTCCACGATTGCGCTGATTGTCACTCCCCGTCCCATGCTTCGAAAGTCCAGGGTGATGGTGTAACCCCTTTGTGGGATATGAGGGCAGGTGTAATGAGTAATGAGGACAAACTCTCCGCTATAGACAAACAGGGCGTTCATTGCGATTTCTGCCATAAGATGCATGAAGTCCGCGCAGAAGAAGAATATTGGACTGAACCGGGGGTAAATTATAAGGTAAATCTCTTGCGTCCAGACCCCTTACTCAAATCTTCCACCACAGGCAAGGTCATGTTTGGACCGCTTGATGACGTTATATATAAAAATATGCAGGCATCCTACACCCCGCAATTTAAAAAGAGTGAGGTATGTTCGCCTTGCCATCAGGA
>JAHFOY010000216.1 GCA_023261485.1 Planctomycetota bacterium
GATAAAAAAGACCTGTTGCAATTAGCCAAAGATATTCAGGATATTGCAGCGCGTGCACGCAATAAAAAATTGAACCTGGAGGACGTTCAGGGTGGGACGTTCACTATAACGAATTACGGCCTTAATGGCAGTCTGTTTGGGACACCGGTTATATTGCAGCCGCAGGTGGCGATACTGGGCGTCGGCGCTGTTGTTAAGAGACCTGTCGTGATAGACGACGCCATTGCAATTCGTTCCATGATGTATCTCAGTCTTTCATTTGATCATCGGGTTATGGACGGTGCACATGCCGATGCGTTTCTTCATAAGGTAAAGGATATATTGGAAGGATGGGAGGTCTCTGTATATGAGAAGAAAATGTCTTCTCCTCCGACTGGATACGGTGGAGTATGGTAGATAACCGCGAAGGACACGGAGGACGTCGGTAAAATATACACTCTTTAATATAACAATATATAAAATAATTAAATATGTCAATACAACGAACACAAGCAATAAAGCCGTCTAAGCACCCATATATTTCCATTGATTCAAAGATATCTGGCGGAAGTCCTATAATCTCAGGCACAAGAATAAGGGTAATAGATATAGCCATAGAATATGATAGGCTTGGACTCACTCCTGACCAGATTATTGATGCCCATCCCCATTTAAAACTTGAAGCTGTACATGATGCGTTATCATATTATTATGAAAATAAAGATGCAATTAATGATTTAATCAGGAAAAAAAAGAATATTATTAAGAAATTTGACAAAAAAACTCCTTCTATTCTAAAGAAAATCATTGGGTAAGATTGCGTTTTATACAAATGAAAGTGTTAATGTGGCAATTTCAGAGGGCTTAAAGAGGCGCGGGATTAAAGTTTTGGCTGCCAGGGATGCTGGTAATCTAGGACTCTCAGATGAAGAACAACTGAATTATGCGACAAAGAATAACTTTGTTATTGTAACACACGATGATGATTTTCTCACAATGGCAATACTGTATGACCACAAAGGAATTGTATATGTCCATCAACAAAAATACAACGTGGGAGATTTGATAAGAAAATTAAAATTGCTCTGGGATGTTGCAGAACAAGAAGATTTTAGGAATCACGTAGAATTTTTATGAAAAGAAACAGTCTTCTCCTCCAATTTGATGAGATTGAGTATGGTGAGGCATGGGAGTTGCAAAAATCCCTGCTGGATGCAAGGGTTTCTGGCAAAATAGAAGACTGTTTTATCCTCCTTCAACACCCACCAACCTTTACCTATGGCCGCAGATATAAAGAAGATAATTTGATAGCCAATAGGGAATATTACGAGAATCTGGGCTTTGCCGTTTATAAGACGGATAGGGGGGGATTGGCTACCTATCACGGTCATGGCCAGTTAGTTGGTTATCCCATCATAAAGATATCTACCTATACAAAAGATTACTACCAATATCTGCGGGTGCTGGAAGAGGTGATGATAAGAACGTTGAACGACTTTGGCATTATGGCCGGGCGAAAAGAAGGGTATACAGGCGTCTGGGTAGACAATGCAAAGATGGGTTTTATTGGCGTCAGGCTGGCCTTTGGTTACGCCATGCATGGATTTTCCCTTAATGTAAACAACGATTTATCTCCCTTTGGTTATATAACGCCATGCGGGATTCAAGGGGTAAGGATTACTTCCGTCCGGGAATTATTAAACACAAGCGTAGACATGAAGAAAGTCTATGATACGCTTGTAAACCACTATTCAGAACTGTTTCAGGTGCAATTGATACCTATCGAAACGGGAATAATGACTGAGAAAATAGGCTCTGGAAATACTTGCGCGCAGACATAAAAATAATTTAAGCTAAAAACCTGCCTTTCTTGTAAAAAGGGTATTTCTAAATTTAGTGAAGGCGATTAAGAGAAAAAAATCGTCACTATTATGGTTAAAACAGACGATACAAATGCAAAGAACGAACAAAGCAAAATCCTTGAAGAAGGTATAAAAGAAGGAATCTACGGCAGTATCAAGGATAAGGAGATAGACCATATAGATTACGACCGGTGGATGGGAGGACCGCGCGGGCCGGAAAAGATAACGTTCAAGGACGGTAGTGTCGTAATGTTTAAGTGCGACATACGGCATTACTGGATGCCCCAGAATCCCGACACTGCAATCCGGGAGGCGATTGTTTATCAAATCGATAAAATCGTAGGGCTCGGATTGGTACCCAAAACAATGGTCATTGACGATACCATTGGCAATATACAATACGATGGTTCTGTTCAGGAATGGATTAAAGACGCTAAAGACGGGTATCAAATAGATAAATTTACCGATGCCGAGAGAAAAGATTTTGAACGATTAAAAGTATTTGACTTCGTGATTGGGAATAGCGACAGACACTTGGGGAACGTACTGTTTACCAATGACGGTAAGATGCATGCTATAGACCACAATGCATGTCTTATTATTTCCAAAGACGAGGATATTCTGTCTTTTCCCGATTCGATTATCATTTTCTTCAGTAAAAACGTTGTGCATGATATGCCGCATGTTGTGGACATTATCGAAAAGTTTTATATCAATAAGGATAAAATATTGGGCCTGATAGATA
>JAHFOY010000111.1 GCA_023261485.1 Planctomycetota bacterium
TAATCCCGTTAACCGATATAAAGTTTTCGGCCTTTTCGATATCTTTATGTATTTAAGCATACCTCACCCCCTTTCTGGGATAGTATGCCATTTTTAAATTAATTATGCAATAAATCTAATCACTATTTCAAAAGATTCGGGCAGGTGTTACACAGGGTATAAAGACGAGAATTGTTACAAAGGCCCAAAAGGATATCGATGTTACTTTGAATGCAACCTTTTTTAAGATGGGTGGGGAACGGCTGATACTGGCAACTATTGTTACCTAAAAAATAGACAGGTAAATCCCTTTTTCGTAAGGGATGGCATCGAGAAACTCTCGTGGTTTTTTTCGTCTTGTATAAAGGAGAGGATGTGATGAATACAGATAAAGAGTGTGTAAAAGTGAAAACATTAATAGTAGATGACAGCCAGCTTGTATGTGAAATGTTTAGCAACACCTTATGTAAAAAAGGATATGAAACAACAACGGCAAATGACGGGGAATCCGCACTGAAGAAACTGATCGCAGAGAACTTTCAGGTTATGTTGTTAGACCTTGTCTTGCCTGGAATAAACGGAATGGATGTACTGCGGGAATGCAGGAAAAACAACCATGAGATATGCATTATAGTCGTAACCAGTTATGGCAGCGAAGCAACGGCAGTTGAAGCGATTCAGGAAGGCGCGGATGATTACGTCGTGAAGGATTTTATGTTAATGAACGATGCCAAGAGTTTGGATGTCGTAATTAGCCGTGGGTTAGAAAGAAGAAGACTTGCAATGGAAAATATCGAGTTGAACAAACAACTCAAGGAGCTTAACCTGGTATTGCAAACTGCTTACGCACGGGAAAAGGAGGAGAAAGATTATATTCGTAATTTATTCGGTAGTACGACATTTGCCGTAGTCTTATCAAATGATAATGGAAATATTCTCGGATTCGACGATGCCTTTGTAAAAATGACAGGATTTCCGGAGAAAGAGCTTTTCAATATGTGTTTGTTTGATTTGATAAGAAGTGAATTCAGAAGTAATGTAGAGCCGTTATTTAAAAAGATTCAGGCAGGTGCAGCGCAGGGAATAAAGGCGAGGATTATTGCAAAGTCACAAAAGGACATTGACGTTACTTTAAATACAATTTCCTTTAAAATGACTGGAGAACGGCTTGTACTGACAGCGATTGTTACCTCCTTGGAAAAATATGCAGTACCGCCCTTTGTGGACGGCATTGGCTAAGGTAAACTTCGCGCTGCTAAACTGAACATGATTTAACATTGATGTTTCTCAGTTGCCTTACACACTCAGAATTACAAGGAAATAATGTACCTTAAATAAAGAATATAATTTAGTTTTGATAATACTATGTGTGATTGCCGGAGATAATTTATGGTTGATGTAAAAATAAAGACGCAGTTTGATCAGATTATATCAGCGTTGTCGCTCATTATGGATCAATTTGGGAAGCATAATCTATTGCATTCGAGACGCGTTGCAGTAATCGCAACCGCCCTTTCTGAAATCGTCATGCCTGAAAAAAGAGACATCATATTCTATACAGGGTTGCTCCATGATGTGGGCGCCGTTATTTTTGGTGAGCATCCTTTGATGTTTCCAAGCATGCAGGAACAAAAACGAGTTCCCCATATTTTTGACCATCCCACGGTGGGTTCAAAAATTCTATCCAGAATAAGCGCACTGGAAGAGGCGAGAGCCTTTATCCAGGACCATCACGAGTGGTATGATGGAAGTGGGTATCCAAATGGGAAAAAAGGTGACGAAATCCTCATGGGTGCTCAGCTAATCCGTATTGCCGATACGATAGACCAGAAGATGCATGTTTATGGAGACTATCAATGCACTGAAATTTACAATTATTTGAGATTACATAAAGGGCGGGAATTTAGTCCGGACCTGTGGAACACTATAATGGACTTGAAGAATAAAGATGCAGGAACTTTTTTTGCAAGAGTGTATGATAAGGTGAGTATGCAAGGGATATTTTCAGAGATTATCCAGTCGGTTAATCCTTGTTGGGTTGTATCTGCAACCAAGATGGATGACTATATGAATGTTATTTTGCATACCTTTGCCGACATTATCGATGCCAAGCATAAATACACGAAAAACCATTCGGAACGGATTGCCTTTCTAAGCGAGAAGATTGCCCGTGTCCTGGAATTACCTGAGGCAGAAGTTGTTCAAATCAAGTATGCCGCCCATCTGCACGATATAGGGAAGGTCTTTGTTCCGTATGAAATCTTAGATAAACCCGGGCATCTTTCTGAACATGAGGTAGAAATCATGAGAAAGCACGCAATTATTACGATGGAGATACTGGATACGGTTGAAGCCTTTAGGGATCTATCGCCTATTGCCGGGTTTCACCAGGAACGGTACGATGGCAAGGGATATCCGGACGGATTGATGGGGGAAGATATACCATTGGGATCAAGGATTCTGTGTGTTGCTGACTCGGTGGACGCCATGCTGTCGGATAGGGCTTATCGAAATGGCATAGGAGCAGGAAATACGATTATTCAGTTGGAACGATGCTCCGGGACGCAGTTTGATCCTGTAGTAGCCAATGTTGCTATAGGATTATTAAGTGATAAAGAATTCGTGGATGAGATGAGAAAAGCAGAGTGACTTGATTGTATAGGAAATTTTCATTATATTCATGCGGTTTTTGTCCTTCCACCAAACCATATCAAATAGGCTCGTTTTGGAATTGACACGATAATAAAATATGAGTAATATTTAACTTTCGTTTTCAACTTTGTAATTTTACTATTATGAGTACTATACGCATAGATACTGATATTTTAATTATCGGCGGTGGGGCGGCAGGTTGTTTTGCCGCCGTTGAGGTTCACAAAAAATCTCCAAACTGCCGGGTGGTGGTCATGGAAAAGTCCCAAATTGAACGCAGCGGTTGCCTTGCCATGGGCTTGAACGCCATCAATGCATACCTGCATTCAGGGCAGACTCCAGAGTCGTATGTTGCCTATGTGGAACGGGAGTTTGAAGGTGTGATAAGAAAGGACCTTGTTTATACCATTGCGCAAGGACTGAATGTTGCAGTTAAGGATGTAGAAGAGATGGGGCTTCCCGTCGAGAAGAATGAGGACGGCACTTACAAGAAACGGGGGAAGCGTAGTATCCGTATCTTTGGCGAACGGTTAAAACCCATCCTGGCAGAGGCCGTAACAAAAACCCGTACTCAGGTGCTGAATCGCGTTGTGGCTACAAATTTTATCTATAATGGTGAACGCATCTGTGGGGCGTTTGGATACGGCATTAGAGACGGCAAGTTTTATGTGGTTCGTGCAAAGGCTGTTATTGTTGCTACCGGAGGGGCGTCGGGTATATATAGACCTAACAATCCGGGAGAAGCCCGGCACCTGATGTGGTACTGCCCGTGGAATGTGGGGACAGGATATGCTATGGGGATACGCGCCGGAGCGGAGATGACCAGTTTTGAGAATCGGTTTATTGCTTTACGCGTCAAGGATGTGCATGCGCCGACAGGTACAATTGCCGTTGGAGTTCATTCAAAACAGATCAATGCACGCGGTGAGGATTATCTGGAACTATACTATAAACACCTTGGAGGAAATAAGTGTCTCACGCAGCACAGGCTTTTGGCCACCGTGGAAGAGACGAAGGCTGGGAGAGGTCCCTGCTATTTGGATACCACTACCTTGAATGAGGCGGATGAACGGCGGCTGAAAGAAGATTTTTTGAGCATGAATCCTCAGATTATCCTTTTATGGGCGAGCGAGGGCATGGATCCCCGAAGGAAGCCTGTTGAAATCCAGGGGACAGAGCCTTTTGTTGTGGGCGGCCATTGTCAGTCCGGTTACTGGATCGATAAAGAAAGAAGGACGACATTAAAGGGCCTTTATGCTGCCGGGGAGGTTGCAGGCGGTGCGCCCAAAAAATATGTAAGCGGGAGTTGGGTAGAGGCGCGCATTGCCGCAATGACTGCCCTGGAAGAGATAAAAGGAGTATCTTTAGAGGACGTAGATGGCGGGTTAGTTCAAAACGAAAAAACAAGGATTTTAACCCCCTTAACGAAAAAAGCCGGGATATCACCATTGGAAGTACGCGAGCGGCTGCAAAAGATTATGGATGAATATGCAGGGGGTATTTCCATGAATTACGCACTCCATGAGGAGAGACTGCTGGAGGCAAGGCGGTTATTGAAATGTCTCAAAGGGCGTTTGAAAGACATTGCGGCTGTGAATAATTATAACCTGGTTGAGGCGTTAGAATGTATTGACAGGGTTGATGTTGCAAGGGTATTGGTAGAACACCTGATCCATCGCAAAGAGACGAGGTGGGCATGCTACCAGACACGATTAGATTACCCAAAGAAAGAAGATAGCCGGTGGCTTACGTTTGTTAATTCTGTTTATAGTGCAGAAACAGATGAGATAAAAATGATAGAAAGGCCTGTGTGAGTATCTTTATTGATGAAAATATCTGTAACGGATGCAAGGGATTACCCGAAGCACGGTGCGAACGCATTTGTCCAGGCGACTTATGTTACCGTAAGGAGAATACGAAGGCGGCAATTCGTGATCAGTCTGCGTGCTGGACGTGTGCTTGTTGTGTGAAAGAGTGCCCTGTGCAGGCGATTGAGCTGAGATTGCCTTTTCAGGCTTGCAGCAATGGCGCTTCGTTAAAAGCAAAGCTGAAGCGCGATAAAACGATTTGGACGGTTTGGGATGCCGGTGGGCATCAGGAGGAATTTATTATTCAGGCAAGGTGTTTGAAAGGAGATTAAAGAAAGATGGTTAAAAATATTGACCCTCATGGGGGAAAACTAATAAATAGGATCGTTTCTACGGAGGAACGGGAAGCCCTGCTGGATAAGGCCACACACTATGATATGAAAAAAATCCAGCTTAATTCGCGAGAGATGTCGGATCTGGATATGATTGCTGTTGGGGCAATGAGTCCTCTGGAAGGATTTATGTGCAAGGCAGATTATGACAACGTGGTGGACAATATGCGGTTGGCTAGTGGTTTGCCATGGTCTATTCCAATTGTAATTTCTGTGACGAAAGAAAAGATAGAAGGACTCAAGCCGGGGAAGGATGTTGCCCTGGTGGATCAGGCTAATGAAGTGGTTGCAGTTCTTCATTTGGAAGAGATTTTTCACCACGACAAGCAAAAAGAATCTTTAGAGGTTTATGGCACAGACGATGCAAAGCATCCAGGTGTGGATTATGTTTGTAAAATGGGCGAGTATCTCTTGGGTGGCAAGGTAAGTGTGGTTAATAGGGCAAAACCCGGCAATTTTTCAACATACAGGTTGGATCCGGCAGAAACCAGAGAATTGTTTGTAAAAAAAGGATGGCGAAGGGTGGTTGGATTCCAGACTCGCAATCCCGTGCATCGTGCGCATGAATATATCCAGAAGTGCGCCCTGGAGATAGTGGATGCCATACTTTTACACCCATTGGTAGGAGACACAAAAAGTGATGATGTTCCTGCAGATGTAAGGATTAAAAGTTATGAAGTCCTTTTGGAAAAATATTATCCCAAAGACAGGGCTATGTTGTCCGTCTTCCCCGCGGCTATGAGGTATGCTGGTCCGAGAGAAGCGATTTTTCATGCCCTGGTGAGAAAAAATTACGGCTGCACGCACTTTATTGTGGGCAGAGATCACGCCGGGGTAGGCAGTTATTACGGGACATTTGATGCGCATTATATTTTTGATGAATTTGACCCGCCGGAAATAGGCATTACGCCATTATTTTTCGACCATACATTTTACTGTAAGTCATGCAACGGTATGGCTTCATATAAGACGTGTCCGCATGATTCGTCCAATCACGTCATTTTAAGCGGGACAGAAGTTCGCAAGATGCTGGGCGCGGGACAAGCCCCGCCGCCTACCTTTACAAGGCCGGAAGTGGCAAAGGTGCTGAGCGAATATTATCAAAAATTAAAATAGGCATTCTGCCTCTTTTTCGCAACAATCTACGTAGGGGTTGAAGATTTTCAACCCCTACATTGAATTTCATAACCGTTAAAAGAGGCCTAAGGTCCCTTTGCAACGGTTATAGCCCTCGTCGCAACAAAGGATTTGATGGTTATCATGTCCTGGTCATCGCGTGCAACAATCGTTACTACATTAGGACCTTCCTTGAGCGGGACGTCCGTGTTGATTTCAAGTCTGGTCTGTTCTTTGGGTGTAGCTGTCTTATTGGACTTGTAATAAACCTTATCGTTGTTGATGAGGATATAGGCATGTTTTACGCATACGTCGTCTTCTATGACTGCGGACAGTGGCAATCGATCATTTCCGAATAATATATTCGATAAGGATTTGCTCAGGGCAATCGTTGGGGGTGTCCGTTGTATAAAGGGTTCTAAAGCGCTCGGTTTGTTTTCAGCGCCATTCGATTCGACGGCTTCTTTTGCAGAGACCCAGCCGTGCCGGTTGTCTGGCAGAGTAATGCGGAACCAGTCTGGATTTTTTGCGTCGGATGTCAAAATAGTTCCTTCCTTCATCATCGATAATACGGTGGAATTAAAAGACATCCCACTATAAAGCGGGGTGTGGTTTCTGCCTATCTTTAGGATGCCGGAAGCCTGTGTTAATTTGTTCTTGCCCGGGGCTATGGGGAAGGTAAGTTTATTGGATAGGAACGTCCCGAAAATGGAATCGGTGACGATCATATCCATATTGAACTTGTCCGATGACAGCGTTTCTTTTACAAAAAAGGATAGTTTTACCTCTTTCATTTCTCCCGGATTTAATAGCCCGATTTCTGCACGGCCATTTTTTATAAAAATTTCTTTGTTACTCAGGTTTTTTAAGGTAACTACATTCTTTTCTGCCGGACCATCGCCAACGTTTTTTACGAATACCAGCAGATCGATATCCTCGCCTGTCTGAATTAATCCGTCTCCGTTGTTTTTTGATGAGTTCTTTGCGTTGTCAAGAACCTGATAGGAATAGGCAAAAAGTGGCCGTGGTAATGCCTCTGTAAGAATATTAAGTTTGATCTCTTTCGGGTTATTATGATTCAATTCTTCGAACTTTATGCTTACTTCGTCTTCTCTGTCCAGTGAGTTTTTTGGAATTTCGACCGTTGTTGAATACGATTTCGTTGCGCCCTTGTCAATTTTCCCCATGATAAACTCTAGTTTGTCGAAGAGTCCATTTTTGCTCGACGAAATTCCTCGCAATTGATAGAGGGGTATTTCGCCGGTATTTGCCACGCTCACGGTAAGGGTAATCTTTTCGCCGGCCCTGGCCTTTCCGTTTGCCGGGCTGGTAGAATAAGAAACCGTTGATTTTAAGGTCCCGGCACCGGCGCCGGCGGACCAGTTGATGTCTAATTTTTGAAGGGCATTGGCGATCTTCTCTTCCTCTGATCTGGTTGTTTCATCTATGATGGCGAGAGAGTTTTGCAGAAAAGCTTCACGCTCCGACGATGTGGTGTTAAGGAGTAATTTCTTGGCGAAGAGGACGTGAAAGTCTGTATTAAAATCAGGCAGCTTGTAAGGATCTCCCGCCTCTTCTTCCGGTTCTTCAGTTTTTTCCTTTTCCTTTGTTTCTAAGAAATATTTAATGGTGGCAAAAGAGGTCTCCCCTTTTGGGTGTTCATCGAGGTGCTGTTTGAGGTCTTCTTCGCGAAGCGCAACAATACCCCGGAAAAGATTGATATTGTCTTTTGTTGCCGTTACAGGAATGAGCTTGATATCCGGGGTAATACCGACTGATTGAATATCGGTGAACAAGGGAGTAAGGTATTTGGCAATTGTCAATTTTAGCGCCGAACCATCCATAAGTTCAATGAGTTGTTGTACGGAACCCTTGCCAAAACTTCTGTCTCCTGTAATTACGGCGCGGTTGTTTTCCTTAAGCGCCCCGGCGACAATTTCAGCGCCAGAGGCGCTTCCCGCATCAACAAGCACTACAATAGGATAAGGGTCTTCGTCTGTATCTGTTTTTCTGGATTCCTGTATCTCTCGTGGATGTCCGCTGGGGCCGACCGTGACAACGATGGGGCCTTTATCTAAAAATTTATCTGCAACCTCTATAGCCTGATCCAGCAGCCCGCCGGAATTGTTACGCAGGTCGATGATCAAACCTTTAATTTTATTATTGGTCGTTTTCAGGCGTTTCAGGTGCTCGTTGAGACATTGAGAGGTATCATCCTGGAAATTTCTGATTTTTATATAGCCCAGACCGTTATCCAGAGATGCTGATTCGACAGTCGGTATGGCAATGATTTCACGTTTTAAAGTGACCTGCTTTGGTTGTGCAGCCTTTTCCGTTAAGACCGAAAGGACAACCTCTGTTCCGGGGTCTCCTCGTAATTTTCCAACAGACTCTGTAAGGTTCATGTTGATGGTAGACTCCCCGTCAATTTCTATAATCTTGTCTCCGGCCTTCATTCCGGCCCTTACTGCGGGAGTGCCTTCGATTGGTGAGATTACCGTTAGTATGCCATCCCGTAGTCCGACAACCATGCCCAGTCCGCCAAATTTTCCGGTAGTACCGATCTTGAATTCATTGAACTCCTTAGGCGGCAGGATAATAGAGTGAGGATCCAATTGTGTGAGCATGCCGTTGATTGCGGTGTATTCTATATCGTTTGCAGTGGTAGCCTCGTTAGGCTGGCGGTACGTATTGATGAACGTAAGGGAATCCTGGAGAATTTCGACCATGTCTTTGGAACGGCGGATTTTGGACAGATCGTATGTTTTCGAGACATCATCTACCGTTACAGTTTCGGTATTGGTGTTTTCTGTAAAATCGGTTAATACCTCCGGTATGACCCTTTCCTCCCACGAAAGCGCCTCTTTGAGCATTTCTACGGTTTTGATGCGTTCGGGGTCTACATACAGCCTGTTTACGTAAGAACTGACAATCCCCGTCAGGCGAAATTTGTAAGCGGTGTCGTCTTTCTCCGTGCGTTTTTCGAAACGAGGTTCCAGTCCGAAGGTTTTGTTAAGGAGGATGAAAAGGCAGGAAACAGAAAATAAGGAGAGGAATGTAATCAATAGATATCTGGACGTTGATTTTGATTTCATGCGCTGACCCTTTTTGGTAAAAAATTATATTGTCAAAATTAATCACAGAGTACACAAAGCATCCTGAATACTTGCTTTTTTGAGGTAAAGAGAATTCTCCCTTCATATTTTTCAAAATAATCTCTGTGGCTTGTTTTTTCTTAATATAAGTATAAAAAGATAAGAAATATTTATCAAGAAAATAGTCTTCAACCGTTTTGTAATTTGCCGGGGATAATCTTTCCCATAATAACTGCCTCCCTCGCTCCTGTAGCACTGGGGACGTTGTTTGGGTTGCCGGAAATTGTTTCATTGGCAAGGATGGCAAAGGCAAGGGCTTCCTTGACATTGGGTGAGATACCGTATTTATCAATGGTGTATATCTGAATTGCGGGATTGATATGTTGTCTGAGAAATTTTATAAGGGTATTATTGTGGCTTCCACCACCTGAAATTATTATCTCAGATAGTTGGTGTTTGGGCAAAATCCATTGTTTATAGCTGTCTGCTATGGTGTATGCTGTAAATGCCGTAACCGTCGTTAAAATATCCAGGTCTTTGATTCCGGAATGTGTGGCGTCTCTGTAAAGATTATCTGCAAAAGATTTCCCAAACTCTTCACGTCCTGTGGTTTTTGGCGGTGGTTTTGACAGATAAGGATGCGAAAGGAGAGAGG
>JAHFOY010000112.1 GCA_023261485.1 Planctomycetota bacterium
ATCCGGGTTATTCAACGCAGAGCCTATGGTATTAAAGATCTCGTGTATCTTAGACTTAAAATATTAACCTCTTTTTTACCTGATTTGTGAAATTTTACCCACACAAAACTTAGTAGACCCTAAAAATAGATGAGAGCGAAGAATATAAATTTTATACTGTTAGCGATGACGGTATTAGATTAATGATAGATGGATATACCATTATTGACAATTGGACCTCGCATCGTTCAACCGAAGATAGCGCTGTAATTTCCTTAGACAAAGGCTGGCACAAAATCGCAATCGAATATAACGATATAGGTTTTGATGCAACAGTGAAACTATTATGGAGCTCTCCTTTAATAGAAAAACAGGTAATAGCTTCGGATCATTTGAGTTTTTACGATCCAAATAATTTTAATCTTAACTTTGATATTAATTGAGCGATTCTTAATTTCTAAAAGAAGGAAAGCACTGGGATGTCAAACATTATGCATTTATTGTAATTTCTATTAACTCACCTCATATCTGCAAAAAGCAGAAAAATACATCTCTATTTATTCTATGCTCAATGTCGGGTGTATATTCCCATCTTTCGCCCAACAATTATTTGATTTAATAGTAGAAAGTTCAATCTACATAACTTCATTATCTTTTCGAGTGTCAATTCAAATGGCATGCCGACAGGCGATATCATAAACTTTTGTGCATTTGCAATTTCGAATCCTGCTGTGTCAAACAGGGATTTAAGTTTGTTTAAAGTAACAAGCTCATGATGCTCTTCTTCTTTTAAATGACCTATATGCGTAGCAAACCTTTCCCAGAACGGGTGCGGGGTTGTCATTATCAGTATGCCCTTTTTCCGCAGTACCCGAAAGGCTTCGCGGACTAATTGGACTGGTTCAGAGACATGTTCAATAATTGCGGTGGCAATAACAACGTCAAAGACATTGTCTTTGATTGGCAGGACTACGGCATCTCCCTGGATTAAGTGAATTATTTTGCTCTCACAGCAAGCCATTAAATCCCTGGCATATTCAATACCTGCACAGGTTGCATCGGGAAACGCATCTTTCAGGTTGCTCAGCATGAGGCCATCCGCAGTCCCAATATCCAGGATCGATTGCGGTGTTTCGGGATGGAACGTCTCTATACCTTTTAATACCTCAAACGTCCTTCGCTTTAGTCTGTAAATATGTGATCGTTTTGTTTGACGCGCTATGGCATAATCTTTATCTAAGACTCCCTTCATGACTGCATCCCAATGATATTTTTAATAACTTCATTTAATGATATTTCATTTGATGGAACGATTGTGCCTTTTATATGTTTATGGTATGGATAAGTTCTAATTTCTAAATGATGCTCGGCATTATCGAATCTAAATATTATTTTTTTATCTCTATCTTGATAATGGTAAGAATATGCTACTTTTCTTAAGACAGGTATAGCGATAAAGTACTCTTTATAATGTAATTCGCTTCGATCAGAAAAAATAATTTCCCCTTTTAAATATAAAGCAACTTCTCCCCTGTTATCTACATGAATCTTTGTTGACAACTTAAACGGTATAGAATCTATTAGTCTTTTTACTTCGTCCACATATTCAGTAATTAGCGACATATTTCGATGTTTGCAATGGTATTTATCTTTTCACGAAGTTCATTTGCCATTTTCACTTCTGCCCACCAATCAAAGGTGTCATCATTTTCTTCTATTTCACTCTGCTTAAATTTTTCAATAAAGACAGAAGTTGAAATTCCATATTTTTCCTCATATGCCTTGACAATAGAAGCAGTCCTTTCCAAAGCAAATTCTATTCTTTTCTTTTCTTCTTTAAGTCCCTCAATGATTAGTTCTTTAATAGTATCCACGTCTCCTGTTGTACTTTTTACATTTACGGTAACCATATGAATAACCTTTCTTGAAAATATTTGTTTTACATACAATGGTAGTGTGTTCGTTTAAACTCCTTTCATGGCTGCATTCCAAAGACCTTTAGGCCAGCACGTGCCATTCGTTTAAATTCACCGATTGACCGCACGTGTATCAATCTCTTCAATATATACCTCGGTCTGGTGTAAAAACTCTTATAGGCATAAACAATTAATTCCTGGAGTTCCTCCCGTGTAAAATTTTCTTCCCAACACCGTGGCTGAAAGCCGGGTACCGGATTTCTGGCAAATTCCCTCCAAAAATCTTCCTTTATAATGCCGTCTTTCAACCCCATCTTGTATATTTCTGTGGCCGGAAAAGGCGTAAAAATAGTGATATGCACGAAATCCGGCTTTAAATCTTTTGCGAATGCAATCGTTTCCATAATTTCTTTTCGCGTTTCTTTTGGGCATCCAATCATAAAATACGCCAGAACGGATATACCCGCCTCTTTTGTCTGTTTAAAAGTGGTTCTTACACGATCAATTGTAATGCCTTTATTTAATATCTTCAGTATTTCAGGATTACCCGATTCTACACCATAATGAATGCGTTCACAGTTTGCTTCCTTTAGTTTTTTTAACAGATCACTATCGATGTTATTTACCCGCGCCCGGATGTCAAAACCAATATTGAGTTTTCTTTTCTTTATTTCACTGCAAACATCAATTACCCGTTGTCTGTCTATCGTGAAGGTATCGTCGTAGATGAGAAATTCGTTTATACCGAGTCTTACACACTCTTCCATCTCGTCCACTACGTTCATCGCCGATCGTGCGCGAAAACTTTTGCCGAGATGTGGCCGGTCACAAAAAGTGCAGCGATAAGGGCATCCGCGGCTCGTAAACATCGTGGTAATGGGACTCCTCCTTGCCATGAGCGAACTGTATTTATGGACGGGAGTCATGTGCCTTGCAGGAAATGGTAAACTATCCAGATCCTCATTGAGTGGCCTGGCGCCTGTGTTGATAACCCTGCCGGCTTCTTTAAAAACTAAACCGGGAATGCTTCTTAATCGCGAAAGATTATCTATATTTTCTACCAGTTCTTTAAATGGAACTTCCCCTTCGCCTAAAACAAGAAAATCTACCCCGGGTATATTAATAGTTTCTTCCGGATAGATATGGACGTGAGGTCCTCCCAGCACTATCTTTACCTTCGGAAGGATAGATTTGATTAAATTAATAACCTTTATGACGTCTATAATGGTAAAGGTCATGGCTGTTATGCCAACAACATCAGGCAATTTTGCTTGAATCATTTCCTTTAAACGGTCATAGCCTATTTCCTCGGCCTGTGTATCCAATACCTCCACGTGGAAGTTCGTATATTTCTCCAGATAACCGGCGATATATAATATTCCAAGCGGTGGATTATAGCCCCGCTCTTCTTCAATAATACTGGGGTTGTTGCCGAGCAGTTCGTTTTCAGAAGGCGGATTAATTAAGAGGATTTTCATTATCGGTTTCTTTTATCTATAAGGTCGGCAATCATACCGATGGCTAAAATCTGTACTCCGGAGATAAAAAGGATGACGGTTGTAATGTCCATAACCTTTTGCGTGAATAAATAGCTGAGTACAAGGACGGCTATACTTGAGATGAAGAAAAGCACGCTGATAGGGAGGAATATCTTCAGGGGATCAAAATACAAAACAGTCCGTATAATAAGCTGAATAAAGTTCATGGTGTCCCGAATGGGGCGTATTTTTGACCTTCCGGAGCGGATTTTATATTCAATGGGAATAAATTCAATGAGATAATTATTTGTGAGCATGGCGAGTGTAATTGTCGTTGTAAATGAAAAACCGTCAGGAAGTAAATGAAGATATTTCAATACTATGTCTTTTTTCATTACCCGCAACCCGGAGTTGAGATCCGGAATTATTATTCCCGTCAAATAGTTTGCGAGTTTGTTAAGCACCCATTTTGCCGGTCTTCTTGACAGAGGTATATTGGAACTATTGCTGCACCTTGCCCCGACTACCATATCACTTTTTGGCAACTGTGCGATGAGTTTGGGAATATCCTGTATGGGATATGTTCCATCGGCATCTGAAATGACAAGGGTATTATATTTTGCATGCCGAATACCTGTCTTAATTGCGGCGCCGTAACCCCGGTTTAAGGGGTGCTGGATCAAGATTACATCATTGAAATTTCTTACCATTTCTGGCGTTCCATCAGTGGAGCCGTCATCCACGACAATAATTTCCCATTGATGGCCGTGTTTTTCTCTTAATAAACGCAACGATTCTATTACACGCCCGATTCCTTCATTTTCGTTATACGCAGGAATAATGATACTTACTTCTTCCATCCTATGTTATCCTTTTATATTTTACGTTGGTTGTAATTAAGAGAAGAAGCAAGTTTAATGCCCGATGTATAAGATTAAAATGTACCTTTATTATTTTATGTGATTATAATTTATGCGTAAGGCATTCTCAATCTTTTTTTAATCTCAGCTTCCACACACAAGGATGTATAAGTCAATATAAAAAATATTATTGATTTTGATTATAATTAACTGTATACATATACATGAAAGACTGGAATTTCAGTCAGATAGGGGTGGTGATTAATAAATTTCCTTACACGCTCCGCAACGATAACAATTAAAAGTATTGAGCGATGGGTCTTTTTTAGGAGTTAAAAATATGGGTGAAGTAAAAAATACAAACGCCGAGGGCCAACCTTCAAAGAAATCCTTAGCAGGGCAAAAATCTCCCGCCAAAAAGCCTCCAAAAGAACAACCGAAGCCAGCGGTACAATCAAAATCTCCTGTTAGTGTGGGGTCTTCCTTGTCGCTTTTAAAGAAAGTCGATGAAGTTGCTGAAGAAATAGAAAACGCGCCCTTAAAATCTTTTGAAAAGAGAGAGCGTGAAAAGGTCAGCCAATCTTACGAAAAACTAATTTTTAAGTTGGTTCGGGAAATTAACAGCTCAAGACAATAGTTTATTTTTGAAGTCCATTACGTGATTGTGAAGGCAGGTTATTATTTTGTTTGCAGCATCAACTGCTGACATGCCGGTTGTATTTATTACGAAATCCGCCGCCCTGTCATAAAGCGGCCTTCTGTACTCTAAAAGATATTCAATCTCCTGGTATCCACCTAGATTCGTAAGATTAGGTCTCCTTTGTTGTGTTATCGCATCTTTATGAATTCGCTTGTGAATTGTATCAACGTCTGCGTCTAAAAAGATAATAATCCCGCATCTCCTGAGAGACCTTACATTTTCTTCCCGAAGAATAGCCCCACCGCCTGTGGCTACAACTCTATTATCCAAACGACATAATTCTGCAATAATACGGGTTTCAATCTCCCGAAACAGCACTTCTCCGCCTTCCGCAAAGATGTCTTTGATAGTCTTCCCTTCTTTTTGCTCTAAATACTCATCGACGTCGATAAATTCCTTACCGAGCCTGCGTGCAAGTATTTTGCCTATAGTAGTTTTACCGGTGCCACGAAAACCAATCAAGATGATATTCAAGTCTGATAAAAGTGATTCAATCACCCTCCATAGCTAAATATTTATAAGCAATATTTTCTATTATTTCAACAGACGGCATCCGGCCTGTCCAGAGTTTAAACTGCGCCGCCGCCTGATGGACAAACATTGACAAGCCATTTACAATTATGCAACCTTGAGTCCTGGCATCGTTCAATAATTTTGTTTCTATAGGATTATAAATAGTATCGAAGACGATCATATTGGGTTTCAATTTATTCTTGTCGATGGGTGTTTCATTTATCTTCGGAAACATCCCCACAGGAGTGGCGTTAATAAATATATCGGTATCGAATGCCTGTGGGTCATCGATTTTTTTGGCGATACATCCGACGTCTCCGGCAAGTGATTGTGCCCGTTCATAATTTCTATTAATAATCGTTATCTGCGCCTGACGCTCCTTTAACCCAAAGGCAATTGCGCGGGCTGCCCCTCCAGCGCCAACAATGGTAACCTTCTTCCCTTTTAAATACGTATTCCCCAAAGATTTTGCAGATGCCTGATTGATACCTTCCAATACTTTAATAGCCGCCTCGCAGTCGGTGTTAAAACCGGTCAACTGTCCATCCTTATTTACTATAGTATTCACAGCCCCAATCTTCTCTGCTATAGGATCAACTGCATCCAGGTGATTTACCACAGACTCTTTGTGAGGAATGGTTACACTGTAACCTTTGACATCCAATCCTCTAAACTCCCTTATAAATTCACCTATATTATCTACCTTAAAAGGGACATAAATGCTGTTTAAATTCATTTCCTTAAAAAGCGTATTATGAATGATGGGACTGATGCTGTGGGAGACTGGATTTCCAATTAATCCGTAGATTGCCGAGCGCTTATCCTGCCTTCTGGCCTGATATGTGTTTAAAAGCTCGTGAATACCGATCTGACCCGGGGCGGATTCTTTTCCTGCGCGGAGGGAGGCAAAGGTTAAATAACTGCCGAATCTTTTATACAAAATACGGCTGATGATGCCTAATTCTCCCATACAAAATGAAATTGTGGGCATCCGGGATTGTTGGAGGATACGGTATATCCTGACATTGTCTGTAATGTTGTTGGCGTGAGTAACAATTTTTACGATGTCTGCACCACTCTGACAGAGTCTCTTGTGAATATCTGTTAAGTCTCCCGGAGTTTCGCGAAAATTATGGTAGGATACAATTATCTTAGTAGGGACACGGTGCTCCGTGTCCCTACATAAATGTTTAATGCTGTCATGTTCGATATCCACATAATCGGCCTGTAACTGTATGGCAAGTTTTAATAGCGCAATTCTATCTTCTTCGTTTCCGTCAAACTTGCCGCCTTCCCGAACAGGTCTGTTTGTAACAATTACAGGTTTTGTACGCCTTTCTAAGAGGCATTTCAGGTCTACGTTCTTGATGTAATCAATGCGTAATTCAATTAAGTCTGCAATACTTGATGCCTCTGCCATGTCATGAAGGGCATCCGCGAGGTTATTTGAAATGATGGGTATACAGATCATAGAATATTTCCAATTTCGGGTATCTCATATTAGAATTTCTGTGGGATTTCGATATTTGAATTTTGAATCGCGGCTAGATGATTATCGCTATTTTACTGATACCTTATTTATGGCGTTCAAATAAGCCTTTGCGCTGGCATCTATAATGTCTGTGCTCACCGCACGGCCTCGAACGGACTTACCATTCACTTCGACATTTACACTAACTTCACCCATGGCATCCTTCCCGCCAGTGACAGCGCGAATGCTATAATCCTGCAGCTTCCCGGGAATTCCGGTTGAGAGATCAATTGCCTTAAAAAGCGCATCAATAGGGCCATCACCAGTCGTTGTATTATTCATTACACGGCCATCTTGTAGTTTCAGTCTTACCCCTGCAGTAGGGACTACATTAGGCCCGCAACTGATACTGAGGCTTTCCAGATGAAAAATATCAGGTACATCCATCTTTTCTACCCCTACGATAGCCTCTATGTCTTCATCAAAAACTTCTTTCTTTTTATCGGCAATATGCTTGAACTCTTCAAAGGCACGCTCAAACTCTTCGTCAGACAATTCATATCCTAATTCCCTGATCCGTTCTTTGAAGGCGTGCCGCCCTGATAATTTACCGAGTACAATTCTGGTTTTCTGTAATCCTACGTCTTCCGGTTTCATAATCTCGTAGGTAGTACGTTCTTTGAGTACACCGTCCTGATGGACTCCGGATTGATGTGCAAATGCATTTTCGCCGACAATGGCCTTGTTTCTCTGTACGCGCAGCCCCGACAGGGTGCTTACCAGCCTGCTTGTAGCAATCAACTCTTTTGTTACAATACGGGTGGAACAATGGTAAAAGTCCCGTCGTGTTTTTAAAGCCATAACTATTTCTTCCAGCGACGCATTCCCTGCACGTTCGCCGATTCCATTGATGGTGCATTCCACCTGTTGTGCACCGGCCTTCACGGCGGCAAGTGAATTTGCCACGGCGAGCCCAAGGTCGTTATGGCAGTGGACGCTGATCACAGCCTTCCCGATATTTTTCACGTTTTCTTTCAATTCCCGGATAATAGAGGCATAGTGGTCCGGTATCGCATATCCTACAGTGTCGGGTATGTTAACGGTCTTTGCGCCGGCGTCAATAACGGCTTCTACTACCTGGATGAGAAAATCCAGTTCTGTCCTTGAGGCGTCTTCCGGTGAAAACTCAACGTCGTCCACGTACTTTAATGCATGTTTGACGCCCTTAACGGCAAGATTGATAATCTCTTCCTTTGCTTTGAGGAGTTTGTATTTCCGATGAATCTCCGAGGTGGCCAAAAAGACGTGTATTCTGGGTTTTCCCGCCTTTTCAAGCGCCCTGGCGGCGCTATCAATATCCTTCTCAACTGCACGGGCAAGACCTGCCACTGAAACCCCGCGAATCTCCCGGGCAATCCTGCTGACAGATTCGAAATCTCCGGGCGACGACACGGGGAATCCCGCCTCGATAACATCCACATTTAGCAACGCCAATTGCCTGGCAATGTTTACTTTTTCATTAATATCCAGGCTTGCGCCAGGTGATTGTTCACCGTCCCGAAGGGTGGTATCAAAAATAATTATGTTGTTTGTCATGAAAATATTCTCTGTTTTTAATTCCAAAAGGGTATTTACAGAACAAATTTTACTATACACCTTAACCACATTCAATAACTATTTGACAATAGGTTGCTACTTTGATAGATTGAATCCCGAATTGTTAAGTGTGCAGGCATTCTCGGACAAAATTCGATTTTATTTTATTGTGAAATCTCAATAACCTTCATTTCTCCAAATCCAATTTTGAAAATCCTGAACGTGAACGTAAAAAAACAGTTTTTGATATTTATTTTACTGATAGCATTCCCAATCGCATGCCGATCACCATACTATGCAAAGGTAGAAAAGAAACCGAAAAGGGGGTATCTGGATTCGATTTCCGATAAGATTACGGGCGCAACCACACCGGAACAGCATAAGACACAAGGCATTTCTTACTTTAAAAAAGGGATGACAGAAGAGGCTTTGGAGGAGTTGAAACAGGCGTCCGAAGGATTGAAAGACGATGGAGAACTTCGCCACTATCTGGGAAAGGCATATTATGAAAATGACAAGTATGGTGAAGCCATTACAGAGTTGCTCGCCGCCGTATCTTATTATAAGGCAAACCAAGCCAAAGAAAAAGCCGATGTTTACAATGATCTTGGTTTGGCCTACAAAGAGAAAAGTGCATTCACGGAAGCGCTCTCAGCATTTAAGGAGAGTCTTGCGTTAAACCCATCAATGCCGGATACAAACTATAACCTGGGTCTCCTCTATTATGAAAAAGATATGCTTGATGAATGCATTGCTTCATTAAAGAAGGCGAACAAACTTGACCCGAATTCAGCGGATACCCACTTTATGCTGGGATTGGCATATTATAAAAAGAAGTTATTTGACAAGGCTATTAATGAGTTAAAAAAAACGCTTGAGTTAAATCCCAAAGATGCGGAGGCACACAATTATCTGGGTGCATTATATTACGAAGAAGGTGCTTTTGGAAAGTCAGTCAACGAGCATAAATCTGCCGTTCAGTTGGACAAAAATTATCCTGATGCTTTTAACAATCTCGGAATTGCCCTCTATGCAAAGGGTGAGCTCGAAGAAGCTGCTGACGCCTTTAAAAAAGCCATCGAATTAGAGCCTGACCTTGCAGAAGCGCACTACAATCAGAT
>JAHFOY010000113.1:0-7233 GCA_023261485.1 Planctomycetota bacterium
GTCTACAGTAAATCTAAAAGTGCCTTCATCTCCTGCTGTGGTTTTCATCTCTGCGAAGAAATCTATCTGTAAAATTCCGCTCGTAATCAAGGGGACTTCAATATTGACGTTTCCGAGATTCTGAAATGTGCCCAGACTTGTCGATCCCTCTGCTATCGTGCCTGTTGTTATAGCATTTGGCAATGGGATCATGGCAACGTTATCAAAAAATGTCGTACCGGCTACATCGGTATCTGTGTATCCGCCTATAAGTTTTATCTTAATATATCTCCCCGTAGCTGGGGGTATAAAACTTCTTACTATGAATTTCGGCGAGGTTGGATTGGTTGTTGACCTATAGACTAACTCGTTACCGGCATTTGCGGCCACATAAAGAGTGTCGGGATCAGTTCCAATATAATTCTTATCCTTATCATAATATTTTACATGCACCAAATTCTTCATCCCCGCCGCCGTTGACCACAGAATGAATCCGATTAAATATGTCCGCACCTCTGCTACTTCGTAATAATCACTCTCAAGATACCCTCCACCATTGTTTGTGCCGCCTGGATGTACAAACTTGAATGAGCGTCTACCGTGTGCCGGAATGCTATCTTCATACATACCTTGCCCACCGCCAAATAAGCCCTTAGTCCAGTTGTCGGGATTACCATCATTATCGGCATCAATTTCAAATGAGCCGTTCAGGATTCCGGCATCATACAAAGCTTTTCCATAAAGGTATTCGAAATTATCTTTTACCTTCTGCATGAGATCTTGCTTGATTGGCTTTCCGACTTGTATTTCAGCAGAAAGCAATGGATTCCAGGACATTATAACAACCCCCTTGCTCCCCCTTTATTAAGGGAGCTTGTATTAATAGATATAATAACCATACATTGCGTCCGCCATCAGCCCTTCATTGTCACAGATAAAACCATATTCCTTTTCGGTGTCTGACGCAACTGGATAATCTCTTGATGAATTGTCTGCGAAATAAGCAATCTTTCTTGGCTGTATTTGCAGCGCTTTCAAATTAAGTTTGTTATTTTTCCATTCCCTGCGAACAATCTGGAATGTGGCTTTTATGAGTGGATTTCCATACTTATCGAGTAGCTCGTCTGTACTGATTTTGCAATACTCCCCTGTCTTGATTTCACTATCTTTCATCTCGACATCGAACGTAATCAATGCCATCGCATCACGATACCGCCATACCTGTCTAAGCAGATTATTCTTAATATAGATATAGAGGACGTCCTCCCGGATACCGGCGCTATGGAGCCACCTGCTCATAATCTTCTTTTCAACCACCTCGTTAAATTCGTTTGCACTTTCAGCATCGGCATCTAAGCCTATATCAAGGCGACTATAACTCGCCACTTCATCGAATTTACCCAGCGTGGAAATATCCCAATAAATTAAAATCCTCGATAATCTCGATGCTGTGTTTAGATCAACATTCGCAGAATTATGGATGAGGTTTGCATCATCAGAGAAATAGGCATAAGCTCTTCCCGGCTGATTTGGCAAGTTCCTGCGTATTGTGATTCTCAGGTCTTCAGCTACCCAACTTTTACAATCGATCAGATCGAGTATTTCGAAATAAAGTTTATCAAGCTTTGTTGGTTCTGAAATAATAGCCCAAAATCCAATCTCACCGCCTGGGAAATCACGCCAGTAGTCGAATGCCTCTGAATCAATATAGGCATCAGGCAACGCTGCATCTTTCGAGAGCATCTCTTTCAGCAAATCGAAAGGATTCATAGGGGGGAAATATCTCACCTTTTGAATCTTGTCGTTGATTTTATGCTCTGAAATATCCGTTTGAAAATAGCCTCTCTGAAATCCGCCAAGTTGGTTCGAAACCGCATCAAGAGAGGTATAATATATTATCTCATCCCCAATCCTGATATACCCATTGGGCGCATCCAGTCCTTCTACGGTTGAAAAGGTCGCAGATGTGCTTGTATCGGCAATAGCGCTTGCAAGTTTTATGTCGAGCTTTGCAGGCACATCAATTTTATTAAGCGCTTTTAGTAAGTCAACGACCTCAATTTTCACAATCCCTTTTCCTAGCGTTACATTTTCAATATTACCTACCCATCTTTGCTGATATTCAGATTCTTCGAGTCCGGCAAATCCTTCGTAGACCTTGAAGAGCCGCCCTTCATAATTGGGATTTCTAGCCAATAATCTTTTCCAATATGTACCTTTAACCGTGGGGGTTTGCTGGTATTGTATCAAGCCAAGTCCCGCCAAATATTGTTGGTTACGTTGCAATAAATATGGGTCACTATTTATGTCCGAATCAGGTTCATCATATAGTTCGCACGTAATCCTGGCATTTACCGTCAGGTTATCCTTAATTTCCGTGGGTAAATATTTTACTGATTTTATATAAGGCTTTTCACCTTTACGGAAAGGTAGTGCAGCATCCAGACTTGAAAACCTGTAACCCTTGCCCTCTTGCCACTGACTCAATCCCATACCGGCTACATGGTTTATGTCGGTCATGTCGAGCGCCTCTTTTTGCGTCACGGCTGCCTGCCGGGTATATCTGATTTTATCCTTACACGTTGGGAAGGTATTAAAACAGGGCGTGCCGGTTGCACGGCATGGCGTAATACCAAAGATGTTACCGCAATAATCCAGGTTCATAACTGCTACCGTTATGGGTGTGCGGGAGAGCCTTTTGAGTTCGGCGGAATAGGTCATTTTGATTGTTCTGGTTCTTTCGGCTTTTCTGGTTCTTTCGGCTTTTCTGGTTCTATGTGAAGAATTAAGGCTGAATAATCAGGAGCGATGTCATACATGTCTTTTTCACCAATTTCGTTCATTTCAAGGATCGTTTGGAGAATTGATTGTATCTCCCCTTCTATCTGTTTTATTGTGTTTTGTCGCCGAATCAAATTCTGTTTGGTTTTTTCCGCAATGGGGATTCTGTCTTTTTTCTGATATTCCTTTTTTGCGATATTCGCAATTTCGTCAATCACTTTTTTATCTTTCTCCATAAAATTCCTTTCAGTTTGCTTAAATTAAACCACTTGATTCTCTAATGCTTTTTGTTGTAAAAATGCGACACATTCCGCCTGTGCCTTTTCGGGCAACTGAATCATTTTTTTCGCTAAATCACCTAACTTTTCTTTATCTTCTTTTTGCAATTGTTCTCCCCACGAATTAACCATGCCTTCATTTAAGGCTTGTAAATATTCATCATTTGTAATAGGTATTTCACCTTCTTTTGTGTTTTTTAAAATTGTGCGTGTACACCACATTTCCTGCTCGTCTGTATAAGTTATTTCGTGCTCTGGCATTACTAATCTCCTTAATCGTAATAGAAAAATATGTTTAATGTTTTTGCGCTTCCCAAGCGATTTTTAATAAAAAGTGGTTCCTGTGCCGCCGCAGTCCCTATGCATAACTTTGCATCCGTATCTGCATTTGCCACCACATTTGCACTACTATTCAAAAGCGTTACTGTGCCAGTTGAATTTACATAAAATTCAGTATACTCAGTCATATCGCCAGAAGTTACCCACCCATGTCCTGTCGTGGTTACTGGAAAAAGCACAATAAAATCATCATCATTAACACTTCTTGAGTACGAGAAATTAACTATTGGGTTTGATGGGGCTATATAACCACCATCGAGTGGCTTGTAATACCACTTTCCATAATTTCCAAGCATGGCTCTTTGCACACCACCAACTTGCCATTCACCAAGATACTGAGCGCCACTTCCAACTGCTATTTGTTTCATAACCACATTATCTATTGCACCATCGAAATCTGTGGTAGGTGTAAATGCAAGTGCTGTAGTTGCGGTTGCCAAGAATTCAAATACATAGCTACCATTTACTCCATACGTCAATCCAGTTACTCCTCCGCAAGAAGGAATTATTGTGCCAGTCGTCATCACTGCTGAATCAAATGTTACCCTATATCGCAATCCACTTGTTACTGTAGCGGCGGCCTGAGTTAATGGTGACGTGTTACCTGGTGTATGTAATGCCCTTCCTGTGTTTTGAGCCCAATTTATACCTGACCACCCAGTCAGGTCGGATGTGAATGTGCCATTGGAAATTAAATTTGAGCCCAACGTTTCGGTACGATTTATGAGAGAATCTGTATTTGCTGCTGTTCCACTTGCTTGATTATATGTAGGAACGAATTTATATACTCCATTATTTCCAGATGTTTGTGTCATAATTGGTGGAACTGATACGGAAAAATTATTTGCTGTCGAATTTGTTCCACCCCCAACTTGAAGATAAGGATTTACAACAGGAACTAGTGTATCAACTCCTAATGTTCCTGAATTAAAAAGTTTAAATATGCTCGTCGCACCTATCTGTGCATTTATTACTAGACTTGTTCCAGGACTTGCAGTATCGGTCATAGTAATAAGTAATCCTGTATCATTTCCAGAGCTTGCTTTATTCGTTGTATAATTAATCTGAAACGCAGATTCATTACCAGTTGCCTGTTGAAGGGTATTTGTAAATATAAATGGCCGTGCGGTTATTCCCATACCAAGCTGGGTAGCCGTAAACATATATCCCGTATTTGCGGCTTTTATAAGTAGGTAATTATAATTACTTGCATCTGTTTTGGTTTCATAAATCAAGGCAGACATATTTGTCGTGCTATTTACAAGCGTAAGATTTCCATTGCTTGTTATAGCTCCCGCATTCCATATGCCGGTCGCTATTGTGCCCAGCGTGGTTATGTTCTCCGTGCCCGCCCAGGTAGATAAGGCCGTATTTTCCACATTTCCCAGGCCAACCTGCCCCTTTGTGATGCCCGTAAGGGATGATCCGTCACCGGATGGCGATAATTTTGTGTCTGAGTATGTTTTAACGGCTTTTTGGGAAGGGTATTTGGTGTCGCTGTTTGCGGCAAGCGTTCCATCAGTATCTTTATTCGCAATATTTTCGGCGGTATAACCCAATGGCGCAAAAGGTGTCCCATCTAACGTTATTGATACAACATTGAGCGCCTTCGCAGTTATATCCGCATAGTCAGTATCGGCCTTGTTTCTTACCTGAAGATTTCCAGAACTGTTTTTTAATCGCACGCCATTCAAGCCAATCATAAAGGCTTGTTTTGTTGTGCCAAATAAGTCTAAATATCTGCCCATCTTATTACCTCAATTCTGAATTGATAAAACTACAAGTCCGGCGCCCTGGGATAGGCCAACGCCTTCAGTTATGTATAAATATGTATCGGTATCAACGCCATATTTCAGACAAGGCGCAGCCAAATAACTCCCGATATTTGCGGGATCGTTTTCAGTAATATTCATCAATTCTTCAGGCAAAGCAAGCGTTCCAACTGATATAATATTTCCGATCCCGTTAAATGCCTCGGTTATAATCAAATTCACATCATAAATAACCTTATTGGCCAGGGCTGTCATGAGTTTCTTAGGTGCAATAATATCCTGATAGGTAAAGGGCACTTCTATGTGAGTCCCCGGTGGTCCCTGTATACCGACCTCAACAATCAAATTTGTTTCATCGACTACCGTTACCGTTGTGGTATTTTCCTCAATAACCACTATCATCATTTTGTCGCCTCCGGCACGATATCAACCTGCCCTTGAATTAATCTTTGAACCGTCCCATTCAGGGTTATTTCCACATCATAGACGCAATTATTCCTTGCCTCTAAAGCCGCAGTTTGTGCGGCGGTTAACGACATTTTTAATTTACCATCCGTGCGTGGATCAGGAAATGCCATGGTGAAATCAATTACTGATGTTGTGGATTTATACTTTGTCCTGACCTTTCCGGCTGCCGTATAGCCTGTAAGATTTACCGGATTGCCATTGGCCTGCTTTATCGTTAAGGTCTTTTCAAAGGTTGCGCCTTGCTCTATAGTCATATTATAAATACCAGCCGTCATGTCATCTCCTTGCATAATTTACGAAAGATGAGAGACGAGGGACGAGGGGCACGTCTCTCATCCATCGCCAGTCGTCATTCTTCCTTCATCATATAAGCGCCAATGTGCTGAGTGCGATATCGCTGATATCGAGCACATTGATCACATCAATGTTAAATGTCGTTGTACTTGCAGGCGCTGAACCCAGATTCTTTGCCCGTATCTGCACATAATATACATCGTTCGGATCAGGGACATTCTGGTGAAATACGTAAGAATTTGCCCGGGCAGCATTCAATGTCCTTGAATGAAATTGTATCTTATCCCGGAAGGCTTCTATTTCCAGGATTGCGTCAGATGCCGTAGTGACGATCGTTTGTGCCGATGATGTTTTTTGCACTGATACATTTTTGTTGAATAATTTCCCCTGCGTTGCCGTTGTATTTTCCAGATACCAGCCACACTTGTTGCTTCCATCGGCATTCGTTAGTTCAATATAAAATTCCTGATTCACAATGCGCTGGGACAAATTCACTATCGCAAGCAATAACGATGGCAAGCGATATGCCTGCTGCGACTTTATAATCGACTCGCTATTGATTGTCGTCCCCGTGGTTATGGTGAGTATCCCATTTGCCACGGTTATCGTCATACCGGCCCCGGTCTGTATGACCGTCCAGTTTGTTGCCACATCCAGTGACGATCCGGGGAAATCATCCCTAAAAGCCTTGCGGTTGTTGCCTATCTTTATAATATCCTTGTCAGCATCAAAGGCAGCTACCGGCACTCCGGTTGTATCTCTATTTAGTGTAAAGCTCATAAAATAATTCCTTCCATTTCGAGGTCAATACTATCCACATAAAGTCCAATGCTTACCGGTGTTTGATACTTCATTTTTTCCTGAATCGAAACAAAATACACATATTCGGGATAAGCATCAATGTCCCATACATAAAAGAACGGATAGAGGTTCGATGCATGATCATTCCAAAAAGACAACCATTTATCGAAAATCCACGTCCTTGAAAGGACGGTGAATTGTGCCCTGATTTCGATAGGTTTGTGATGGATCAAGGCGCCCAATAAATGCCCTGCCTTGCTCCGCGCTGAATCCAGTTCGATGGTTTCAGAATAAGGAATATACGGCGTTTCAGGCGGATAGGGGAATTCCATCCTTGCCCCTAACATGATTACGGCCATTTTCGGCGCAATCGTTGGCGTGATAATCTTCACCCTCCAATATTGCGCCGTTGCTGTGTTAAATGTCTTCAATAATGCCAAATCCGTTGTGGGCGTAAATCCGGCAATGCGTTCCGTCCAGGAGAGATTATCCTCCGAACTTTCTAATGAAACCGTGGCCTC
>JAHFOY010000113.1:7333-9605 GCA_023261485.1 Planctomycetota bacterium
TATAGATGGCACCAGTTCCCTTGCAAACGCATCATTATCAATGATATTGCCATTCACATAGATATTGATAACTTGCGACTTTTGTTTGGTTTCATTGCTTTGCCAGGATGGTGTTGTAGGTGATGTTAGTTGAAAACCTCCTCCGCCCACTGCACCAATATTGCCAGCTGAGCCCGTTTTAGACGGCCCCATGATTGTCTGTGCTGCAACAATGGCCAATTGCAAAGCCCCCATTGCTTCCACCCATGGGATAAAAGGCCACAGGGCTGGATTTGAAAGGCATGACGCAACGCCCATAGCAGTGCTGATTACGATTTGCGCCATTGCAAATAATTTTTGGGCATAAAACATGGCTGCATTATTTTTACCCAGAAAACTCGCAAGCCCTGTCATCACACCCATTGCCATATTGGCAATCATGGAATATATATATAACTTCTGTTGCTGCAAAACCAGATCTTGCTGAATCTGATATTGATTCGATTGCTCATTGATGGCATTAACCATATTTGCCGTCTGCTCGCGGATCGCCACTTCCTCGGCGCCGGCCTCTTCCATGACACGCAATTTCTGGTTATAGAAATCCATCGTTGCCTGTATCTGTGCATTATAATTCGCATAGAGTGCATCTAATTGTCTTGAATAAGGATCGGCTTCCGCTGTGACGTCCATAATGCCTTTTAGCCCGGCACCAAGCAGTCCAAGCCCTTGCCCGGCCTGGCCGCCGATGATGTTATTCGTTTGCATGATCAGGTTCCAGGCCTCCTCGTAACTTCGCCTCTGTATCTCTATGCCTTGCTCCCTGATATTATTTATTCGCTCAATGAGTTTTATTTCTTCCTCGGCATTTTTCTTTTTTTGTTCCATCACGAGGGCATCGCTTTCGAGTGCATGTATCCTGCTTGCATCATCAAGCTGTGTGAACGAGGCATGGGCATCGGCAAGGATTTTCATTTCATCACGCTGTTTTTGCGCTAAAGACAGAAGGTCTTTTTCGTCAGAGGTTTTTCCCAAAAGGGCTTCCCGGTCGTGCAATTCCTGCAACATCTTTATAACGTCATCTATGCGCTTCTTTTCAATCTGCGGGTTGATGACATGGGTTTGTTCCGCCTGATTGGTAATGGCTATTTGATTCTTTAGAGTTTCCTCTGTGCCTTTGAAAAATATATCAAAGGCATCTTTACTTTGCTGAGATGTTTTATCGATTGCATCTCCCCATATTTTATAAGTATCTTGCCACTCAGTCCCTTTTAGACCAAGCATATTTAATCCTTTTTCTATCATGGCAAAAGGATAAGATATTTTTTGCAAGAATTTTGCAATTGCAACTTCCCACGACAAAAGAACCGATATTAAACCTGCCGCCATCTTTATAAATAATTCCCCTATTTCAAGCTTATAATCTTGAAGCATTACTCTAAATCGTTCCATCTTATCATTTGTGGAATCGGTAGAATCTCCTAATCTTTTCATAATCTCAGAGCCTTGCGCAAGGACGGCATTGATGCCGATCTGCTGTCGTGTCGCCTCGTTAAGATTCTCAGCAGTTGTACCTATATTTTCTGCATATTTCTTATAGGCGCCTTGCAGGTCAACAATAATGCCCATCTGCCGCAGTGTGCGTTCCTGGCCGACCGCGGCTGCCTGAGAAATGCGTTCAAAGGAATTTGCAACGCTATCGCCCGTTACATTCGTTGACTCTTTTACGATGCGTGTGAATTGTACGAGCTGCTCTGGATTCATACCTTCAAGGAGCGATTTCGCCGACACCTTTGCGGCATCGGCCATCGAAATCAACCCGCCCGAAGCCTCTTTTACGCTCGCAATCAAAGACTTTGCCGTTACGCCGTAAGCGGAAGACAGGGCATTGAGGGATGTCATTTGTTCCTGAAATTGTGATGCCATCTCGGCCAAGTCCCACGCCTTTTTCATCGCATAGATTGCGCCCGTAATGGCCCCGGTAATACCGATCCAATGTTCCTTGAATTTTGAGACAATGCCCTGTGTCTCGGTCTCCATATTTTTCATGGCGCCGTTTACCTGGTTAATGCCGTTCACGGCCATTGAGCCGTCTGCATTGATTTTGATTGTTATTGTATTTTCGTTAGCCATAAAAAATATGTTCAAACCGATTAAATCGATTAAACCGTCCAAGCCGAGAAAAGCCGTTCAAGCCGTTTAAACCGTTTAAACGGCTTAATCTGTTTGAGCCATGTATTTCGCCGCTTCCAGTTCTTCTCGTAATAATCCTAGATCCATCCATTCATCAATC
>JAHFOY010000114.1 GCA_023261485.1 Planctomycetota bacterium
GAAGCCCCACCACTGGAGTCGTGTCCTGACTGCATGACAGGTCATATTAACTATCGCGGGTTTGGCACTGAAAAAATTGAGGACGAAATTATAGCAAAATTCCCGCAGTATAAAATTCTCCGGATGGACAGCGATTCCATGCGTGCACGCAATGCCCACGAAAAGGCCCTGACTGCATTCGAGCGCGGGGACGTTCAGATATTGCTCGGTACACAAATGATTGCAAAAGGGCTGGATTTTCCCAACGTTACCCTGGTAGGTGTAATCTCCGCAGATACGATACTTAACCTGCCAGATTTCCGTGCAAGCGAACGCACATTCCAGCTCATCTCGCAGGTTGCAGGGCGCACTGGTAGAGGGACAAAGGGGGGGAGAGTAGTTGTACAATCGTTCAACCCCAGACATTACAGCATCACGTATGCAGCAGCCCATGATTATGATGGATTTGCAAAAAAGGAACTGGAATATAGAAAACAACTGAATTATCCTCCTTTTGGCAAATTGACCAGAATAGTTTTTCGTAGTCGAACGGAAGATAAAGCAAAGGAAAAATCTTCCATAGTTACCGAGAAGCTGAAAGAGATTGCAAAAACAAACGGAAACCAACTGGAAATACTCGGACCGTCGCCAGCGCCCGTGATGAAAATTAATGACATGTTCCGATGGCATCTCTTACTAAGGGCTCAGAGTCACAATAGTATCCACAATGCACTTCAAGGAATATCTGACATGTTAAAACCGTCAAAAAGTGTACAATCGATGGTTGATGTTGATCCCTATATGATGTTATAATTTGTTTTTAATTTAAAAATAGTACATAAGGGCATTCCCTGAAAAAGATATATTCGTAGGAAAAATATCTATAGGTAAATTAAGGTAGAATAATATAGTGAGGAATTAAAATGCATAAAGTACAACATGAAAAATTCATTGTAGATGAAAATGGGAAAAAGAAAGCAGTTATTATAGAGTTTAAAGATTACAAAAAAATGTTGTATCTTTTAGAAGAAGCAGAGTGCGTAAAAATTATTAATGAGGGTGAACAGGAATATCGTCAAGGGAAGCTAAAGCCAATCAAATCTCTTGCAGAACTTGACAAATAATGGCTATCAGTAAGATTTATCCCACTAATCACTTTATTAAATCTTACAAGATGTTGTCAGAAAATATAAAAACAGTTGCTAAAAAAAGAGAAATAGTCTTCATAAATAATCCTTTTGATAAACAGCTCAAAACCCATAAGCTTAAAGGCAAATTAAAGGATTACTGGTCATATTCGATAAATTATCAATATAGGATACTATTTAGATTTCTAGATAAAGAAACGGTTATCTATCATGACATTGGGACTCATGAAATTTATAAATAACTATCGGAGGTAATAAAAAAGTTATGTCACCCAACGGACTGGATGCGAAGACATTTTTTGAAGGCCAGGGGGGGATTACCTATAATGATTTTATCCTGCTGCCGGGCCACATCGATTTTGCGCTTGATGCAATCACCCTCGAAACCAACCTTACCCGTAATATAAAGATCAAAAGACCGCTGGTCAGTTCACCTATGGATACTGTGACCGAAGCCAAGATGGCGATCTGTATGGCGCTGCTGGGGGGTATCGGCATTATCCATTACAATAACACCATTGAGGAACAGGTGAAAGAAGTGCGCCGTGTCAAAAGATTCGAAAATGGATTTATCACCGAACCTGTAGTTCTCAGCCCAAACCATACTATTCGCGACGTCGATATTTTCAAAGAAACGTATGGTTTTTCAGGTATTCCCATTACCGAGGATGGTACGTTAACCTCGAAACTTGTGGGAATCGTAACAAAGAGGGACATTGATTTTGAGGAAGACCGCACCAAATTATTAAAAGAGGTGATGACCACCCAGTTGATTACTGCGCCAGCCGGAATTTCTCTGGCAGAAGGGAATAAGATACTCAAGGAAAGCAAAAAGGGGAAACTTCCGCTTGTTGACAAACAGGGCCGTCTCGTATCCCTCATGAGTCGTACCGATTTGCTGAAGAATGAGGACTTCCCATGCGCTTCTAAAAACAAAGACAAACAACTGCTCGTGGGCGCTGCACTTTCTACGCGGGAAGAAGATAAAGAACGCCTGGCAGAACTGGTAAAGGCAGGCGTAGACGTTATCGTGATCGATTCATCCCAGGGTGATTCTGTCTTCCAAATCAACACGATCAGATACATCAAGAAAACATACCCACACCTTGAAGTAGTTGGCGGAAACGTCGTTACCGCCAAACAGTGCAAATCATTGATCGATGCCGGCGTTGACGCCCTTCGCATCGGGATGGGGAGTGGTTCTATCTGTATCACACAAGATACCCTTTCTGTCGGCAGGGCACAGGGATCGGCAATTTATCACACTGCAAAATTTTCCAGGGAATATGCCAATATCCCTGTTATGGCGGATGGCGGTATAGCCCATATTGGACATATCGTAAAGGCAATAGCCCTTGGCGCAAGCACCGTCATGATGGGCGGCTTACTTGCCGGAACCAGCGAATCTCCGGGCGAATATTTTTATGAAGGCGGTGTACGCGTTAAAAAATACAGGGGTATGGCATCCCATGAAGCCATGGAAAAAGGGGGAGGAAAGAGATATCTCTCCGTTGAAGACAGAATAAAGGTTGCGCAGGGTGTTACGGGTACGGTAGTAGATAAGGGATCGGTCATCCATCTTGTTCAATATCTGATGCAAAGCTTGTTACATTCATTTCAGGAACTCGGATACAAAAGTGTTCAGGAACTTCATAAGGGAATATATGAAGGTACGCTCCGCTTCGAAATGCGCTCGCCATCTGCCCAGGCGGAAGGCACCGTCCACAGCCTCTATTCCTTCAAAGAACCGCACCTGGGCTTGCTGAGGGGCAGATAAATGCGTACGCATGCTGACAATTATGGAATAAAGATATAAATGAATGTTATAAGGGAAAAATATACACTAAGTGGTTGTTGGCAAAAGAAAAATTGTCCGATGGGTTTGATTTCTCTAAGTATTGGCCACTCTGAGGAAACATAATGCAATTAACGCTTTTTAAAGAAGAAGTAGTAGGGCTTCAGGCAAGACAAAATTCAACAGCTAATAAAATCATGGAAAATGATAGAGCATTCCATGATTGGTATAGATTTGTTTTATCGTTTCCGCCGCATTTAGTTAGAGACTATATCAAAAAATTCAGATTAGGGAAAATGGAAATTTTATTAGACCCATTTTGTGGAACTGGAACAACTTTAGTCGAGGCAAAACTGAATAACATACCTAGTATCGGTTGCGAAGCCAATACAATGGCTTTTATTGCTAGTAAAACAAAAGTTAACTGGGGAATTGATGCCCAAAAATTAATAACCGCAGCAGAAAAAATCTCAATGGAAGCGGCTATAATTGAAAAGGAACTACCTATCAATGAAACCTATCGACTTAATAATGAACAAGAAAAGTTAATATTGAAGGATTCAATTGATGATGTTCCTCTTTCAAGATCACTGCTGTTACGTGATTTGATTTCAAAAAACGAACGCGAAGAGCTAAACGAACATTTACTATTGGCTCTTGCAAAAATAATAGTTTACTCAATCAGCAATCTTCATTTTGGTCCCGAAGTCGGAGTGAGAAAAAGTAAAATAACTGACCATCCAGTCTTTTTTTTATGGCTTAACCAGGTCAGGTCAATCGCAGCCGATATACAAACCAGATGTTACAACGATACTCCATCCAAGGTTATTAAGATTGATTCAAGAGATATTTCAAATTGCTTAGAAAAATCCTCAATAAGCGCAGTATTTACTTCTCCCCCTTACCCTAATGAAAAGGATTATACAAGGACAACAAGATTGGAATCAGTAATTCTTGGATTAATAAACAATCGGGTTGAACTAAGATGTTTAAAAAATAATCTTTTGCGATCCAACACAAGAAATGTTTATAAAATGGACAATGACGAAATATACATAAAAAATAATTCCAGGATTATTGAGCTAGCTGATTTGATTGAGAAAAAAAGAATTGAGCTAGGTAAAACATCTGGCTTTGAAAAATTATACGCGAGAGTGGTTAAACTATATTTCGGTGGTATGGCACGGCATCTGGCTCAGCTAAGAATCTATTTAAAGCCAGGTGCAAAACTTGGCTATGTAGTAGGAGACCAAGCCTCATACTTCCAAGTTTTAATTCAAACGGGAAGTATACTAGAAGGTATTGCAAGAGAATTAGGCTATAAGGTTATATCCTTAGATCTTTTCCGAACAAGATTGGCAACTGCTACAAAAAAGCAAATGAGGGAGGAAGTTCTGGTGCTTGAATGGCCAGGTTAATTTATGGTTAACGGGAAAGCACAAAATCGCTACTCTGCAATTATTGAGAAAATATTTTTCAGTTATTATAAGCCGGGCTTAAAGGAATTCTCTTTTGACAGAAAAGAAATAATTCAAACAGCCAAAATGCTCAAAATTGAGTTGCCCAAAAATATTGGAGATATCCTTTATAGTTTTAGGTATCGAGCAAGTTTACCAGAAGTAATTGTAAGCACGGCATCAGAGGGACTAAGTTGGATAATCAGACCCGTAGGACAAGCTAAGTATAAATTTTGTTTGGTCACTGTACCGAGAATACTACCCAATTCTTTGCTTTCTGAGACCAAAATTCCTGATTCTACACCGGGAATAATTTCAAAATATGCTCTGAATGATGAACAAGGATTATTAGCCAAACTGAGATATAATCGGCTTATTGATATTTTTACTGGAGTAACTTGTTATTCATTACAAAACCATTTAAGAACGAATATTGAGGGAGTTGGACAAGTTGAAACAGATGAACTGTATGTTGGAATAGACCAGAGAGGGATTCAGTATATAATTCCAATTCAAGCAAAGGGTGGAACCGACAAAATTGGAATTGTACAAATCGAACAAGATTTTTTAATGTGTGAAAATAAATTCCAAGATTTAGTGTGTAAGCCCATAGCTGCCCAGTTTATAGAAAAGAATAAAATTGCATTGTTCTTATTTGAAAAAGCAGCACAGGGCATCAGTGTTTCAATGGAAAAACACTATAGATTAGTCAATCCGGATGAGTTGACTAAAGAAGAATTGTTAATGTATAGAACGCGCCTCGTTGAAAAATAAAAACAAAGAAATATGCTTTTGTTTGACTGAAATTATTAAAGGACAAAAACGATTGCCTAAGAAATCACTCCAACGGGTGGCTGATGGCTGCCGCCAAGGAGCCGCACCTGGGCTTGCTGCGGGGTAGATAAGTAAGTGCATATGTGTCAATTCCTGTGGTTTTTGCGGGCAATTTCCCCTAAACTTGAGGTACAGAATTTCAAACTAACAATTTTCCTTTGACGGCCGCTATGCTATCCGATAATACGCTGATAATTGTGGAATAAAAATAAAGATGAATATTAAAATTGAAATATATGGATGAACCAACTCGACAGCATTGGGTGCCAAAGGTATATCTCCGTCAATTTGCAACTGCTGACACTGCCAATTGGGATGTTCCACAAATAAATGTATATGACACCCAAACTAATAAACGTTTTTGCACATCTATTGACAACATAGCTGTAAAACGACACCTATACACAATAGGTGTGAATGAATCTGAAAAGTTCTATGCAGTTGAGAACGTACTTTCTCTGATTGAAACAAAAGCAAAACCATATCTCGCAGAATTGGCCAAAGGAAACAACGTACAAGTAATTGAAGGCGCACGCTGGGTTCTATCTATCTTCTTAGCTACACTCCTTGTTCGAAATCCCCGAATGCATGGACTGCTCCATGACTATCGAGACGACCTCAAAAAAGGTACTAGATTTGGCAGGACATCTGTGACTACGAAATTTGGAAAGAAAACATATGAATGGTCGAAGGATGAATGGAAATGGTTTTCTGAGCTAGATGATGAAGGTATGCAAATTATTTCTCTCGCTCTATTTTATGGTCAGCCAAACCAATAGCCAATGTTTTGTTAAAAATGAAATGGTGTCTTATTGGTGCTTCTACAGGTGAGTTTGTGACTGCTGATAACCCGTTAAGTGTTTACCACCCAAGCAAGAGGTCGTGGGGCATTGCGACACTAGGAGCACACATCCATCTTGCAATATCGCCAAAGTACATGCTGTTTATCGGAACTGAGCTTCCGGTTGCGGAGAATAAGACTTATCTCATGCCCGCAGAAGGCATAGATGGATTTAATTCAGTAATAATATGGCAAGCAGAGCGATATATACTCTCATCGAGCGGCTTTGAACGGATAGAGCCGTTAATCGCCGAGTGTTAAAAAGAATCCAACAAGACAAATTAACGCGGACGGCATAAAGCCACGCTCCGTGATTGAAGGTGTCAAATCTTTATAATGACAAATTCGAGGGTCCGACCCCGCAGGCTGTCCGCCTTGCCGGCGCTAATATGAGAACGAATGCAAGCGTCCATTCTCTACGCACCGTCTGTGGGTGCCGCTCAATTCCGTCATTAGCTACTTATCGGGAATGGCGATAGCAAATACTTCTTCCTCAAATATGTATAAGATGCTAAAATAATATGAAGAGAGTACAAGGGTTAGACGAGATTCACGAGATTATTGAAAAGATTTCTGAGGAAGAAAAACATTTAACTCCTGAACATAGGATAAAAAAACTCTGTGAAGAAGCTGACAGATTTTTGATTGAACGCAATTTAAATCTTAAAAGAGTAATTTGTTTGAAATTGAAAACAGATGAGTCCTTCAATTTTCAGAGAAAAAGGGTATAGATTCTATTTCCTCTCAAACGAGGAAGCTGGTTGGAACCCATTGTATCATTAGCTGTGTATCATGGGTTAAATCCAAGAAAATTGAGAGAAATCCAAAGAATCGTTGAGGAGCATAAAGATGAAATCATTAAAGCATGGCAAAAACATTTCAGTAAGTGTTGAAAATATAACCCCTTTTGGTATATGGATTTTTGTAAAAGGAAAGGAATACTTTCTGAGCTATAAGGATTATCCTTACTTCAAAGATCAAACATTAAAAGCGATACAGAATGTTCAGTTGCTCCATAGCTATCATTTGTACTGGTCGGAGTTGGATGTTGATTTAGAAATTGACAACCTGGAAAATCCTGAGAAATATCCTTTAAAAACTCAAATAATAAAAAAGCATCTAACCACTCAATCCAACAGACGGGCTATTGCCCGCCAGTGATTTCATGCGTTAGCGTTGCTAACCCAGTGCAAATGACGCATTACTGTGTTATGAGATCAGAATTTTTTCTTACCTTTCCCAAACATGACCGCTAAACAAAACGCCATGGAAATCGTAAAAACCCTGAAAAAGCACGGCTACAAAGCCTTCTTTGCCGGCGGGTGTGTGCGCGATATGATCATGGGTAGGGAATCCGCTGATTACGATATCGCCACCAATGCCCTCCCCCAGGATATCATAAATCTCTTTGAGATGACCATCCCTGTTGGTGTGCAGTTTGGCGTAGTCATCGTTGTCAAAGATGGTCACAACTTCGAGGTGGCTACCTTTCGTACGGAAGGCTCATACAGTGATGGACGTCACCCTGATTATGTAAACTTTAGTACCCCGGAAGATGATGTAAAACGGCGAGATTTCACCATCAATGGACTGCTCTACGATCCGGAAAGGAATGAGATTCTCGATTATGTTGGTGGACAGGAGGACATTTCTAAGGGCATCATCCGTACGATCGGTGATCCTGTTGAACGATTTACAGAGGACAAGCTGCGCATGATACGAGCCGCCCGCTTTGCATGCCGTTTCAATTTTCCCATCCACGAAGATACGCGACTGGCAATTCTTCAGCTTGCCCGGAATATCCATGCAGTCAGTGCCGAACGCATACGGGAAGAACTGGAAAAGATATTAACGGGTCCGAACCCACATGTCGGCATCAAACTCCTGGATGAACTCCATCTGTTACAAGAAATACTACCGGAGGTATCCGGCATGAAAGGCGTACGACAGCCTGAAAACTTTCACCCTGAGGGAGATGTCTTTGTACATACGCTATTGTGTCTGTCGAAGCTTGCCCCTGTCACTGAACAGGGGATGGAAAGACCTTCATGGACGTTAGCAATGGGGGTACTGTTGCACGATATAGGGAAGACCGTTACCTTTGAGGAATCCGACCGAATTCGGTTTAATTTGCACGAAAAGGTGGGTGCTGATATGACGGCCAGGATTTGTGATAGGTTAAAAACATCCAATGCTGAAAAGGGTCGCATTGTCTGGCTCGTTTTAAAACACCTGTATTTTAAGGATGCCCAAAAGATGCGGCTGAGCAAACTGAAAAGACTATTCGCAGAAGAGGGCTATTCAGAACTGGCAGAATTGTGCAGAATCGATGCCCTTGCCAGCAGTGGTGATCTATCGGACTATCGTTACTGTCAGGAGATGTTCAGTAAAATGACCCACGAAGAGGTCAAACCTAAGCCCCTTATTACGGGACACGACCTCATCGCAATGGGGCTAAAACCAGGTCATTTGTTTAAGGATATTCTAACCAAAATCGAGGATGAACAACTCGAAGGCAATTTAAACACTAAAGAGGCGGCTATTGAAATGGTTAAGGCACTGATTTATCAGATAAATACTTGACAAATTTTGTATTTAAAGGATATGAAGAAAAAGGTAAAATACTTTAGCTTATTAGTGCAAAACCCCTATTCAACCGGAAAAAACGGTTTTAAATATATCAATCTTAAAGAATTAGAAAAATAATCCCAATGTCGGCAAGGTAGTTTTTAGCCTTAAAAAATGGAAATAAGAGAACAAAATATAAAATTATCATCTTCCTAAGAGGATAATTAATTGAATGTCACTGAATACGTTGTCCCTTTAAGTGAAAATGCTCGTAAAAGACATTACCACGAATCAGACGAAGGGAAAGTTACCTGCTTTAGTGTTCAATTAGAAGTTTTTATTAATAATGTGTGGCAAGTGGTAATTCGCTATGATTCCTCTCATGCCTTCGCTCATATTGACCAACGCAAGCTTGATGGAAAAAAAGTTAAAAAGGAACTGCATTTAAACATTTCCGAAGCTTTAACTTTTGCAGATGAAGATATAAAAGAAAATTGGAAATTCTACCAAAAACGTTTTTTGGAGGGTAAATAGATGCTAGATACAGATATTTTGGAAAAAAAACATGCTATATTGGTTGCAGAGTTTGACCGCTACGTTGTTGAACACCCGGAATTCGCTAAAAAAATCCCAAAAAATGCCCAGATTATTTTGCAAGTTTATAGAGACGATGAGTATAACAGTTGGAGTATACAATTGGCCAATAAACAAAGAGATCCCGGGCAGAAAGTTGTTTATGTTAAAGTGAAGGGGTTAAAACCACCAAAATCAAGACTCATTAAACCAGAACTTGCTCTAGCATAATTTTTTCAGATTATGTGCCTAAATATGGGGACACATTGGGGACGGTATTTTTGAAATGTTAAAATCGCCGAGTTCTTGAATTATAACAACTTAAAAAATGGAGGCGGCGGGAATTGAACCCGCGTCCCTAGACATTTCAGCATAGGCTTCTACGTATATAGTCAGTTTTTTTAAGT
>JAHFOY010000010.1:0-22981 GCA_023261485.1 Planctomycetota bacterium
ACGGTCCTCAGGAGCTGCCCAAAAGACTTTCTGATCCATTTTGGTTTCAGGCATTAGGCTGCGTGCTGGGATTCGACTGGCATTCGAGCGGTGTGACCACGACTACCTGCGGGGCTTTGAAGGAAGGCATTAAGGGGCTCGAAAAGGAACTGGGACTATTCATTGCAGGAGGCAAGGGCGGCACTTCCCGAAAGACACCCTCAGAGATTATAAATGCAGGTGACCAATTGTCGTGTGACCCTGAAAAATTCGTCTATGCCAGCAGGATGAGCGCAAAGGTGGACAGCAGCGCCGTGCAGGATGGGTATCAGCTCTATCACCATTCGTTTATCTTCACAAAGTCAGGGGATTGGGCTGTTGTGCAGCAAGGAATGAATGATACCAATAAATACGCCCGCCGATACCACTGGCTGGGCAGTAAGGTTACAAATTTTGTGGTGGAACCGCATCAGGCCATTTGCTGCGATACAAAGGGAAATACCTTGAATATGACAGCCATGGAGAGTGAAGAGGCAAGACAGACCACGGTCATGCTCTCGCAGGTAAAGCCCGATACGCTGGTGAGTGAAATCAAGAAGATGCAGAACTTGCATCTCCCTTCACATCACCACGTTGATGTTCATGATATTCATCCTGACAGACTGTATAAAATATTCATAAAAACATACGAAAGTGTGCCTAAGAATTTTGAGGCATTGCTAGGAATTGAAGGGGTGGGACCGAAGACAATTCGTGCGCTTGCCCTGATTTCAGAGCTTGTCTATGGTAAAAGCCCCAGTTTTAGTGATCCCGTAAGATACAGCTTTGCACACGGCGGCAAGGACGGACACCCCTATCCTGTGGACAAAGAGACCTATGATTGTTCCGTGGAGATATTAAGAAAAGCTTTAAAGCAATCGAAGGTTGGAAACAGCGAAAAGATGGATGCCTTTAAGCGATTAAATTGTTTTATATAAATGTTAAGTTCGTAGAGACGCTCCGGTAGGGCGTCTCTACAGAGGAATAACACACCCCAACCCCTCTCAAGAGGGGATATAATAATCCCCTCCCGGGAGGGGACAAAGGGGTGGGTTAATTCAGAAAATTTGTTCAGCTCAATAAATAATCAGTTAAATGGAGACAAAGGAACATGAAAAATAAGATGCATTGGCTTTTGGTGGTAGCAACTGTGGTATATTTAGTTCCTTTTATTGTATTTGGCTCAGATGTGGGCAATAGGTTTGTGGATTTCAGCTTAGAGGACCCGCAAGCGAAAAAGTATTCTCAAACGGATATGGAAGGTAAGATAACCCTTGTGGTATTGCAAAGCCGAACTACCTTGCAAACTGCGATTGATTGCAAGACAGAGTTAAAATCTTTAGCCCAGGAGAATCAGAAGGTGCGGATGATTGCAATTATGGATTTGAGGAAGAGACCGCCGCTTGTCCCAAAATCTGTGCTGAAGAAAAAGATTTCAGGCCAGGACCCGACTTCGAAAGAAATCCCTTTCCTGTTAGACTGGGATGGCACTGTAACACAGGCACTCGGAGGTGAGGATAGCAAATGTATAGTATTGGTTGTCGATCCTGCCTTGAAAGTCGTATGCAAGCAGGAATATAAAAAAACTACCATCGACAGCAAAATAAAACCGCTAATTGCTGAATTATCCCAGCGACAAAAATAAAATTTTTGGATAGACAATCAATCTATACATGATATTGCCTTTCCAAGAAAGACAAAACAACATCAAAAAGCAAGACCCTATTCGCCTCTTTTCACAACAAAACCATACATCCGGACTTTTCTCCAGATAAGGATGTCGAAGATACCACAAGGGAGGTAATCTTTGGCATACCATATTTTAATAGAAATCGCTGGCCCACACTCATGAATTTCTCCATGGGTATCAATTAGATTAATCAAATCTTTGATGTTCTTTTCGTGTTGGAAAACCACACTCATTTCGTGAGCAGAATTTACGTATATTTTTTTTGTAATATAGATAATACCCCGTATAATTTTTTCTCCGAACTTTTTTAAGCTTTCTTCAGGAATAAGTAATCCCCAATCAGAATTAGGTACTTCATTGGGACCAAATCTAGGAAAGAATGCACTCTTTGGAACTTGGGAAATATGAACAAATTTTTTCCAAAATCTTGCTCTTTTCTTTTTTCTTTTTTCACTATCCCGCTCATTTCTGCCGGCTGAAGGTGTAATAGATCTTTTGGCTTTTATATATAAACCTTTACACAAAGGATCTTTTTGGTCAAGACAATGCGAAAAGGCTACCAGAAGGTCTTCCTCAAGCTTACCGTAATTTTTATTACATTCTGAACACGAAGGAATCTGCCAACGCCCTATATTTTCTGGCATATCTTTTGGGAACCATGCTTTTGGAAGAAGATGATCCGAGGTTAATGATTCAAAATCTTTCAGACAATGAATGCACTTACCAGGTGGGAATCTTTTAGACATAATTCCGTTACCGCTATTTTTTTTACGCAATTTGAGGAAAAAGGGGATACATCTTGCTTTTTGATGCTATTTCATTTTTCTTTATCAGTCTGCTTGTTGCTGGAGTATGGATAGTCTTCTGCATTCCCAAAGACGTCCTGTTCTTTAACAAGTCGTGGGGGTCATCCATTGCAAGGCCGCCATCATGTCTTTTCATAAGCATCAAGGAAATCATCCCTTGAAATTCCGGATTGTATGCAAATTGTACGAAGAGTTGAAACTTTTATTTTCAGATGATTTGGCATGGTCAGGGAAGTTTTCGTCCCGTCTGAGTTTATCTGTTCCCTAGAAATATGTTCTCTTTCACGAATCATTTTGAATCCTAAAATCCCCGGCGATTTAACTACCCTCTGTTTTGGCGCATCAACCGGGAATTTAGGCATTCCTCTTACACCCCTGCCTCTGCAACAAAAGCTTCAAGAATTGGTGGATAAATTTCAAAAACATCATTGATGGCGGCTTTCAGTTAACGTTCAGAATTGGCAAAGTCGGCAGGCTTCCTCCTTTGAAAATATCAAAATAGAGTCCGCCGATTTCCTATATGATTTTTATTAACGTCGATCCGTTGTTATCGGAAGTTTTCGCCGCCTACTGATTTTAATTTCAGGAAATTCTTTCTCAAGTAAATTAATTTTTTCTTTCGCTGAGAGTTTTGAGAAATCTTTTGACAAATTTTCCCTGATTTCCCGCATCATTTTTACTGAATCAAATTTTTTAGCTTTCATCTATTATCTCCATGGGTGATCGGATTTCAATAACCTGATACCCTTCTTTAAGATTTACAGAATTAAATCCACGAATCCTGTTTATATTCACTATATGTTTGAAATTCCAACTCGCAACAATATCTATTCTCTCTACCGTAGCAATTGCAATATGCTCAGCATCCAAGAAGTAATTTGAAGAAATTATTCCATTTTCAATATATTTTTGAGCCAATTCTTCTGCCTCGTTAGTTAAGCCAATATATTCGACATTTTCCTTTGGAATTTCCTCGAATTTTCTTCTCACATGTTCAGGAGACTGTTTTAATTCTTTCAAAGTTATATTGGAAACTACAGCAATCTTCTTGCCCTCAATGAATTCTTGAAACAACAGAGTAGAGTATTCGGCGAACTCATCGTCAAAACATCCTCCAATAACCGATGTATCTATATAAATTCTGAACTTTACCATCACCTTATTATATTATATCAAAAATAGGCGGTGAAAATTTTTACGATAACTCGTTACTAAGCGAATCAGTTCGCTTCTTATACAAAATTGGTGGGCTAAAGTTGATTACCTTGTAACTAATATTATTTTTATTGTCAAGGATTTTCTTTTCGGCAAAAACTGGGGGGGATAAAAGTGAATAGTTCACCGCAAAGACGCAGAGGACGCAAAGAAAGACCTAAAGCAATAAAAATAAACAAATCTATATCAATACCACCTCCTATTCGAGTGGTATTGACTTTAAAAGCTGTTATTGCAAAATACCCAGCCAATCCCTGAGTAAAAACTGGATTCTACCTATGAGTAACGATAACCTGCCCATGACGGTGTAGCCAAAGGACGCCCCGAAGGAGATCATGAGAAACCATATACCTACCTTCGACAATCTTCCGATTGCGCCTTTGTGTTCAACAGAGAAGATGAAGTAAATGAGTACCGAGATAACTCCCAGCATGATTAGTAACGTGTTAATGCTGGAAAGAACGGTTTCCCCGCCCGAAAAGACAGGATGCAAGGAAGGTTTTATCTGTTCCAGGATGAATGCAGAAATGACCCGCGGGATGCTTACCCCGGCGCCAAGACCCACCACAAATGCAAAAGTCCAGCGGCTCAGCCATGATAATTTCCTTGAAAATCTCAGGAGCATAAAGATTCCCAATAGCGAAGGGAAGATTAATGCATATTGAGGCGCCTTTTCTGCGGCCTTTGAAAACATGGGTACGATTAGAGGGTCGTACAGGTCGGGTTTTAAGAAATTGAACCAGGTGATAACGATGGTATAACCAAGCGCAACGCCTACATAAAGGTTTTCGGCGATCTTAAAGGCGGGATTATCCTTATAAAGAAAGCTATAAACTGCCAGGGTAATCCCTGCGCCCAGGATGATTCCAAATCCATCGGAATTAAAGGGCAGTTTGCCCGATGCCATTAAAAAGATGTTGATGCAGACGAATAACCCGATGGTGCCTGCTAATACGAAAAAATTAGAGTCCTTACGCATGCCGTGCCCTTTTCGATGTAAAGTAGATGATGTTTCCAAATATGACAAAGAGAATAATAATCACGTGTACCACACTTTGTGGGCGCATCCCGCTTACGGCGTTTGCCTTTTTATTGACCAATGCCTCGTATTCTGCCGCACCTTTTAGCCCGCCGAGCAAGCCGCAAAGCTGTTTTGATTGAAGGAAAGGATACATGTCGGGTCCCATCACGGCGGTGCATCCTGCGCCAAGCTCAAATTTGTATTTCTCTTTCCCGAACACTATCCATGTTTCTATCGTTGTGCCTGCGGCGAGATCAAACAGGAAATCGATTTCTCTGAGTGAGTCAACGCCTTGTAAGACAGGTAAAGCCGTCGTGTCATTCCCATAGAAATCTTTGGGGAATGCAGAATACAGGTTTTCCCCCATATTGATTATGAGAGAGGCAGCGCCGGGTTTGTAACCTAAAAAGGTATAGTCTTCCCCAATCTTTTTTTGGTATTGGTTGGCCACAGAGGTCATTGCCTGGTCTGCAAGGCCCGGAGCGCCTGTATAATGTGTCATCCCGATCACCTTTAAATCTCTGCTAAAACAATGGTGGAGAAAGGCGATGGCCATGGGCTGTAACTCTTCCTTAGAGGAGGGGTCATAATCAAAGGAAATCATAACGTGGGAACCTTTTGGCAGCGATTCTATTTTCTCATAAACCCCCTGAACAGGCTCCGATGGGGGAATGGGTAACTCAAACCGCAGGATTAAAGAAACAATAACCGCAACGGTGATAATCGCAAAGATAATGCGGCGGTCTATTCGTAAATATTTTTCCACTAATCGCCTCCGCCCAGATAAGACCGTTCAATACCAAATATGATTTTTAGAGATGTCGCAATCGCCCCCAGGCTCACACCCAAAAGGATGCCCCGTTTGGCCGCAAGGTTAGGAACAGCCATAATCCAGTCGGCTATCGCAGGGATATATTGAGAAATATAATTTCCGATGGGTACCCTTCCCAGCATGACGAGGATAGCTGCAATGAGCAGCACGGTTGATTCTTTTGTACGTGCCCGAAAGGTACGATAAGCTGCAGAGGCAATAAAGAAGGCCAGGATGGAAAAGATCGTAGCCCCGGCCGGCACCTGTACGTAGAAATACAGCCAATCGAACATGGTGCCTTCCTGCTTGTCATTCCAGAAAAATTTCCCGCCGTTCAGGAAGCCGAAGATCAGGGTGATTATAGCCCCGAAATATACAAAGACGCTATATCCCCAACCTTCCACCTTCCTTTTAATCCTCGTCCAGTGGAGGTGGAATAAGCTATACGCCCCGATGAACACGGCGAAGCCTGCGATAATCCTGTCCCATCTGGATACCACCTCAAGCAAGTCCTGTGAGAGTTTATGGGGGACATAGTACTGCATAGCCATGAGCACGCCCATGACGAAGGCAATAACGAGCGGAACGGTGCGTTTTAGAAAATTCATAATTCACCACGGATTTTCACGGAATTATCACTGAATTATTAAAAAATCCTTCTCAACATTTCAAACTTTTCTGCACCAAAATTAAATAATAAACCCACCCTTAAGCGAGTTGTTTTAAGATAATTTATTAATTGGGCTTCGTCTTGAACGGTTATTTGTTTTATCGCCTTGTTTTCAACAAGCACCTTATTTTCCACAAGGAGGTCTGCTCTAAATTTGCGCTCAAATACAACGTTCTTGTAATGAATGTTTAATTCTACCTGTCTTTGGTAATGTATATTTAATAAATCCGGTCATAACACAACGCATCTTCATAAACCGACTCTAGATAACCACAACCAAGTTCTTTGTACACTTCCTGTGCTGCGCCTATGATTTTATACGTTAAGTCTTCATATAAAAGTTTACTCATTATTAACTATTCTGTGAAATTCCGTGTATTTCCGTGGTAAATTTTAAAATGCCTCAAACAGATGCGTAATAAATACCAGCCCAAAACTAGCCAGAACAGTTCCTAATATTAATATTATAATAAGGAGACCCTTTCCCACATCCTGCGCCCTGAGTGTGCCCATCAGCATGGGTTCCCTGGATAAATATGCGCTGGCTGCGTAAAGCTCCTCCCCAATCAGGGTGTAGTCACAGGTGGTAATAAAGAAGGGCAACTGGGTATAGGCGTCGGTGCCGGCTATCTGGATCGCCCCAGTTGTTGCACCTGTTTCCGCCAGGATCAGTGCCTCTGCATAGAAATATCCGATGAAGAAATTAGCAGCCGGTTTTTCACGGGTCATGATCCCGCCCACCGCCGCTACATATGGAAATTGTTCAGAGGCGACCAGAAAGACATTGTCCGAATTATAGGCGTCGGGGCGTCCGGCCTCCAGATAAGATTCCTTCACCACCTCCTGACTCACGGACATGACAATGGGGTCGTTATTGACGACCTTCAGATTGGCGTCATAATCAGCAATTTTCCGTGCAATCCTCCCTAAAATGCTGGTTGCGGCAATGGTTGATATACTTCCCATACCAGTCAGTCCATGAACAAAAAGTACGGGTTTGCCCATTTCCGTGGCGCGACCCAGCGCCTCGTCTACGGCATCCAGCCCGCCGATCTTCCTCAGGAACATATCAGGATTCAGCCGTGCATGCACAATAAAATAAAGGATAATGGCCGAGAGGATGACCATAATCACAAAATTGTTTATCTTCTTTGTGTGTAGCAGATTGCCGTGAGCTGTGGCGGAAGCTATGGTATCCATGAAAACTCTGGTATCGCCCGATACCATTGCCAGTTTGAAATAGAATGTTTGCTTCTTGGGAATTGTTTCTCCATTGTAAACTTTTCTGGGGAATATCTGAACATAGTGATAATCGCTGTTCTTTTTTTTGTAACCGTAGATTTCAGGGGCGCTTGTCCGATAGCTGGTATTTGACTTTATACGGACGGCTTCCTTTTCAAAAGTACCATTTTTATCCTTGTCAATGTAAATAATGTAGAGGACGTCGGGTGAATCGTTAGGAGAAGCAGACCACGTCAGGGATATCGTTTCCCCGGCATCGTTGGGGGTATCAAATGCCTTAAATTCTGTTGGTGGGATGAGGAACGCAGGAGATTGCGCAAAAAGTATTGTAGCGGTGAGAAAAGGTATTAAAAAGACAGCTATGAAAAGAAATGATTTTTTTAATAAATTCATATTTTAAGAATTTTAAACTGTCAGCGCAACCGTCCCGGTTGCGCAGATAAGAAATCGCCCAAAGTCTTAATTTGTTTGTAATAGCTTGTCGTGGCAGCTTTTTTGCCACTAAGAAACAAAGAAATTATAATCTTGGTGTCTTTGTGACTTTGTGGTTTGAGCTTTAATTTTTGCAATTATAATTTATTACCTTGAAATTACAACAGGAAAGTAAGAGAAATAACGCCTAACCCGAATACGCCGGAAGAGTAACTACGGAAGCACGGGGATAAAGAAACACTGAACAAAGCAGTCTGCCCTTTTTTCCCGGTATTTCTCGTCTTTCCGTGTTTCCGTGATTTTAATTGGTTGCAAAGGCGCTTTTTATCAGTATTCCGTTGTTTGATCCGGTTGCACTAAGCTATTCTTACAAAGGTCACCTTTCAACCTTCAATCTCAGCGTAGTCGTCTTGCCGCCGCACTTGAACGTGGCCGTTGCATTGCCCGCCTTGCCACTTGCTGAAATGGTGAAAACGGCTTCGCCTTTTGAGTCGGTTACTTGTTCCTCAGGGGTAACCGACATAAGCTTTCGGGCGGCGACATTCAACTGCACGGTAACAACTTCGCCTTCGGCGGTACAATCGTCTTTTCCAGTCGCCGTCACAGTTATTTCATGTTCCTCATCCTTTTTGAGCTTTAACTTTGCCGCAGATAACTTCAGCGACCCCACCTCACAGGTGGAAGTTGACTCCGACACCTTTTCTTCCAGCAGGTTGCCCGCATTGTCGTACGTGTATTCGATTACCTTGCCGTTGTCATATTTTGCCTTCGTCAGCCTGCCCGCCTTGTCGTAGAGATAAGAGACGGAGCCGGCAGTGGACGTCTCCTGTCCACAGCACAGGAACAGACCAAAGAATATTGCACATAACAAAACCCCCAATCCCTTCTTCATACGTATTTTCTCCTTAAATTAGGTTGCCTTTGGCAGCGACTTTTTCTTTTATTGTAGCGCGACATTTATGTCGCTTATGCGGGATAAATCCCGCGCTACATTCTTACTTTGAAATTCCTATGCGGTTCAGGGTGCAAACCAGAACCCGCTCAGGGCTTTCGCTTAATTCACCTATACTACCGGCTACTTTTGATGATCTCGTCATAGTTCACAACGTATTCCTTGTAACTCAACAAAGTCAGATACGCGTCATCCAACACAGTGGCCCCCATAGATATCTCACCAGTTATAGTATTCAGGCGGTGTGCCACTGACTGCATATCCCGCCGCATATCAGACAGTTTGTTATATTCCTTAGTCGGAAGGTTCGTGTCGATACCGGTTGAAGGTATCGATGAAGTAATCTTCTCTCCTGCCATCTTAATAATCCGGTTTCTCAAATTGACAAAATCTGCCATTTTTACGTTGAGATCTCTCTTGCCAAGCAGTTTTCTCACCTGTTTCATTAATTTTGCCAGCTTGCTGTAATGTTCACCGGACATGCCGGTGGCGATTGCATTTACCATCTCCGCCTTTAAGAATGCTTCAACGTTAACGGCACGGATGTGATGGTCTGCAAACTGGTTGACTGTCGCCTTTGGCGCATCCGGGCCAAGAAGCGCCCTTGCCGCCTCAGCGAAAAGATCCCGGCTTCCCCAGCGCGACCTTTCCCATTTATCACTGTCTTTTTCCGGTTTGTTCGGTAGCTCCACCGGCTCTGATACTTCGTTACCCGTGTCGAGAAGAAAGAATAAAGCGTCTCCATCCATAACATATACAGGCGTATTTCCATGCCAGGGCAAATCAAGCATTGCATCGGCGGTGTTGCCACCAAAACCGCTTATGTCAATAAACGTAACGGGATTATTAAAGGCGTACTGATAAGGATTCAGGGTACGAGGTTCTATAAGCGTGGGCCATGCCTGGTCGCGGGATATGAATCGCCTTATGCCTGCATTGTAATATCTTGCCCTGATTTGATAGAATTCCCCGCCAGTTCCTTCTTGCCTGATGCCCCACTTGCCCAGAAACGTAAATGGCTGGGCACTGCTGCCGTCATGCTGTAACAACATCCCATGCGGAGTATACGCATACGCATCCGTTACCGTTCCTTCCGCATCCGTTAGCGACAGGGTTGAACCTGTACGGTCAAAGTGATAAAAGTATACCTTGTTGCTATTTGCCGCATCAATCATATAAAGAAGTTGACCACCGGGCGTCCAAACGTAATAGCGCAAAAATTTGCCGGTGTCCCCGTCTTTCTCCGCCATAATGAGATTCATGTCAATTGCATGGTTGTAGTAATACTGCGTTGTTGATTCTCCATCGACCCTTGTACGCAGGCCCCCCATGCCGTTGTAAGCAAGACTAACGTCTCCGATTTCTGTTACATGTGATGCGCCATCCCACGTAAAGGCATTGCCCGGCAACGCAGTAAGCCTTCCCCTCCTGTCATAGATATAGCCATCCGTGCTCACCTGGCATGCGGCATCATACGTGAACATATGTGTCTCTTCGGACAAGTTGGCGGCTGGATCAAGCGGCGCTTTTATGGTGGCGCTCCTCACCTGGCTCGCTGCATCCAACACATATTGCAGGTCAAGAAAGTCTCCGTCCTGAATACGCGTAAGTCGTGATGCCTTATCCCAGGTAAAGGTGGCATTAATGCCGTTCGATCGTTTTATGTTCGTCAAACGCATGTCATCGTCATAGGTAAAATCAATCTGTGTCCCGGTCAGGCCATCCGTTACCCGTGTCAACAAGCCGGTTTCTGAACTGTAAGAATAGGTGACGGCAAACGCATCGTTATTGTAGCTCGCCGTCTCAAGCCTCCCTGCATCGTTATAGACAGCGCTAAATTTTATTCCCGAGTCCGTTGTGCCGGTAATCTGCCCTTCCACGTCATAGGTAAACTGTATGTTATTGGCGTCCGTCAAACGATTGAGCGCGTTGTAGGTATACTGCAAATCCATGCCGTCGTTATAACGTATACGCGTAGTGTTGCCCGCCGAATCGTACGTTATCGTTTGTGTGCCACCATCGGGATACGTGATCATGCTCATCCTCCCTCTGGTATCATACGCAAACCGCCAGGTATTATCCGTCGGGTCTTTCTGTGTCTCCGCCCTGCCCGCAGGGGTATAGGTGAAATACCAGTTTTGGCTGTTCGGGTCTGTTATCCGGCTCAACAGGCCAATATCGTTCCGACTGTAGGTTGTCGTTCCAGCGTCAGGCAACGTAACACCCGATAGCAACCCCCGACTGTCATACGTGAAGGTGGTAGCCCGGTTGAGTGGGTCAATGCTTTCTGTAACCCTGCTCAGGGAGTCACGTTTAAAGGTGGTTGTATAATTCAAAGGGTTTGAAATGGATGTCCCATAGCCCAGTTTATCGCTCTGAAAGGACGTTGTGTGCCCAAGGGGGGTTTTGCGGGTAGATATAATACCCTCGCTGTTGTATGTTGCCTGCCAGGCCTTTCCTCCGATGGACACTTCATTCTGCCAGCGCCTTGGGTCATATCCATAGCTGGTTTTCATACCTTCGGGATCGGTAATAGAGGATAATTGCCCCATAGAATTGTAACTCAAGGCACTTTCTTTTCCTAATCGGTCGGTTACCTTTGTTACCCTGTCCATGAGATCGTAGGTGTACCCGGTTTCATTGCCCTCCGGGTCGGTTGCCTTTGTGCGATTGCCATTCTTGTCGTAGGTGTACGTATAGGTATTCCCATTTTCATCGGTAACAGAGGTCACCCGATCTGCAAGGTTGTATGCCATTCCGACTGTTGAACCGTCAGGATGGGTAACCTTGCTCGGTCTTTTGTATGTATCGTATTCGTATGTGGTAGTACCCGTGTCGGAGTCCTTGCCCGATGCAAGGGTCCCATCGGTATTGTACGTGAAATCCACCGTGCCGCCCGTGGGGTTGGTTGTCTTTGTTACCTGCCCCATACCGTTATATTCAGACTGCCATGACTTGCCATCCCGGTCTGTCCTCACGGTGGTATTTCCCTTTGAATCATATTCATACCGTTCATTCGTGCCATCCGGGTAATTGATGCGGGAGAGGTTGTAGAAGGTAAAGGCGACCGTTTCACTATTGTCCGGGTTGGTAAAGGTCTGTTCCTGCGCCGTGTAGGTATACGACGTCGTACCGCCCTTTGCATTAGTTATCGAGGCGATTTTTCCGCTCTCTTTATGGTATTCAATTGTGGTGGTATCACCCATACGGTCGGTTACCGATGTGATTTGCTCATGCGCACTCTTCTCAAACGAGGCCGTCTTGCCCTCTGCGTCGGTCAAACTCTTTGGCGGGCTATTGTCGCTGTAATGCTGGAGGACGTCCTTGCCGCCGTCCGGATACTTCGTGGTCGTCTTGACCGAGTCTTTCTTTCCTTGTTTGTATGCAATTTCGGTGGTATTGCCATAGGCATCAGTCTGGGTAGCTACCCGCACCGTTGCGGTCTTGCCCATTTTGACGGCCTTGTAGATATTGGTGTACGGAGTGTTTCCTTCGGGGTACAGGACTTCGGCAATTGTATCAGTGGTCGTTTTTTTGTTTGTGGAAACGGCGCTGTACATGAAGGTTGTCGTAGCGCCCATCAGGTCAGTTGTTGAACGGAGAGTCCAACCGTTTTCGTTGTCTGATGCCTTATCTTCGTAGTTAAACGAAATTTTCCTGCCTGCCTGGTCTGTTACCGAGTCCAGAAACCACGCCTCTTTTGTTGTGGAGTCGTGGTCTCCATAGGAAAAAGTAAGTTGGCGGCCTGTATTATCTTCGATCTTTGACGGGTTATTGTCTTCCGCACTTTCGTAGTTATATTTAAGATGGTTGCCATTCCTGTCCATGGCGTACAATATCCGCCCCTTTGCAGTATCCGTCCCGCCTTTTTGGAAGATATACACGTTTTCCGTTACAGGGTTCATGACGTAAACGTAATCGGTGGTATCCTTCATTACATACGGTATGGGCTGTCCGTTATCGGGATTGGATTTGGTTGATTTCTCGTTGAGCGAGCCGTCTGCGTTGAACGATACCATAGCTCCGTCTTCCGTCCAGACGAGGCGCTCAGCGTTTCCAATATACAGCTTACTCCTGGGGCTCCACCAGAAGCGCGACGGGCTGCCTGGGAAATCGTTGGGTGTCCTCTCCTGCCAGTTTTCGTTGTCTGAACAGTATGAAAGCGTAAAGCCCAGTTCCATAGGGCCGCCCAAATGTATCATAGGCAGAGTAAAGCTGTATGCCCCGCTGCCAGCATTGATAGGATCGCCTATTACAAGCTCCTCTCCGGGGCGTTTGTTCTCAATTACCTTGTAGAGAGGCGTGGGCGTGGGTTCGGACATAGGGGTGGACGATGGCGTGGGCGTTGGAGAAGGTTCTGATGTGCCTTCTTTTAAGGCGTACTTCTGTACGGTATACTGTCCTTTATAGTAATTAATTACGTAAATCTCTCCCTCTGAACTTACTGCTGCATCAACAAAATCGTCGTCTCCGCCATAATTAGTCGCAATCTTGGTTATTAATTCACCATCAGAGGTGAACTTGAATATCCCCCATTCGCGTGATCCACCAGTATGCACAGTATAAACATTTCCCTTCGCATCCACACGCAAATATGGAGAAGCAAGATAAAGATAAGAAACTGTCCATTGAGTTATGAGATTACCATAAGAGTCAAGCTTCTGAAGGGTATAATCATACGAATTAAAGGTATAAATATTTCCCTGTGTATCAACTGCTATAGAACTGGGGTAATGACTCCCGTACCCTTCTTCAAATTCCTTAATAGTTGTTTGATACTTACCGGCAGAATTAAATTTATAAATACCCCCGGAGCCAATACCATACACGGAATCATCAGAGCCTACAGCCATATCTTCCAGCCATGGACGATCGTTGTCTAGCTCACCCCATGAACTAATTGCTATACACTCTCCATCGGGAGTAAATTTGACAAACTCGCCTCCAGTGGTACCACTTATACCTACATTAGAAAGAGTATAAACATTTCCTGACCCATTTACTGATAATGCAACTAATTTAAGGATATACGATTCTGTTTTACCGTCCTGGTCTGAATCATACTCATATTTATTCCAGCTTGTGACAAGACTACCATCAAAAGTATACTTATTAATGGTGGAAGAGTAATTACCTGAAGTTTCTCCTCTTATGGTACTACCTATGTAGAGATAACCGCTATTATCCATTGCTATACGCTCAGGACGAGGGTCACCATATTCATAAGGAATTTCCCAGGATGAGACCATCTGATATTCTTCCTTTGCAAAGGAAACAGCAGGGTTAAATACAAGCACCACCGCCGCAAATATTATCCCGGTACACCACGTGATTAGTCTTCTCAAAATTGATGAATTAGAAGAGTAATGGGTTTGCCGTAATAAAGAAACGTGTTTCATGATTTGCTCCTTCCGTAAACAGTCGTTTATGTATTTATGGTTGAAGAAATATACGTTGTGCAGGTTGAGTTGTGTAACCGGATAGCAATAACGTTACCAATATATTCTTTCGCGCCGGGTATGTCAAGCATCGCCAGCGCCTTTCCTGAAGCGGAAAAATACCTTGATAACGAAAAAGATTTAGTTGTGTAGTTGCGTGGGTTAAGCGAATCCACCAGTTTAAATTAAGGTTTCCGCCTGAAGAGTCTTGCCATGTATCCCCCATCTCCTGCATTCATAGTGGGCAAATAATACTCCTCTGCGTCCAGATAAAATTGGGCTTCGTGGCTGAGAAATTTTTTGATAATGTCCTGGTTTTCTTCAGGCTCGATACTGCAGGTGCTGTATACCAGGCACCCTCCGGGTTTCAACATGGCGGCGCCTGTTTTTAATATTGAGTATTGGAGGGTGGACAATTTATGTATATCTTCTTCCTTCAGCCGCCATCTGGCCTCCACACGGCGCGAAAGTACCCCCGCATTGGAACAAGGGGCATCTATGAGCACACGGTCAAATTTAATATGGAACGGCGCTCTGCCTTCAGATGCATCGCCACACACAATAAGGATGTTCTGTACCCCCATCCGCTGACAATTTTCCTGAACCAACCGCAGGCGTTTCAAGGAAATGTCCAATGCGCAAATCCTGCCAGTGTCTCCTAAAAGCTCTGCGATATGAGTTGCCTTCCCGCCGGGCGCCGCACACATATCCAACACCGTATCTGTTTTTTCTACCTTGAGGAATTGGGCTGCCTTCATGGCAGATATATCCTGTACAAAGAATACGCCGTCCGCAAATCCCGGTATTTCAGAGATAGCAATATCACTAACAACTATGGCATCGTTGATATTGTAAGAACTGATGCCATTTTTTTTGAGCAATTCAATAAATTCCTGCGGAAATATTTTCCTGCGGTTGACACGAAGAAACACATTTGGGGGGAAATTGTTGATTTTGCATATTTCAATGGCCTTTTCCTTTCCATACCTGATGAGCCAGCGCTTTATCAACCATTCGGGATGACTATAATTCACTGCTATGTGGGCGGAGGGATTTTTGTCCGGATCAGGTAAGATAGACTGTTGGAACGTACACCACGTGTTTTCCCTTCTGTACAAGGCAGTTCGCGGGTCAGCGGCCTCCTGTGCCTGCACACACTTATTTTGAATGCCTCTTTCGATAGACCTGAGAATTGCATTCGCAAATTTAATTGCATCCGGGCGACGGACCAATTTCTTGACCAATTCTACGGATGTGTTTATTGCGGCAGAGACAGGAATCCTGTCAAGATAGACGATTTGATAGAGACCCATACGCAGGGCGTATAATACCCAGGGTTCTATTTTTTTGAATGGAATCTTCGAAAAGGAAGAAATAAGGGTATCGAGGGACAGGCGATGACGAATAACGCCGTTTACCAGTTCCGTAAGGAGGTTTTTGTCCCGTGGCAACCAATCGGCTTGCGAACATTTTTCGGAGATAAGCTCATGGGCAAAAACCTCTTTTTCGTCAATCTCCCGCAGGATGTGGATACATTCATTGCGGACGTCTGTCTTACGTGAGGAATTTTTCAATTGCCTCTTTTACCTCGTCCAGATATACGTCCGTATCCTTGCAATAGCCGTGAGGCCTCAGATTGGGCACTGCAAATATTGCCTTTGACATGGCAGCCATCAGTCCTGTCCTGAGTTCCTTCTCGCAGGCGATTGCCACCACCCCGTGTATTTCTTCGGACATGACCTTTTGAAGGGCAACGCGTCCGCCCGTAGCAAGGGTAATATGAACCCCGTATTTCTCGGAGAATTCCAGCAAGTCCTTGATTTTGCATTTCCCGCAGCGCTTGCACTCGTTCAGATCATTTTTCACATTTTGCTTACACTGCGAGTTCTGGATGCAATGGGGAAAAAGAATCAATAAGTTTTTGGGAGTACATTTTTTTTTACGAAACTTCATCATGAGGTTATTAATAGAAACAACCTTTTTATCAATAAATTCCATAACACCTGCCTTTTAATAAAATTTGTACAGCTTAGCAGCAACCAACAATCTACAATATAATTTTAGATATTTGAATTTGTATTTAAAATTTTTATATGCTATGAACAAATACGTCATGTGCTGTTATCTTATGACCGCGTATATATTCCTGCGCGCCCATTGCACGCTTGCCTTCGGGCTGTAATTGTGTAATACAAAGAAAACCGTCAGAGGTAGCTACGTGAATTCCGCAGGGAGCGATTTCAACCACAGTGCCGGGGTTGAGAGACGTTTTCGTGTTTGATGTTTCGTGAATCTGAGTCTTGAGGATAATCAACCGTTTCTTCTCTTCAGTGTCTTTTGTATAGCAATAGGTATAAGCGCCAGGCGATGGAGTTACCCCGCGAATAAGATTGTGAATTTTATGGGTCTCCTGCGACCACATAATCACTCCAATTTCCCTTTTCAATTTGGGGGCAAAGGTTACCTCTTTTTCGTCCTGTTTTGTATAAGTGGCATCTCCTGTTTCGATGCGGTTTAGCGTCTCTGTCAATAGTTCTGCGCCCATAGAAGCCAACCTTTTTTCAAGCACTCCTGCATTTTCCTCAAAAGATACCGGTGTCGTTTTTTGGGCAATAATATCACCGGCGTCCATCCTGGCAGTCATTACCACGGCAGTAACACCTGTAACCATTTCGCCCTGTATAATTGCCCAGTTAATCGGGGCTGCCCCGCGAAGTTTGGGCAATAAAGAGGCGTGAATGTTGATACAACGGTATATGGGAAGATTAATAATCGGAATAGATAAGAACTGTCCAAAGGCAACAACAACGATACAATCGGGTGAAAGCTGCTGAAGTTGTTTCACGGCAGATTCCTCATTAATATTAACCGGCTGCATAACTTCCAAACCCAATTCGTGTGCTGCCTCTTTCACCGGCGAAGGGCATGGTATTTTGCTTCTTCCCTTAGGCCTGTCCGGTTGTGTAACAACAGCAATAATTTTATGTGTTGACGTTGCCAATGAGCGTAAACTGGGAACTGCAAACTCAGGCGTTCCCATAAAGACGACATTCATTGTTTGATAAACCGACCCGTGGTTATAGCGTGTTTTTTCATGATCATAGCAAACATTAATTACACAGGAATCCGGGCACCTTTATAGGACCGTTCAAATTCTTTTAGCTGATGGGATATGGCCAAACGGTTGGCGGGACTCATTTTGTCAATGAAAAGACAGCCGTTGAGATGATCAATCTCATGCTGCCAGGCGCGCGCTGCCAGACCTTCTGCCTCTATTTCTATTTTTTGGCCTTTAAGGGTGTATGCTTGTGCCCTAATCCGCTGGGCACGGATGACCTTGCCCATAGTACCCGGGAAACTTAAACATCCCTCTTCTTTATTCAATTCCCCCGCTTCTTCTATAATTACGGGGTTGATAAATACTTTTTCCATATTCCTGTCGCCGTCAGCGTCGACAATAAACAGGCGGACAGACCACCCTACCTGGGGGGCTGCCAATCCAATACCCTGGGCCTGATACATCAACTCCATCATTTCCTCAACCTTCAGGTATACCTCTTTATTAATTTCTGTTAGTGGTTTTGCCTTTTGACGGAGTACAGGGTCAGGATATATGACAATATTCATTAAATTTCTCTGATATAAAATTATTAAAATGGCCGCAACATTATTTCAAATAAATATAATAAAAAAGCACACAGAATGCAAGCTTCTTTCGTTTTCCTGTTGACTTTGGGGGATAAATTACATAAATTATGAATTATTATTTTTGAATTTATACCAAATTGTTATTAATTAGTCTTGATTAAAGGAGTGACACACAATGCCTACAATGCAATCAGCGAAAAAAAGGCTCAGGCAAAACATAAAACAGAATTTGAGAAACAGGTCGTATAGAGCAGCATTAAAAACACAATTGAAGAAGTTTTTGAGTGTTATAAAAGAAGGAAATGCACAGACGGCACAAGAAGAACTCCGACTAACGGTAAAAAAATTAGACACGGGCGTCGCCAAAGGAATCTTACCCAAAAATACTGCCAGCAGAAAGAAGTCACGCCTCACAAAGAAGTTCAATCAGATGAAAACACCTGCATAACAGAAACGTTACTACTTCTGAACCAATGCCTTGAGGTGGGCTTCTACACACAAAGGAAGACCGGATAGATGGTAACCACCTTCAAGGCATGATACGATCCTGCCGTTAGAATACTTCTCAGCAGATTTCATAACAATCTCAGTTAACATCCCAAAATCCTTAATCTCCAGATTCAATCCGCCAATAGGGTCTTTTTTATAAATATCAAAGCCTGCCGAGATGATAATGAATTCCGGAGCAAATTGATTTACCTTCTGTTCCATAACATCCGTAAACATTTCAATATACTCTTCAGGCGTTGTATCTGAAGAAAGAGGCACATTGACGTTGAATCCCTTGCCTTTGCCCTGACCGTCCTCCTCTTTTCTCCCTGAACCGGGATAAAACGGGTATCGGTGCATTGAAAAGTACAACACCGTTGGGTCATTGTAAAACGCATCCTGTGTGCCGTTCCCGTGGTGGACATCCCAATCAACAATAAGAATTTTTTCTAGCTGGTACTTCGACTGGAGGTATTTTGCCGCAATGGCTACATTATTAAAAAGGCAAAAGCCCATGCCCCTTGCAGGAGTGGCGTGGTGACCTGGCGGGCGTACCAGGCAAAAACCATTTTTCTCTTCGCCTTTCATGATCAAATCGATGGCCGTCAGGGGCGCTCCTGCTGCATAGACGGCAGCTTCATACGATGCACCGGAAACGGCAGTATCCCCGTCCAACCAACCGCCCCCACTCTCAGCAATTCGTTTTACAGTCTCGATGTAAGTTTGGGAATGAACCAGACCAATTTCTTTTACTGATGCAGCACGGGGTTTTTCTATCCTCAATTGTTCCCAGAGCGTGCTTTCTTTGAGATACTTTACGGTGTTTTCTAATCGTCGGGCGTTTTCGGGGTGCCCAAAACCAGTATCATGTTGTAAGAAAATATCATCGTAAATGAGGAGCGTCATAAATTTTGACCTTTTGAATTATTAAAAAATTTCAAAAACTAAAATGATTTTGCATTATACTGCAAATCTAACACATAAGGAAACCAATCTTGATTATATTTCCAAAATCAAGTAATATGCGAGTGATTTTAGACCATATAAATAAGACAATAGTTTTCACAAATGATGTAAAATAACGTGACAGTTGAGAAGTCTAATGTGAAGTTAGCCTCCGAAGCGTAAATAGGTTTGGACTTTTCTGGACCTTATCGAAGCGGATCTAAGAAATTATGTTTGATAAAGAAATACATAATCAGTGTTTGCGACTGGACTATTAGTTCTTTAAATTTATATGATTTCTAAACGAAAGGAGATGACCTTATGACCGAAATATCTAATTCCTTTGACTTACTGCGTCACTTGACCCGGCAGGACGTTTATATTGTTTTTGCAGTACTCATAATAGCCAGTTTTATAATGGTTATTACGCGCTGGGCTACTAGCAATGCTGCAGAGAAAGTCCCACCCCGCTATCGCATGGTCGTGCTGCGTGCGAAACCGATCATCCGCCTTGTGATTAGCATTGTCACGCTGGCGGTTATTATACAGATACTCATAGAGCCGAGTTTCAATAACCTGATTATCTTGTTTTCCAGCGTGGCACTGGTTGTGGGTTTTGCATTCAAGGACTACGGTAGCAGCCTCATTGCGGGTGTAATTGCTGTGTTTGAGAATACTTACCAGCCGGGGGATTGGATCGAAATTGATGGGGCCTACGGTGAGGTCAAAGCCGTCGGTGTACGCGCAGTGCATATTGTGACACTCGACGATACAGAAGTTATAATTCCTCACTCCCGCCTATGGTCAAGTAATGTTTTCAATGCTACTAGCGGCAACCGTAGTATGTTATGCGTAGCCGATTTTTATTTGCATCCAGAACATGACGCTTCGGCAGTCCGCAGTCGCTTAACCAAAATAGCAATGGAAAGCAATTATTTGAAGCCAGAAACGCCGGTAGTAGTAATCGTACTGGAAAAGCCCTGGGGCACTCACTACCGACTGAAAGCATACGCCAGAGAGAGTCGGGAACAAACTTTACTTACCTCAGATCTGACAGTGCGCGGGAAAGATGCTCTAATGTCAATGGCTGTGCGTTTCGCACAAGCAACTTATGCTGAAACAAGGAACTCTTGAGAACCGCCCCTTTGAAGGGCAAAGAGGTCAGAAAACAGATAATAGTCTTTCCAAACGCATGGAAAGGATTGAAAGGAATTTGTCAATTTGAAAGACCCCTTCGCCAGCTCATCTGGCTATAATCTACCATTAATATATCCATCACTCAACCGCCAAAACCTTAAAGCGGAACGAAAATAATTTCAAAGCCTGGTAAAAAGTATCAAATCGGCAAGTTTTACTTGAAATGGACGTGTAAATTTGTTATTTTGTGCGTCAATTGTTTACATAACCTAATGATAATTACTTACTTAATATTGAGAACTATAGCGGTACATTGACACGCATATCGTATTGTTGAGGGTTTCAAAAGTATGAGAAATTTCTTATCCAGATTTTTTGAACGACTGGAAACACGTATCTATAAATTCAATGGGAATGGGAACGGAAATGGGAAACACCCGGTTGCCGAACTGCCCAGACATGAATTACGATTCGAGAGTACACCTGTGAAGACCGGCATCAATACTAATATACCGGTAAAAAATCCATTGGACATCGCCATAAACAATGCACAACAACATCTTCTCAGCAATCAAAACCATTCCGATGGGCATTGGGTAGGGATTTTAGAGGCAGATACGACCATTACATCGGACTATATCATGCTCATGCATTTTCTCGGGAAGATAGATCATGAAAAACAAAGGAAGGCGGTAAACCTCCTCCTTGAACATCAACTTCCTGACGGAGGATGGAATATTTATTATGGAGGGCCCAGTGAAATCAGCGCCTCGGTAAAGGCCTATTTTGCCTTAAAATTGGCCGGATATTCTGCCGATGAATCCTTTATGCAGAAGGCAAAGAAGTGCATCCTGGATATGGGCGGCATAATGAAGACCAACTGCTTTACCAAGATTTACCTGGCCATGTTTGGACAGGTTGACTGGCAGGCAGTACCCGCTGTCCCTGCAGAAATGATCCTCTTTCCACCTGGTTTCTATTTTAGCATTTACGAGATGTCGTATTGGTCGAGGTGCATTGTCGTTCCCCTCTCCATTGCCATTGATAAAAAGCCGCATATTCCTGTTGGGGATGACCTGCTGAAAGAACTCTACCTCGTTCCCCGTGACAAGGTTGTTTACCGTATCAAGAGAGACCAGTCGGGATGGTGCTGGCATAATTTCTTTATCGATGCCGATAGTATTTTCAGGCGTTACGAACAGCACCCTATTAAATTTGTCAGAAAGATTGCCCTCAAAAAAGCAGAAAAATGGATGCTTGAACATATTGAGAAATCCGGAGGTTTGGGGGCTATATGGCCGGCAATCATCAACTCTATCTTTGCCATGAAATGTCTCGGCTATTCAGACGATCACCCTGCACTTGCAAGCCAGCTAAGAGAAATCGAGAAGCTGATGGTTTATGAAGAGGACCGGCTTTATTTACAGCCCTGCGTATCTCCCGTTTGGGATACAGCCTGGGCAATCATTGCCCTTCACGAGTCTGGAATACCCAGTACACATCCATCGTTACAAAAGGCAGGAGAGTGGTTACTCAGCAAGGAAGTCAGAAATTTTGGAGACTGGGCGTTGAAGTGCAAGGTAGAAGAGCCAAGTGGCTGGTACTTCCAATATGCCAACGAGTTTTACCCCGATACGGACGACAGCGCCGCCGTGCTTATGGCATTACAGCGCGTGTCCTTACCAGAGAGTTCACACAAGGAAAAGACCTTTTTGCGCGGATTGAGATGGATTCAGGCTATGCAATGTGATGATGGCGGATGGGGGGCCTTTGACCGCAATAACAATAAAGCGATTTTAAATCATATCCCTTTCGCAGATTTTAATGCACTATTAGACCCAAGCACAAGCGACGTTACAGCCCGATGCCTGGAATTTTTAGGACGTACTGGGTTTAGCAAGACCTACGTTAATATCAGAAAGGCCGTAGAACTTCTCCAAAAAGAGCAAGAAAAAGACGGTTCGTGGTTTGGGCGTTGGGGCGCAAACTATATTTATGGGACATGGTCTGTACTTTCCGCACTTTTGGCGGTTGGAGAGGATATGAACAAGCCGTACATCAAAAAGGCTGCTGAGTGGATGAAAAGTGTCCAAAATTCTGACGGTGGATGGGGTGAAACCATAAAGTCGTATGACGACCCGTCACTTAAGGCAATTGGCAGAAGCACACCATCACAGACGGCATGGGGGCTGCTGACGTTGTTTGCAGCCGGTGAAGTAAAATCAGACGCTGTAGAAAAGGGTATAAAATTTCTCTTATCGGGGCAAAAAGAGGATGGAAGCTGGGATGAAATTGAATTTACGGCAACGGGCTTTCCTAAGGTCTTTTACCTGAAATACCACATGTATCGAAATTACTTTCCTTTGTTCGCATTAGGCAGATACCGCAACCTTACCCAAAAATCATAACGCAACAAGTACAACTATCAAAGGGGCTGTCCAAAATAATGATTTCCATATTCAACCTG
>JAHFOY010000010.1:23081-26936 GCA_023261485.1 Planctomycetota bacterium
TAGTTTCGTTTTTCTCTATTTTCCTAGCTAAGACTCCACTTTGCCATTTCTATGATGTCAGATAATCGTTTTCCACCTTGCAGTACTACAGTAGGTTCGAAACCGCAATGCATCATACAATCCTTGCAGCGGGGGTCGTTTCCTTCCTGATACTTCTCCCAATCCGTATATTCCATATACTCATTGAAGGTTTTATAATGAGTATCCGTAATGAGGTAGCAAGGGCTTTTCCAGCCCAGATAGTTTCTGGTTGGATTTCCCCAGGGTGTGCACTTCAGATACCTTTCTCCCTTTAGAAATTTTAAATACAGGGGCGAGTTTAATATCTTGTATTTTTTAGAAATCCCATAAATAAATCCAAATCTTTCCTCTATTTCTTTTCGGCAAAGAAATATTTCATTCTCGTTGTGTTCGAAGCTAAAACCAGGAGAGACCAACATGCCATCCACACCCAGTCCTTCCAGAAACGAAAAGAGTTCTTTTATTTCTTCTTCGCCGGTATTTTTATATATCGTGGTATTCGTGCAAACCTTGAATCCTGCCCGTTTTGCTTCCCGGATAGCGTTGGTTGCGCGTTCGAAGACCCCTTTCCCCGCAATAGCATCGTGCGTCCTGGCGAGGCCGTCGATGTGAACGTTGATATTAAAATATTTACTGGGTTTCAGCTTTTTCATTGCTTCAGCTAACAACACTCCATTCGTGCATAAATAGATATGTCGTTTTTTTCTCAAGATACCCGTGATAATCTTATCGATTTCCGGGTGCATCAGCGGCTCACCACCCGTGACAGTGACAACCGGCGTGGGGCACTCTTCCACTGCCTGAATACATTCCTCAGTACTCAAGGTTTCCCGCATCGTTTCTCTGTATTCATGTATGCGTCCACATCCCTCACAGGCAAGGTTGCATGCATGGGTAACCTCCAGCATCAATACGAGGGGAAACCGCTTTTTTGCTAAAAACCTATTCTTGATCAGATATCTTGTCAAAGAAGAACCTAATGATAGCGAAACCCTCATAATATGCAGAACTCCCTTTTTATAAATAAAGGCAAAACCTAATACTGTTTAAATTTAAATAAATTCCAAATTCAAAATGCTATACCAATTATTTAATACTGTCAAGCGTTATTTAACGTATGATTGCAACAGTGTATTCTTTTTTATAATTGTATTGAAAATTATAACCAAATTTGATTCCATTTATTATGCGTTCCATATTACACCACTAAGGCGCCAAGTCACAAAGAAAAATTAGTGTCTTCGTGACTTTGTTGCTATTTTGAATTCCTAAACATTGAATCAGGAAGATTTATGATTGCCGTATTCTTTGCATTAAGCCAGGAAATTGCATGCCTAAAATCAAAGGTAAATATCCTGAAAAAGATGCGGTATGCCCACGCCACGTTCTACCAGTCGGAATTTTGCGGTTTTCCATTGACCCTTGTCCAGACAGGCATAGGCAGAAATGTCTCCGATATCATCCAGCACTTATCAAAATGTTTCAGGATACAATTAATGGTTTCTTCAGGTTTTGCGGGTAGTATAAACCCCGCAGCCGGCGTTGGGGATTTGGTTATCGGAAAACAAGTCCTCTATTCGTCTCAGGAATCGCTGGAAGGAGAAATCAAGATTGATTCAATGCTTTCCTGTGATGCATCAATCGTGAATCTGGCTGTTAAATTATGCAGTAATGAGGCCTTTAAATCACATTGCGGAGATATCCTGACCGTTAATGAAATCATTCGTCAATCCTCACTAAAAAAACATGCCGGAAGCCAAACATCTGCAATTGCCGTTGATATGGAATCCTTCGCAATTGCAGAACGGGCGCATGCCATGGGAATTCCTTTCGTTGTTGCACGCGCAATTTCAGATGGGATAGATGAAGACCTGGAAATACACGAAAACATGGTCACCGAGGGTGGCAATGTCAATATACCGGCCACGGCGCGCCATCTGTTAAATAAACCACACCATATCCCGTACCTGAATCGTCTCCGTAAACAGACCAAATCCGCCACAGACACTTTATCGGCATTCTTCCCAAATTTTATTACACAAATATACAACTCTTTGTTAACATAATTGATATTTGTAATAATTCACCGCAAAGACGCAAAGAGCGCGAAGAAGTTAAGAATCGGAAAAGTTGAGCGGTTGGGAAATTAAATTTCTCATCTTCTAAGTTTCTCCTTCGCGACTTTCCCTTCGCATTCTTTGCGCCTTTGCGGTGAAGCAAACTACTACAAACTTATACAAAGGTGAATCATGGCAAACAAAAAGATCGGGATTGTAATGGGAAGCAATTCAGACCTGGAAACAATGAAAGAGGCCATAACTATACTGAAGGAGTTCGAGGTGGATTTTGATGTAAATATCATGTCCGCCCACCGTTCGCCGGAATTGGTACATTCGTATGCTCTGGAGGCGGAAAAGAAGTACGACGTGATTATTGCTGCCGCCGGAGGAGCCGCGCATCTGGCAGGGGTTATTGCAAGTTTAACCCCAATTCCTGTTATTGGTGTACCCATGCTCACATCGGGACTCGGCGGATTGGATTCACTGCTCTCAATGGTGCAAATGCCATCGGGTATTCCTGTACCTACGATGGGTATCGGAAAGTCGGGAGCCGTCAACGCTGCGATATTAGCGGTTCAGATTCTAAGCGTATCAGACCAGAAATTAAGACAGAAACTTGTTTCGTACAAAAAGAAGCTAGCAGATGAAGTAGCAAATAAGGATAAGGAAGCAAGAAAAGAACTTGGATTATTGTAAAACATTTAACTATTTCAAGAGGAGATGAAATGCCACTACCGACTATCGAATGGGAGGGCGGTGTCAACGGTCGTATCCGGCTGATTGACCAGACCCTTTTGCCCAACGAACTAAAATACGTTTATTGCGATGATATCAAGAGCATCTGGCATGCAATTAAGACCCTCATGGTAAGAGGCGCCCCGGCGATTGGTATCGCAGGCGCTATGGGGGTAGTCTTGGGCATTAAGGAGATACAGGCAAAGGATGCTGACGCATTTTTAAAGGAACTCAAGCGTGTTACAGCCTACTTGGGATCGTCGCGCCCAACCGCAGTCAACCTCTTTTGGGGAATCGCCCGCATGGAACGTGTTGCGCAAGAGAACAAGGGCAAGTCCGTTCAGGAAATAAAAGAGATTCTCCTGCAGGAAGCAATCAGGATAGAAAATGAAGACAAGGCCATTTGCAGGCAAATCGGTGAGAATGGCGCAGGACTTATCAAGGATAGTAATGGAGTTCTCACCCACTGTAATGCAGGAGGGCTGGCAACAGCGGACTACGGCACAGCACTGGCGGTGATGTTCAAGGCAAAAGAACTGGGTAAAAAATTCAAGGTCTATGCCGATGAAACGCGTCCATTACTTCAGGGCGCGAGGCTGACGGCCTGGGAGCTTATGCAAGCGGGAATAGACGTCACCCTTATATGTGACAACATGGCGGCTCATATAATGAAACAGGGAAAGGTGCAATGCGTAATTGTGGGGGCCGACCGGATCGCCGCCAACGGCGATACCGCCAACAAAATCGGCACGTACGGCGTCTCCATCCTGGCAAAGGAGCACGGGATTCCCTTTTACGTTGCAGCGCCTGTTTCCACCTTTGATTTGAGCATAAAATCAGGAAGTGATATTCCTATCGAAGAACGTTCACCCGAAGAAGTCACAAACGGATTTGGCAAAAGGACGGCGCCTGAAGGGGTCAAGGTCTTTAACCCCGCCTTTGATGTAACCCCTGCAAAAAACATTGCTGCAATTATTACAGAAAAAGGGGTAATCAAAAATCCTTCTGTCGAGAATATCCAGCGTATTTTAGGGAGTTA
>JAHFOY010000010.1:27036-41940 GCA_023261485.1 Planctomycetota bacterium
TTAAATGCACAACCATTGGCACATCTTACAAATTTTATCCATAGTTACTATCCTTCCCATGTTACTTCTAAGCTGCGGTAGTGACCGGGTTAATATAGAGTTTAAGACTTCACGGCAAATCTATGTTGATGATTCGAAGACAGACCCCGATAAGCTTAATAAAGAACTCGAATATGACTTAAGAGAGGCAGAGAAAAAACGCCGTCAAAAACAACGTGAGGCCGAAGCCGCATCAAAAGCCAAGACAGAGGCGGAACAAAAGGCAAAGGCTGCTCAGAGTACTCAGGAACAAACAGCCGAAGAGGAAACAGCACAACCAGAAGAAGCAAACCAGCCGACGCAACAAAAGTGATTCATAGCATAAGCTACTTACTATAGACCTGAAACTTATAGTCGGATTATTTCACATTTTTGAGTAATACTCTCGTTTATTCAATATTAGACATCATATCGACTCTAAAAGAGATCGCAAAACCATCCGCATTGGCAGAAATTACTTAGGAGATTGGGTAAATACCTAAATGGTAATGAGATAAAATTTGGAAGATTAGGACGAACGGTTACAGAAAAATTTGAAACTATATATGATCAAGTAGTGCATTCATATAGAAAAGAACTAATTAAAAGTGTTGAAGCAGTTTATTCTAACTTCTTCATAGTAGCAGGTTATAATCTAATAGCTTTCGAAGATAGATATAACCTAAATCGTAACAAATTTATAAAAATATTCACGAAATTTTGGCAAAAATATGATGCTTCCGAAATAGGTTTTGATTTTCTAAAAGATGAGATTGAAATATTTGATATTATTAAAACATGGGATCGACTTACTGAAGCATCTTTTGATTTGACACCTTCAAATCCAAGCTCCCGAGAAGATTATAGACCGGTTGATAATATGATTAGAAAGGCCTCTGCTAAAAGAGCAAAATTAAAATTTGAAAATAAAAACGACACGCTAAGCAAAGAAAATAGTATAATTCAACAAAGTATGTCTATGGCTACTGATGGTTACGGAGAATTTAAATTAAAAGGATTAAAGGGAAGCATTGTCCAAAACTTTAATTCTATTTCAAAAATAACTACTAAAGAAATTAGTAGCGTTGATGACTTAAAAGCAGTGTTAGGACAAATTTACCAGGAAGTAATAAAAATTGTTAAAGGCAAACAAAATAATGAGTGAAATTGATTATAGCCTTAATAATTTAATTAAGCAGTATGGCGGATTAAAGAAGGTGCTCAAATCTCCAGACTTTATATGGGCGTCTATTTGTTCCTTGCTTTTTTTGATTTATGTAATTCTAACAAGAATTGAGTTAGGTGATTTCATAAAAACTTTAGCTTCAGACCTGCTTAGTGTATCTGCTAGCTTATTTGCAATTTTGTTTGCTGCTTTTACAATTATTATTTCCTTAGCTGATGAAAAGTTTATGAAGTTTTTACGAAAACATAATGTATTTAACAAGATACTATTACCATTTTGGCTTGTATCAATTCTTTATGTAATAGATATTTTTTTAAATATTTTGATTAAATTTTTTCCAACAAATATTGCCAAATATTTAATGACTTTGTCAATATTAGTTTTTAGTTGGGCTCTTTTCGGGACGATTTATCTTATAAATGATACAATTGGTTTTGCAAGGAGAAGGGCTGATTATTTAGAGTACGAAAAAGAAATTACAGAAATTTTAAATGAGGAAGGGGGAAAAGAATAAGATTCTATTACATCAACTAAAGTATCTCAGTTATCCATAAAAGTCATTTTGTGGCGTTGATGAATTATTTAGAAATTAAAAGTTCAAAAGAGAATTTCCAATATATTTTTACTGCAAACAAAGAAGATATTTTTATGAAGGATGCATTAAATTGTGGTGAATTAACATTTGATTTGCAAAATAAAGCTATCGCAATCTATACACCAGAAAATAAATTATTTAAAAGGGATTTTTAATACTCAGCCTCTACTTACAAATCTCGAATATCTCAATAAATTTATAGGATTTAGAGAACCTAAGTGAAATTTAATAAGCTGGTGAGATTATTTAAAAATGATTGAATTAGAATACTCATTAATAATTGAAGCAACTGAAGAACCAGACTACTTTGGGTTTTATTTTCCAGATGAAGAAACAAGTCCCATCGCTGTATAAAGTCCTCACCATTGCCGGCTCTGATACAAGTGGCGGGGCGGGGATACAGGCGGATATTAAGACAATCACGGCCCTGGGGGGATACGCAACAACCGTCATTACCGCACTGACTGCCCAAAATACACTCGGTGTCCAATCCGTTTTCGAAATACCCGCATCCTTTGTAGGTCAACAAATAGACGCCGTAATGACCGACATTGGAACCGATGCCGTCAAAACGGGGATGCTGCTGAACAAGGATATCGTGGAAATGGTTAGTACGAAAATCAAGGAGTATAACATCAGGCATGTTGTTGTAGACCCGGTTATGATATCCAAGAATGAAAAAAGGTTGTTATCTGCCGATGCCGTCAATGCCCTCACATCTAAATTATTCCCCCTATCTCTTGTCGTTACACCTAACATTCCGGAGGCAGAATACCTTTCTGGCCTGAAGATAAAAACCATTTCCGATGCAGAGAAAGCAGCAAAATCAATATATAAGCTTGGTCCTTCAAATGTACTCATAAAAGGAGGCCACGCAGTGAAATCATCCGATATGAAAAATGAAGGCAAGGTGATTGACGTCCTGTATGATGGAAAGTCCTTTGAGTATATCGAAGGTGAATACATACCAACAAAAAATACTCATGGCACAGGTTGCACTTACGCTTCCGCTATAGCCACTTATCTGGCAAAAGGTTTTGGCCTAAAAGAGGCCGTTGTTCAGGCAAAGAAATTTGTTACAACGTCTATCCGAAAATCATTCAATCCCGGCAAAGGATACGGAACCCTGGATCAGTTTGGGGCAATACAATTCCCTTGAATTACACAGCGTGGATTGTTATAATTTTCAACAATACTATCTTGTGATTTATTTTTGAAAAAGTATTTTTGGAGTGTTTATTCCCAGCATCTTTGCAGTGAACTCGTCAGAGTAGCAATACGACACCTTAGGTACTTGTTTTGTATGAGGATTTACTGATATGCAACAGGTTGCCGCATTAGAATCCAGCGTATTGGTATTAAACAAATTTTTCATGGCCCTTCACGTAATTTCGGCAAAGAGGGCATTTGTCTTATTATGCAAGGAAAGCGCCGAAGTTATTTCCGTGGACGATGGGAAATTCAGCTCTTATAATTTCGAAAGCTGGAAAGACGTCTCTCTCTACAAGGTAAAATCGGGGTTACCCGATGAAGATAATACAAGCTGGATTAGAACCGTATCTTTTGAAATTGAAGTGCCAAAGATTATCCGTCTTTTGTTTTATGAAAAACTCCCGCAATCCAATGTAAAATTTAACAGACGGAACATCTTTGCCCGGGATGAAAACAAATGCCAATACTGCGGCAAACGGTTTCCAACGTCAGAACTCAGCTTAGACCACATTGTACCGAAGGCATATGATGGGAAAACCACATGGACGAATATCGTGTGCGCCTGTACAGACTGCAATAAAAAGAAAGGGGGCAGAACCCCTATACAGGCAGGAATGAAGTTAATACGCAGGCCTGCCAAGCCAAAACACAGCCCCATACTAAGCCTAAAACTTCGTTCGGACAGGTATCGCTCCTGGAAGCAATTTTTAGACGAGGCATATTGGTCTGTACCGCTAAAATAAACATGAATGTTTCGATAAGTTCATTGTATAGAAGTTCCATTTTATTTGAACGGGTTTTGCGACTATAACCAATAACTCGCAGAAGACCTCCCCTTCATCCCCGCCTTGCGAAGGAGGGGAAAGAGGGGTGGTTATAAGTTCGGAACCTGAAAATTTTTTTGCAGTAATTGCCCATCCCTACTTTTAGAGAATATTATTTAAAAGTCGTGGAAAAGGAGCATTCAGATGCATGCTCCAGCGTGATTCAGAAAATACTATATCCTTTCTCGAAAATATACGGGTTTGTAGTTAAAACTCGTATTTTTTTTTATAAGAAAGGTATTCTGAAATGCGTTCGTCTTCCCGTTCCTGTAATCAGTGTTGGAAACATTACTGCGGGAGGGACAGGCAAGACGCCGGTCGTAGAATACATTGCACGATATTTACAGGCAAAAGGCAAAAGGGTTGCTATCCTCAGCAGGGGTTATGCATCCATCATAAAGCAAGAAGATAGTTTTACGGATAAAAATGTCTGCAATGACGAATATCTCTTGTTTAAGGAAAATATTCCTGCTATTCCAAACATCCTGAACAAAGACCGGGTTAAAGGCGGATTAGAGGCTATCAAGCGTTTTCAGGCCGAATGTCTCGTGCTGGATGACGGGTTTCAGCACCTTCGCCTGGCAAGAGATTTGAATATTGTAATCATTGATGCAGTGAATCCATTTGGATATGAACAGGTAATCCCGCGAGGCATGTTGCGGGAACCATTGGGAGGAATCACAAGAGCCGGCATGATTATTCTTTCCCACGTAGATCAATGCAGTCGTGATAAAATAGCGGTTATCAACAACCGCCTGCGTGAGATTACAGGTAATGTCCCTGTTGTAGAAACAGTTCATAAGCCGATTTGTTTAGAATCGGTAAAGGATGCTGCGCGGTTAGATATTAATTGTTTACGTGGTAAAAGGGTCTTTGCATTTTGTGCTGTCGGTAATCCTGTATCGTTCAGAAAAAGCGTGGAAAATTTAGGGGCTGAGTTGGCCGGGTTTCGCGTGTTTCCCGATCACCATGTATATACTCTTCCTGAATTACAGGAATTGAATGCAGAGGCGAAAAGCATTAAACCGGATGCAATTGTCATTACCCAAAAAGACAGGGTAAAAATAGGAAACAACCTTCGTATCTGGGAGTTTCCTTTATGGACATTAAAGATAGAAATTTGTATTGTAAGTGGTGGTGAAATTTTTGAAAACAAGATAAATGCCGTTCTGAACTGAAAGGAGAGAAAAAATGGCTCATAAAATTACTGATGAATGTATCAATTGCGGGGCATGCGAGAGTGAATGCCCGGTAAACGCCATATCGGAATCTGGTGACTTCAGGGTGATTAATGCAGACCTCTGTACCGATTGCGGTAACTGTGTGACTGTATGTCCTGTAGAGGCAATACTAGCCCCTTAGCCGATTAGGAGTCCATAATTAGCGATTAGCTTCAAGGAAGGAACTTGGATGGCGAAACAACGTAAGAGCGAAACCGATTCTTTTAAGCCTTTAGACCTTCGGAAGATTAAAACTTATTCAATAAAGAAGCGAAAGAATCTTTCGAATATCCACCTGTTTGCCAAACCCGTTCTGCCTGCTGATGGAATACCTGCCTTTTTCGAATCCTTGCCGGAAATATTGGCTGCATCAAATTTACGGAAGGTGATTGAAGCGATAGTGCAGGCACACCGGAACAAACGCCCCGTAGTAATGGCCATTGGTGCGCATGTAATAAAGTGCGGTCTGTCGCCGTTAATTATAGACCTCATGAAACGCCGCATAATAACGGCAATTGCCATGAATGGCGCTGGCGCAATCCACGATTATGAAGTATCGCTCATTGGCGCAACCTCTGAGGATGTGGCCGCAAGCCTGAAAGACGGCAGTTTCGGCATGGTAAGAGAAACGGCAGATGTTTTTCAAATTGCAGCCGCTAAAGGGACAAAAGATGGCCTCGGACTTGGGCGGGCACTGGGGGGAAAAATAATCAAGGATAAAAATACCTTTGAAGATTTGAGTCTGCTGGTGTGGGGTGCAAGACTGAACATTCCAACCACGGTTCACGTTGCACTGGGAACGGATACAATTCACATGCATCCGAATGTTTCCGGAAAGGATTTGGGGGAATCCAGCCATATTGATTTTAAAATCCTTGCCTCCGTAGTTTCTGAACTGGAAGGAGGTGTGTGGTTAAATGTAGGTTCTGCCGTCATCATGCCGGAGGTTTTCCTCAAAGCGCTTTGCATTGCAAGAAATATCGGTCATAAGGTTGAAAATTTCGTGACGGTAAATATGGACATGATTCAGCACTACAGGCCACAAACGAACGTCTTAAAAAGGCCGTCCCCATACGGATATGCTATTACAGGTCACCATGAAATTATGCTGCCACTTTTAAGGATGGGTATTCTGGCTAAACTTGGTATAGGAGATGAATAAAACCAAACAACTTTTAAAAATATACCAGAAGATGTTTGACGCATTAGGCCCCCGGCAATGGTGGCCGGGAGAGACTTCTTTCGAGGTTGTCATCGGCGCTATACTAACGCAGAATACTAATTGGTCTAACGTTGAAAAGGCCATAAAAAACCTTAAAATGGCTGACAAGCTTTCTCCGGAAGGAATATATGGATTAAGTGTAACAGAACTGGCAGAACTCATCCGGCCTTCCGGTTTTTTCAATGTCAAGGCAAAGCGTGTCAAGGCATTTATCAATTGGCTATTTTCAAGATATGAAGGTAGTTTGTCTAAGATGTTTGCCAGGGATTTGGAAGTACTACGGAGCGAATTGCTTTCTGTAAAAGGTATCGGGCCTGAAACGGCAGATTCGATTTTGCTATATGCGGGGAATATGCCCACATTTGTTGTGGATGCCTATACCCACAGGATTTTTTCAAGGCATGAACTTATTCCGGAAGAAAGCACCTATGACGAGATGAAATCTTTCTTTGAAGAAAACCTTCCGAAAGACGTACAATTATTTAACGAATACCATGCCTTGATAGTAAACATCGGAAAGATGTTTTGTAAGCCCAGGAAGGCCTGTGATCCGTGTCCGTTAAAAGATATTTGATAGAATTCTGTCTTTGCCCTCCTTCGTAAGGGGATTGAGGGAAATTAGGTTATTTTTGGAGTAATTAAAATGATAAGTAACGAGGTGTTAATAAAGGGTGGGCATGTTGTGGATCCTGCAACAGGGCTTGATGGCCGTGCAGATATCCTTATCAAGGATGGCAAGATCAAAGCAGTATCAAATGACATTAAGACGAATAACAATACACAGGTTATCGATGCAGCCCAGAGATACGTAATCCCAGGCTTAATTGACTGTCATGTGCATCTTCGCGAACCCGGCTTGGAGTATAAAGAAACCATAGAGACAGGCTCACGGGCTGCAGCAAAAGGTGGTTTTACAACCCTGATTTGTGAGCCGAACACCATACCCCCCATTGATTCGCTTGAAATGGTGGAATCCTTCATGGAAAGGGTTTGCCAGAAAAGCGTGGTAAACATTTTTACAAAGGCATGCATTACGAAAGGATTATTGGGAGAGGAGCTTACCGATATTGACAAGCTGGCAACAGACAAACGGGTGCGGGCATTATCTGACGATGGCAATCCGGTATTTTATGAAACCTTAATGAAAAAAGCATGCGAATTGGCCGCACGGAACAACCTTGTCATAAGCCCCCATTGTGAAGATTCTCAAATTTCTCTCGACAAGGCAAAAGTGAATAGCAATGTGTCCCATTTCCCCGGCAAGCCATTTTCCCATGAAACGGACTTTATTATACGCGAGATAAAATGTGCTGAGCAAGCCAAAGGATGGTTGCACGTTTCACATGTTAGCCAGAAAAGTTCCCTTGAAGTTATTCAAAAAGCCAAAGAAAGAAATCTTGCAAGGATCACCTGTGAAGCCACGCCGCATCATTTATTATTGGATGAAAATTTCAAAAATACGAGTGGAACTGTGCCTAAGACCAATCCCCCATTGCGCACCATCGAAGATAGAGAAGCGCTCCAGAAAGGCCTGTCAAACGGCGTAATTGACGTCATTGCCACAGACCATGCGCCGCATACCCATGACGATCTTAAAAAAGGAGCCTCAGGTTTTGTAGGACTTGAGAATGCGCTCGGTGTTATCCTTACAAAACTTGTCCATCCCGGCATTCTACCATTAAAAGAAGTTGTCCGGAAAATGTCTACCAACCCCGCGCGCATTTTTAAGGTCAACGGCGGGAGTTTAGCCGTGGGCATGCCCGCTGATATTACGATTATTGATATGGATAAAGAATGGACGGTTGATGTCGAAGAGTTTGAGTCCAAGGCAAGAAACTGCCCTTTCAACGGCTGGAAGTTGAGCGGACAGGTGGTAACTACACTGGTCGGCGGAAAAGTGGTTTTTGATAATTGCCAAATTTTATGTTAATCATTATAGACGGCTACAATTTCATATTCACTGTCCCTGAACTGGAAAGGCACGTGAAAGTAAATCACATTGAACCCGTGCGTGACCACGTGATTTCCCTGCTTTCGAAATATAAGGAGGAAAAACACTGCAATGTAACTTTAGTGTTTGATGGTAATTATACGGAAGCATCTCTGCCAAAAAAACAAACCTATATGGGTATTACCGTAATTTATTCGAAATCAGGTATAAGCGCCGATACCGAGATAAAAAATATCACAAGCCTCTGTCAAAACCCAAGAGATGTTTCTATTGTAACCTACGACAACGACATAAAAAGACACGTCAAAAAATGCGGCTGTCCGATTATTGAACCAAAAGCAATGTATAAAGAAATTCTGGAAGTTCTGGACAAAGATAAAAAAAACAAATCTGACGAGCCTGAAGGAAAGCGAAATGGCCCATCTGAAAAAGATGCAAAATACTGGAAAGATGTTTTCAAAAACCTTCCCGTTGAAGAACAGAAACCGTGCATGAAAAAAACAGATATCCCCCTGGTGAAAAAGGAAAAAAAAGAAACATCCGATACTGTCGATGAACCAGGCTACAAATACCAGGGAACCCCTTCCGATGAGACACAATACTGGGTTCGTGTCTTTACAGAAACCAAAAAGAATGAACATCAAGATTAAAATACACTGGGTTTTTAAATATATTTTGACTGTAGTTTATGCTGGCATCATATACTGGGAATCTTCCCGGGATACTTCCTCTGTACCACTCCCGTATCATACCGATAAAATTGTCCATTTTGTGGAGTTTGGCTTATTATGTCTCATGACCTGCTGGTTGCTTTCCTCTGCCAGGATTGGAATCAAATGGATTTATAAAATTATCCTCGCAGTCGGCATTGCTTCCCTTTACGGTATATCAGACGAGTTTCATCAATCCTTTACACCCAACCGTTCAGTTGACATATTTGACTGGTTTGCAGACACAACCGGTGCAATTACGGCAGGTTTTTTATGGCAAATAATAACCCGTAAACTACAAACAAAGGAAAAAACATTTGCAATAGAAAAGACGCTTATCAAGACGTAGAAATAAATCAGATTACCTTAATGACGGTATAGATAAAATAAAACCGCGGTCGTTTGCCGGGTATAGACTTGGTTATCGGGGAACACTATACGTATGAAAGAAATGGAAAATGTTAACAACCAACTCCGTCTTACCGAAGAAAAATATAGAACACTCGCCGAACAAATACCCGCCATCACTTACATTGCAGATATAGACGAAGCGGGCAGCGTGCGTTATGTCAGCCCGCAAATTGAGCAAATTCTTGGTTTTTCTCCCGAAGAATGGCTGGCAGATCCTCAGTTATGGTCTAAACAGCTCCATCCTGACGATCACGCGCGAGTGCTGGCTGAATATAAATCAAGCTGCGAAAAAGGCCTGCCGTTTCGCTCGGAATACCGCTGTCTGACTTACGATGGGCGGATATTATGGTGTTACAATAATGCCGTGTTGGTGAAGGATGATGCCGGCAAACCTCTTTTCTTTCAGGGCGTTGTCTCTGATATTACTGAGTATAAACGGGTTACAGAGGAAATACACCTATTTCAGACAGTAACTCTGGCGGTCAGTGAAGCCAGGGATTTACATGATGCATTGGTTACTGTAATGCAAAAGGTATGCGTCCATACAGGCTGGGTGTATGGAGAGACGTGGAAGCCTAATCACGACGGCACGCTTTTGGTGAGAGATCGTGCTTGCTATTGCAGCATGGATGGTTTCGGAAAATTCCCTGTGTCCGAAGAATTCACCTTCTCGAAAGGTGTAGGACTTCCCGGTCTGGTTTGGACTATAAAGCATCCCATGTGGGCGCACGATATTACCTCGGATCTGAATTATTTGCACAACCCAATTGTTAGAGAACTTGGGCTAAAGACAGGCGTTGCCTTTCCTATTATCGTTGATGATAAGGTAGTAAACATTATCGTATTCTACCATGTAAAGATAGAAAAAAAGAACGAACAACTCATTGCTCTCATTTCAAAGGTGCTATTGCAAATAGTCTCGATCATCAAACGCATACGGGCCGAAGAAACACTGAGGGGAAGCGAAGCCAGCCTTGCTAATGCCCAGCGAATTGCCCATCTGGGAAGTTGGGAATGGGATATTATAACAAATGAGATGCGCTGGTCAGATGAGATTTATCGGATATTTGGTTTAACGCCGCAGAAATTTGGACCCACGCATGAGGCATTTCTGAATACAATTCATCCGGACGACAGAGGGTTGGTTAAGGGATCCGTAATTAAGGCATTATATGGAAAGGCGCCTTACAGCATTGACTACCGTATAGTCCTGCCGGATAGTTCCGAACGTATAGTCCATGAACAAGCCGAAGTTGTTTTCGATAATGCCGCCAAGGCAATTCAGATGAATGGAACGATTCAGGACGTCACAAATATCAGAAAGGCAGAAAAATTATTGCGGGAAAGCGAAGAGAGGTTGAAGTCTATTCTCGATAACGCTCCGGCAATTATCTACATTAAAGATCTTCAGGGTAGATATACCTTTATCAACAAACAATTTGAGAAGTTGTTTCATATCAAAAGAGATGAGATAAAAGGGAAAACCCCTTACGACTGCTTTCCCAAAGAGATTGCAGACTCACATTTAGAAAATGACCGAAAGGTATTTGAGACAAAAGTTCCCATGCAATTCGACGAGGCAGCAACACACAATGATGGGGTAGTGCATTCATATATTTCAATCAAGTTTCCGCTCTTCGATTCCATGGAAAAAGTTTATGCTGTATGTGGTATCTCGACGAATATTACCGAGCGTAAGCAGATGGAGGGGTTGATACAAAGAGAAAGAGACAACCTGCAAAAGTACCTTGATATTGCCGCAGTTATGTTTCTGGTACTCGATACCGATGGAAAAACCACGCTTATAAATAAAAAAGGCTGTGGAATATTAGGCTGTTCAGAGAGAGAAGTTATTGGTAGAAATTGGATTGATAACTTTGTGCCTCAAAGAATCAGGGACGAGATAAAAATACTCTTTAATAAGGTAATTCACGGCGAGATTGAATCATCAGAATACTTTGAGAGTCCCATTTTAGCCAAAAATGGTGAGGAGAGAACGATTGCCTGGCGTAGCGCTTTTTTGAAAAATGAAAAGAATACCACCATCGGCATACTCAGTTCCGGAGTGGACATTTCTGATGATAAGAAAGGGGATGGGGAAAAAGAAAAAAATTTAAAGTAACAACAGCAAATCTATATGCATCTTGCCATAAATTTTCTATGATTTTAACTGATATGTTTGACGTCAAACCCTGTAGCTGCCTGAAATCTTCACATGAAATCAAGCGGTGGTACGAAAAGAATTTCTATCTGCTCTCATTGTCTGGATTATGGTTGAAAGGCGGAGAGCCTAATACCATGGATCCAGCCCTGTTCGCCCAGGCAAAGTTGCGATTCCTGATCTGCCGTTTATCAACGTATCGTGATGTATCAACTTCCATCTCTCACTCGCTGGTAGCCCAGATTGCCCAGGAGGTTGAAGGCGTGTTTACGGATTTTGCCTTCCTGCCTCCACCCAGAGACGTGGAAATAATGACTGCCTCAAAAATTCCCCTCTGGGTAGGCACAACCACGAAAGAACCCCCGTGTACATTTGACGTGCTGGGTATAAGCAACTCCGTTGTGCTTGAGTTGCTGAACCTGCCAAAACTCCTGCATTTTTCAGGCATTCCGCTCTTCAAAAACGAGCGCATGATGCGCCAGGATATTCCATTTATTGTGCTTGGCGGAGCCAATGCGGCTGTAACATCCGTTTTACACGGGCCGATAAAAGAGCAGGGATTTGGAAACAACTATGGACTTGTAGATGCCGTGCTTATTGGTGAAGGTGAATATTCAGTAAAACAATTCCTGGAGGTTGTAAAAAAAGGAAAGTCATCGGGTTTGAGTAAGGTGGAAATTTTAAAAGCCTGTCACGGAAAAATAGATGGATTTTATGAACCTGACAAGTATGAACATCGGTATAAAGTGGTTGTGCATAATCCTTCCGGGTTACAAGAAATAACCGAACATACCCCCCCCTCGCAAGGGGAGGGCGGTGGGGTGGAAAATCTCTTCCACAATGAAGAAAAATTAGCGGAGATCGTACCAAAAGAACCATATGTGTCGTATCCTGTAAAAAGCGCAATTGTATACGACCTGGATCAAGTACGAGCAATGGAATCAAGCCCCTTATGGTATGAAACAGAAACTATTGGTACGGGAAATCTGCAAATCAGTAACGGTTGCCCATGCTTCTGTGCCTTTTGCGCTGAAAGTTGGGAGAGGAAACCCTATCGGGAACGATCCTTGCCAAAACTTTTAGAAGCGCTGAAAACGGCAAAAGCGCACCAGGGACTCGACACCATCAACTTGCTGAGTTTTAATTTTAATACCCATGCGGAACTCTATCCTATGATCTTGTCTTTCTATGAGGAAATGGCTAATGTTAGCCTGAAAAGCCAGAGATTTGACCTGTTATCTACAGACCGGTTCCTTGCAGAAATACAGCAAATAATCGGAAAGACAACCGTTAGCTGTGGAATGGAAGGTATCAGTGAGCGGTTACGGCGTTACCTGCACAAGAATCTTACAGAAGAACAAATCTATAAGGCCTGTGAATTCTTATTTGAGAGAGGAATCAGGGAACTCAAGATATTCTTAATCGGTACGGGGCTGGAAGAAGTGGAGGATCTTCAGGAGTTTGGAAGATTTGTAAAGCGCCTTGCAGATCTGAAAAATATGTCTGATAGCAGCGTACGCATTATTTTTAGTCTGACACCGCTCTATTATCCGCCGCATACTCCTTTGCAGTATCATGCTTGTATTACAGCCATTGAAGATAATAAGAAGTTAAAAAGGGAAATCGAACGTCTTTGTAAGCTCAGCGATATGGAATTTCGGGAAAGTGCTCTGTATGAAGAAACATGGCTGATGCAATTATTCGCTATGGGTGACAGACGCCTGACTCCAGCCCTTATTCGTTCGTCGATTACGGACGGTTTTCTGTATTACAATTCCATACCCAAGCAGACAATCAAGAACTGGCGTGCTTATTTATTGGAATTGGGACTATCCGAAGAGCACTATTTCAGGAAAAAGGGGAAGGAACAAACTTTTCCGTGGGATGACGTTGATTTGGGAATTTCAAAGAAATTTCTGTGGGAAGAATATGAGCGTTCAATCCATTTTACAGAGCGTGAGTATTGCCTGGGGCGCCCATATGTAGATGCTCAATGTCTTGGATGCGGTGCATGTCCGACGGCCACACATGTAAAAAAGATCACACAGCACAAGATTTCCCAGCCATTTCTTTTGGAAGAACTCAGGCGAATTGCAGATAGTAAACGAAACATCCTCCCTCTACGGGTGGTCGTGGAAATCGAACCTGCGATGCGTTTAGCGCCAAAACGCCTTATTGGAGTTGCCACTGCACGCGCTCTCATGCTGGCAATGCCTGAGATTGTCCCGTATTATTCATCATTGTCCGGACATTTGAGGGATTTCGTTTGTGATAAAACTACCGCTGATTTTACTTATGGTATAGATGTCTACCATCTTGCATTTTTATCAAAGGACAATGTAAAAGAATTATTAAACAATGAAGTTCTATCTCAGAGGCTTAAAAATATACAAGGACATTGCCGGGGGTTCAGAATCAGGGAATTTGCTATAAACCAGGGTGATATGCCGGATGTAAAATATATCCTCTATAAAATGCATTTTAACAATGATTTTACTGCATCCTTTATAGAACAAAAGGCCGGAGAATATCTTCATGCCAACTATGTTAAGCATACGTTACTAAAAAGACACGGCCATACGATATTCAGGGTAGATAAAAAAAACAAAAAAAATGCCGTGGTTCTTTATGCAAGAATTGATGACACAAAACAGTCGAAAGAATCAGATGCGCCTGTTTCCATTTTAATGGCAGTTGCAAGGCGTTTCGATATCCAGACATTTCTGGAAACATGTTATGGGTTTGAGAGGAGACGTGAAGCTGTTTGTGCGAAGATAGAAGCTTTAGGGTATTACGGAACTGTTTTACAAAAGAATGTAAAATGCATTTCATGTGCCGACTATGTTAATGAAACGTTTCTTGTTGGCCAACCCTTAAGGGAAAACCGATGTCTTATGTGTTCCATCGACAGGAACGAACATTTAATCCCATAACAATACTTCCCTTAATCACTCTTTGTTAGAGAAATCGGAGCATTTTTCAGATAAAATTAATGATACAAATATTTGGTTTTTCAAATCCACTTGTGGTATACTTATCGGCAATCGAGAATACATACGGTTAATTTCGCAAACTGTTTCAATAAAATTTACGACTTTGAATAGGCGAGGTACATAAAATGCAAAAGGTAGTAATTGCCGTTTTATGGTTAACAGTTTTCATCGGATGTTCCTCCACATCAAAAAAAACAATCGATACTAAAGGTGTTCCAACCACCTTATTGGGATTGTTACCAAAGCCTGCCGAAGAAAAACCAATAGAAGAAACACCTCCTGAAAAGGTACCGAGCTTTGAACAAAACAAAGTATACAAAGAGATAAGCGGGTTCCCTGACTATATTATCGGGGTTGGCGACCTCCTTACAATATCCATGTTACGGGCGGGAGGACAGGAA
>JAHFOY010000115.1 GCA_023261485.1 Planctomycetota bacterium
TAATCCCGTTAACCGATATAAAGTTTTCGGCCTTTTCGATATCTTTATGTATTTAAGCATACCTCACCCCCTTTCTGGGATAGTATGCCATTTTTAAATTAATTATGCAATAAATCTAATATGTATCTGAAAACAAAAAAACATTTTAACCAAGAGGAAAAAAATATGCCTACTGCCTTAAAAGAAACGAATAAACTTATTAATATTAAGCAATATATAACAGATGGAGAAGGACACAAAATTGCCGTAATTATAGATATAAAGGAGCTTCAAAAAATAAAGAAATTATTAAAAAATATTCCAACATCTGAAACCTGGCTCTATGAAAATGAAGAAGCCTTAAAAAGCATCCAGAAGGGCTTAAAGGAAGCATCGGAAGGCAAAATCTCTAAATTAAATATTGATGAACTTTAGGAATATCCCTTGTTTGAAATATTTCTAACTAATGAAGCAAAAATTCAGTTAAATAACCTTAAAACTGACAAAGGACTTTCAAAAAGGTATAAAGCAGTAAAAAAGGCTATGCAATTCTTATCACAAAATCCAAGACATCCCGGCTTACATACACATGAGTTTACTACTCTTAAAGGGCCAAAAGGTGAAAAAGTTTTTGAAGCATATGCTGAACAATCCACGCCAGCAGCATATAGAGTATTCTGGTATTATGGCCCCGCCAAGAACCACATCACCATTATTTCAATAACGCCACATCCCTAACATTATGGAATAACTTGAATATTAATATAGCAAGAATTTTAACAAGACAAGACTTTGGAAAAAAATATTAAAGTACTATTTCAAATTTGTGGTACTTTTGTGGGAATTATTTATAAATATTATGCAATTTACTACAACACATAGTGCTATACTAGGAAATCGTAAAAGCAGGTTATACAAAAGTAATGACAATACCACCAAATATAAAAACATGCCGAGAAGTTTTTTAATGCTTATAAAGAGACCAGAGAAAATAAGAGAGGATTATGGCAATGAACGTTAAACCAAACCAAAAACATCCTAATAATAATAGCGGATTGAAGAACGAGACAATTACAGATGCCAAATGTGTTGAAACATACTGCGCCTTGTCTCAGCAATTATATACACAGTACCACGACAGACGAACGCTGGAGTGGAAGATGCATCTTGCCCTTTGGACGCTTCTTGCTCTTACAGCTTACTTATGTGTTACCAAAGATAAACATCTGGGTCAATTCGCACTTGGTATATTCCTCACGGTTCCCGTCCACTTTGTTTGGACTATAAAAATCCACAAAGGTCAACTTCGGGACCATTCCCTGAGCGCTTACTATAGGTCACAGGCAGAGAAGATTTTAACTTCCCGGCATCCTACTGATATAATGACAGAGTCAATTTCTAAACTACCCGTATGCCACCATTATATGGAAACGGTAGACTCTATAGGATTTTTGCATTATTGGTGGTGGCTTGCTGTAACGGTCGGGACAACTTTTTTACTATGTATGGGAGTATGGTTTCTTGTTCGATAAATGCAACAAGACCTTTCTGTGTCTAGTTCAAGGTTTTGATTACTCTGCGTAAACAAACTAACCAATCAACCCAGCGAATAAAATCACCGCGGGTTTCATTGTTAAGCAACTATGGTGTCTGACAAAATATCATGTATCATGTAAGAATCATTGACCTGATATAAAAGGAATTGCGATTTGACTAAACACCTTAAAGAATTGATTAAATGTTACGTAAGAAACTTTTACCTAACGAATAAATGATTGCTACTACATAATAGGGTTATCCCTTTGACTACCACTGCCACAATATATATAATGGTTTGGTTATTGAAGACTACAAGATTTAGTAGTAGTGGTATTCAAGGGCATAACCCAACTACATAATTCAAATTTGTGCTAATTATTTACAAACAAAAGGAGAAAAAACCATGAGCAAAGGAATGGACAGTAAGAAATCAGACAAGAAGAAACCGTTGAAAACCATGAAGGAAAAAAAGGCCGAGAAGAGGCTGAAGAAGGAGGCTAAGAAGAGATAAGGGAAAACACAAAAAGGTCACCCATTTAAAAGCACCTGCGCTTAGAGTCTTTTGTAAAGAAGGTGCAAAAGACTCCAATCCTAACTGTTAGCGCCATTCCGGCTAATTTCAAAGTTTTGATTTTTATGGAGAATTTTACATGTTCTTTTTACGTTTTTGTGCAGCAATTATTGGCCTGATTACACTCGCCCCCTTTTTGGCTTGCTCCGGGCATCTCGACTACCCAGTTGTTCCCGCCGCAATGGCCTCAGAGGCGCTTAATGGGAAAGCTTTCTTGGAGCTAAACAGCGCCGACAGATGGGGATTAATTACAGGAACCCAAGATCAGAACATCGTTTGGAGTTCAGTACAAAAGACCGGCCAGACTACTGCTTGTGTGACAGGGGATGACGCGAATTCGAACAAAGAGGCAGCTTCGCCCAGCACCCGCTTTACGGATAATAGTAACGGTACAATAACTGACAACCTTACCGGATTGATATGGTTGCAGAATGCCAACGTCGCTGGTGCAAGAGTATGGGCAGATGCCCTGACTGATGTGGCAAATCTGAATCGCGACGGAACGATGAATGGAACTTCTGCCGGTGATAAGAGCAACAGTGGCAGTCACCAAAAAGACTGGCGACTGCCGAATATAAAAGAGTTGTCAATCCTGACTGATTCAAGCAACAACAATCCTGCCCTTCCATTGGGCTACTCTAACTTCTTTAACGGCGTGCAGTCGGACGGCTACTGGTCGAGTGATACACTCAATGGCGGAGAGGCCTATGCGTGGATCGTGAACTTGAGCGATAATGGCATTATGGACACTGCCCATAAGACCGAAACGTACTATGTATGGCCTGTTCGCGCCGGGAAATAGATTCATTGCTAATGAATGTATTTAAATTTATTACGATTTTTATGCAAATAAAGTATTCGTTAATATTTTTCCCAATTGTATTTTTGTTTACCTTTACGGTTGTGGTTTATCCTGAGGAAATATTAATACCCGGTGATAAAAAAATAGAAGAGGGATTTTCTGTGTTAAGTAATAAAAACAAGGTAGAAAAGGAGTTTCATCTTTATGTGACGGATGGTTATCAGGAAATGGCTGATGGCGAATTTGTTTATTTTTGGGGATATACGCATGCAAAGGATTTTTCTGACGTCGGGGAAATAAAAACAAAAGAAGAAAGGGATACTAAATTACTTCCAATAAAAGTGCCGGGTGACGAGATACGTCTTACCTCAGGTAAGAATTATGTTATCGTTTTGCACAACGCAGGATGGTATGAAACGGAGAAACATTCGGGTGTTAATCATGTTCCTCATACCATTCATTTCCATGGGTTAGACCTCATACCCGCTGTTGATGGCGTGCCAGGCCTACCGTATTCTCCGGTTTTTCCTGGAGAAAAATTCCGATATTTACTAACAATACCTGAAGACCTTGAAGGGTCATACATAGGGCACTGCCACGTTGATACAACTAACCATCTCATGGCTGGACTGTATTTCCCAATAATTATTGAAAAAACCTCCAATGAAATCTATGGCTATAAGTTTGACAGAGAATATACCCTTCTTATGAGTGAAGTCGACAGCGAATATATGGAGATGCTCAGGACTGAAGGAAATACAAGACGCGGATTAGACTGGAAGTCGAATTATTTTTTGCTCAATGGTAGAATATTTATGGATAATTTGACTAACCCATTGTCAACAATTAACGACCCGAAGACAAGAATCGTTGCATACGAAGGAGAAACTGTTTTGATCAGATTAATGGCAGTAGGATATAACCATATCTACGCATGGCATCCGCATGGATATCATGGACTGATAATTGGCACGGATGGAAGAAAGTTAAGCTATCCATATGAGAAAGACACCTTGCTTATTGGGTCGGGTGAAAGATATGACATTTTGTATAAAATTCCGGATTTTTCTTCCAAGAGGGGATGCCTGTCGTGCAATTATGGGCCTGGTATCAGCATAGCCCATGACCACAATATGATGGGAATGGTCAGTCAGGGGATATATCCGCACGGACCACAAACTATTTTTGATGTAAGGCAAAAAAGTGTGAAACCGGAAAAATAGATAAGCGTTTTTGCAAAAAGCTATTGCTATGTTCACGCGTATACAATATTACAACGTGGTGTTTCATACCTGATTTCTCATCGCATAAAAAATAATCCAAAAGCCAATCCGATCTGATTGTTTTGTAATTCTTTAAATATTTGCTAAATTATTTTTTTGTAATTCCGATAATTATTAATAGCAAATGAAATCTAAGATAATACATACAAAAAGGGAGGGGAATTGTGAACAATGGAGATTTATACAATCATTTGTTGGATAGTTTGTCTGCAGGAGTATATGTTGTTGACCAGGAAAGGGTAATTTCTTCCTGGAATAAAAGCGCAGAGAGGCTTACGGGCTATAAAAGCGCTGAGGTGGTGGGACGATGCTGTCGAGGTGACGTTTTGAAGTATGTTGATGACCAGGGCGTCAGTGTTTGTGGGGGAGAATGCCTGGTTGTAAAATCAATTAATGACGGCTGCATGCATAGTATGGAGGTGTACGTTCATCATAAAGAAGGCCATCGGGTACCGATTTTAGTGCATGTATCACCCATTAAAAATTTGCAAGGGCAGGTCGTTGGAGCCGTTGAAGAGCTTTGCGATAATTCTTCCAGGTCGGCTTACGTGCACAAGATTGAAGAGCTGGAAAAATGCGCTTTGGTTGACCCTCATACGGGTTTAATGAAGAAACGCGGATTGGAGATGAACCTGCGGTCTGTAGTCGGTGTAATGCATAGGTATGGTTGGTCATATGGGGTTATTTATGCGGATATCGATGAGTTTGAGCGAATAAACGAGATGTATGGCCGTAATATTGGGAATGATGTATTAAAGATGATTGCAAAGACGCTGCAAAATAGCGTGCGGGCAACCGACGTGGTTGGCCGATGGGAAGACGATGCGTTTATGGTAATTGCAGCGAACGTTAATGAAGACCAACTCAATAAGATTGCAAATAAGATTAGGGTGCTTGTCGAACAATCGGGTTTTTCTGTAGGGACTGATGTTATTCGTGTTATTGCCTCTGTCTGCGCAACGATTGTAAGGTCAAATGATACTGTGGGTACTTTGTTTGAAAGGCTGGACAAATTGATGGAACATAGCAAAGTATTCAGGAAAAAACATGTACTATTAAAAATGGCCGTATAAATCTTACAAAGCAAAACCACAGACCGATAAAAGAGTTTGGAACACAGATTTCACAGATAAGACAGATTAAAGATACAAATAATCTGTGAGGATTTAATTAAAGAATCAGTTCTCTTGGAATACTAATATCAGTTACTGTAACATTACCCGTGTAGCTTGGACCAGCGCCCAGAAAAAAACCCTTTTTTGCAGCAGCAAAGGTTACGGTTTTTGTTGCCTTAATGGCAGCGCCTAAGATTTTACCACTGTTACAGTCGATCCCCGACGGTATGTCCACGGATACAATGGGTTTATTAAGGTTGTTAACTCCGTGAATGAGTGTTTTAAATGGTTCACGGACATCCCCCGAAAGCCCCGTCCCAAACAAGGCGTCTACCAGAATATTATAACCATTCAACTCCTTTAAAATGTTGTTTACACCGGGAATATCAAGAATCTCTTTTACGGGTATTTTCATGTTAAGAAGTATTTGTAGGTTTGTTGCTGCGTCTCCGTCCTTTAGAACGTCAGAAGTCTTTGCAACGAGAAATACGTCAACTGAAATTCTGTGGTTATGAAGATGTCGCGCTATAACAAACCCATCGCCGCCATTATTCCCTTTTCCGCATAGAATGGCCACTTTTGCCTGCTGGGGATTGTCTATCATCCGTAAAATCTCTTCAGCCACATTTCTTCCGGCGTTTTCCATGAGGATAATGCCAGGAATTTTATATTCTTCAATGGCCTTTCGGTCAAGTTCCCTTATCTCTTCGCGCGTTAATGATTTTTCCATTTTTTCATCTCATGTTCTTAAAGTAATCATTTTTATGCTCATACTTTAAACGCTTCAAGGTAAACTACTATGCCGAATTCACTCCACGATGCGACAATGCAAGGTCATATGCCTGCGATATATCAGTACTGCGCAGCAAACCCACTAACCGTTGTTGATTGTCTCGAGAAACAACTGGCAATTGACTTACGTCACGTACCCTAATACGCCGCAATGCTATACTAACGGTTTCATCTGGATATACCACAAGCAACTCTCGCGTACAGATTTCCCCGACTGTACGTTCCATACCTCTATCACTATTCTGAGATCGGTTAATGTCTTGCAAGGTGATAATCCCAACTAATTCATCAACATCGTTTAACACCGGTAAACCGTGATATTGCGTCCGCTTGAGCAGGTCTACTGCCATCTTCAGAGAATCAGAATAGCGCAAAGTCGCGATTTCTGTTATCATGACTTTTTTTACGGTAATTGCTTCCAGCACATCAACGTTGCGACCTTGTTCCAAGCGTATGCCTTTTAAGGTTAATCCAAGGGTATACACTGAATCACGTTGCAAGTGCCACGAGAGGAACATGCTAGCGTTTACTGCAAACATCAACGGCAGAATAATTCGATAATCGTGAGTCATTTCAAACAGCAGGATAAATGAGGTAATTGGCGCATGCACCGTGCCTGCAAGCGTTGCAGCCATCCCAACCATTGCAAAAGCAGGCGGTGAGATGTTGAGGGAAGGAAAGAGTTGTTCTGCTATAAGCCCATAAGCGCCTCCAAGCATAGCGCCAGAAAATAGGGCAGGAGCGAACACTCCCCCATGAAAACCGCTGCTGATGCAAATTGGCGTTAGCACCAGTTTGGCAAACGCCAGTGAAATCAAGAGCGTTACCGTCAATGATTTACCGTTTAAAATTTTATCAATTGTATCATAGCCAGTACCAAACACTTGCGGCAAGTAAAATCCGACAAGTCCTACGGCAAGTCCGGCAACTGTTGGTTTAAGCCATCGGGGCGCTTGCCACTTATCAAAAACAAATCGCGTGAGATGATGCAAACGAATATAAAATGCCGCACCCAGCCCAACCAGCATACCAAGCCCTAAATATAGCGGTAGTTCCCACGCCGAATTAAACGCATATGATGGGATATGAAATACAGGTTGTGTCCCTGATATAGCCTGCGTGAACACCGACGAGACAACAGCGGCCAGTGCAACGGCGCCAAAGGCGTTGATACTCAATTCGCCTATAATAATCTCCAATGCAAAGAATAAACCAGTAATGGGTGCATTGAATGCTGCTGCAATTCCTCCTGCTGCGCCTGAGGCAACAAGTGTACGAATACGATTATCGGAAAGGCGCAATAGTTGCCCAAACATTGAACCGAGGTATGCGCCAACCTGTATTGAGGGGTCTGCTGGACCTACTGATGCGCCAAAACCAATAGACAGTGCAGATGCAACAGTCTTGGCGGGTATTTTCTTATAAGGCAGGCGTCCACCAGATAATGATACTGCCTCCATAATGCCGCCTATTCCGTGATAACGTTCTCTACCGATGAAGAAATGTACAATCAGCCCGACAACGAGACCGCCGATGACAGGCACAAAGATGAACATCCCATTCCCTATATAACCTAAGGCCACACCTATTTTGTTAAATCCTGTCCAGTGTACCAGGTCTGCTGAAATTCGAAGAATGATTTGTTTCTGATGAAAAAGACCCAGTGGGGTTCCTATTCCATCGAATACAGTATGATATACAAGATCATATAGTTTTTTGAAGAGCCATACGCCTACGCCGCTGGTAATGCCAACGAATATGGCTATTACAGCAAGAATAGCTGATTCAGATAATTGCTGTTGAGTAAGCCAGAGCGTGAACTTACCAAGAGAGAATCGCCTAAAGATATTCATAGTTTTATCAGCATGCCCTATAGTGATTTGATTTTGAGATTTTCTGTGAACACCAAAGGGTCACAAATTTCCAACCGTGGAGTTTTTGCAACATTGTTAGCCATTTTCTTTTACTATATCTTCCAGATTCGGTAACGGCGAGGTGGCTTTTTAGGCTATTTAGGCAATGGAATTTCAACTTGTTCAGATTGTATTTTATCCTTTCCGCCAGGGTACAACTGAGGATAAAGATGGATTCCTAAATGTTTGTGACAGAGGGCGCAAGTTTGTCTTAATCTTCGCACTTGCCATTGGGCGTCTTCCAAAGCACCTTGCTCATCCTTGCGGTTTGCAACTTCAAACATTTTTTCGGCTTCAGTAAGCATCGTTTTGTTAAGGTCTTGGTATTTTTGATCATCGGGCCGGGAAAATTTACGAATTACTATCTTTGTCAGTTTTACAATATTTGAACTCGATTCAGATATAACTTTCCAATCATTGAGGCTATATTTATAATATCCGGATATTTGTTCAGCAGCCTTATAATACTTGTCTATTTCATCCATCACCTTGGCTAATTCACTCTTTTCTTTTTCACTCTTAGGCGCCTCTTCGGCAAAACAATGGGTTACCAGTCCGAATATACCAAAAATCAAATTTGCTAATAAAAATTTCCTTAACATTACATTCGCCTCCGTTTCTAAAGAGATTTGAAATATTTAAAAAACAACCTGAATATTGTTTGTTATGTGAGAAAAACGTAGCTACTGATAAAACTACAATTATTATTAATGTTTTCGATGTATATTTATCATTATCTAAATGTGAATTGCTGTTCACATAATGGTTAAAAAAATATTTACTTTGCTTTAAGGTACTCGCTGAAAATCTTCCATGCCATTTCGGCGTGCTTTGTCACGTTGGACCTACCATCACTCATGTGCCAGAGAATTGCTGCTGGTTGAATCATGCCCAAAAACATCAAGGAGAGAGTTTCGGGGTCGGCATCAGGACGTATTCGACCTTCCTGCTGGCCTTGACTAATAATGTTACCAATTCTTTTAAGATAACATTTGATTAAATCGTATACCTTCGTTTTTCTTTCAGGATGTCTGTTATAGACATCATCAGAAAAGACGATGCGTGGAAGGCTCTGATGGTTCTCTTGGATAAACTTAATGTGGCGCATCAAAAGCATTCTAAGGCGCTCAAGTGAGTCTGGTGTTTCCGCGCAGACAGCGTTAGTATTGCTAAGCAGTCTTTCTTGGAAATAAGTAATAGCAGCATCTACCATTTCGTCTTTATTTTTGAAGTGACGGTAAATTGCCGACGGGACGATGCCGAGCGGACGGGCTACATTTTTCATATTTAATCCACTCATACCGTAACTACCAAGAAGATTCAATGCTACCTTGGCTATCTGATCTTGTCTAACTTCTGTACCTAATTTTTTGATACTCATATGCTGCGCCTTATATAATGTGAATAACCGTTCACATTATAATTAAAATAATAATCCCTGTCAAGAAAATACAAAGTAGCGTATAGGAGTATTTTAGGCAACTATTCCTTGTACGTAGACATACTATAAATCTGCATGAATTATTTCTGGCATTTAATT
>JAHFOY010000116.1 GCA_023261485.1 Planctomycetota bacterium
ATAATGTCTACTTTATATTTTACGTCCTTCGCTGTTTCCGGAAGGGACACGTGAATTCTTAACTGTGGATTTTTATCCGTTTTTAATTCCTCTCCCATATAGGCCTTTGAGGATTGGGCTGTATCTTCGATTACGAATGTATCCAGCACCAAAGTCGGAGACTTTTCACCGTACAAATGAGCAGCATAGACACGGCCTTCTTTCAGCGCCTCAATAACGGCCTTTTCGTTCTTTTCTTTTAGCAAAAATATGGTTTGTGAATCCTTGATAGAAAATGTGTCTTCATCACCGAAGTCCACTTCTCCTATTGCCCAAACGGGCCGTTCACGTTCTCCTTTGCAGTATTGATTGAGGATTTGATCCCATACACCTCCCGGCGGCGCCATGTACTTAATACCTTCTGCAAATGCTGCAAACCCCGTGTAATTCTGCGCCTTAAGCAGGTCTTCGTGATAAGGCTTTGTAATAAGCTTAACCCCGCCTGCTTCCTTATTCACATCTTCCACTTCAGGATGCGCCCAAAAAGTCACACCGCCTCGCGAGTTAACATAGTCAATAACCGTCTGATATGGCGCTATCCCACGATCTCCGTGATACTGGTCATACCGGGGCGATGAGAAGGGAAAATTGTTTATAGTTAAAATTATCCCCATCAGGAGGCAAATGACGCTTGCAGTTTTTTGTAACGTGGCAACGCCACCTTCCTTTGCCGATGAAAACAGAAGCCAGCCAAAGACAAAAAAACAGAGCGGCCAAAGGCTGACCAAGATAGCAGACGAAATCCTTCTGGGATAACCCTTACCAATAGAAGGAAGATTCTTATAATCCGAGGCGTCATTAAGCCCCAGCACCAGGATGTGCTTATGCCCGTCCATCATCTCCAGGTCTTTAGTAAAATAGCTTCCCTTCCACCAATAAAATGGAATTGCTTCCGCCCCATGCATAATCAGCATATCAGGATACTTTTGATTTAATCCGGAGATCGTATTGATATAGTTTGCCTCACCGTAACTGTGAATAGAACCTTTTTCTACGACCTTCCTGACAAACTTTCTGAGCGGTGGTATACCATATTCCCAACGCATGGTATCGTGGTCGGTAAAGATGGCAATTTCTACCCCGGCATCATGGGCAATCCTGGCCATTTCCTCTGGAGGCAGTTTCCCGCCGCTAACGGTGGAATCGAGATGAATAACACCGGTAAACAATTTGTATTCATCGCAATTGGCTTTGTCCTCAAAACTAAAAAAGAAGAAACATGCCAGGCATACTAGAAATATTTTGATTTTATTGTTCATAATTTAAACCAATTCATTAAGAACAGCAGAAAGCGCAACCGGGACGGCTGCGCTACCGGTTTGAAATTCTTAACACAAACGAATAACTTACCTTTTTTTTATTCCCCCGATCCCCTGTTTTTTCGCCTTTTTTTCTTTTAACCGATAGGTGTCTTCCAGGCTGATTAACGCCTCTTTAAGATCGGGCAATATTTCCAACGCTTGTTTATATTCAGCAATTGCATCATCGAAATGTCCCTGTTTTTGATAAACGTCCCCGAGTTTGTGATGGGCTGCGGACAACTTTGGATTAATCTCAATTATTTTTTTCATATCTGCAGAGGCTTCATTTAGCCTGCCATTTTGCAAATAAAGGACACCCCGATTATACAGCGTTGAAAGATCGTTTGGGGTCAGTTGCAATGCGTTATTGTATTCATCTATGGCTTCCGATACCATCCCTTTTTCTGAGTAAACCACTCCCAGATTAAAATGAGCGCCTGCGTGATTTTTGTTTAAAGACAGCGTCTTTTTGAATACAGGAATAGCCTCATCGTAATTCCTTTTTTTTGTGAAGGCAACTCCCAGGTTATTATAAGCCTCTCCAAAATTCGGACTGATTTCAATTGCCTTTTTGTATGTGGCAATTGCATCGTCAATCAACCCCTTATCAACATAGACGGCGCCGAGATTATTATATACCTCCTTAAAGTCTTCTTTATTTTGCAAGGCTTCTTTATATGCGGAAATCGCTTCATCCCTCTTCCCTTGTAATGCCAGTGATACGCCTTTATTATTACAAAGCATGGCGAGTCTGTTTTTTGTGTCTTTGTGGTTAGAGTCTATTGATAGTATCCTTTTGTAGGTAAGAATGGCGCGGTCTTGCGATCCGTTCGATTCGTAAGTGGATGCCAGGTCCGAAAGCATAGATATGTCTTTGGAGTTGGATTTAGCGGCTTTCTCAAAGGATTGAATGGACTCGGACGCCTGCCCCTTTTTTTTGTAAAGATATGCAATATTTTTGTGGCTTTCCGCAAGATTCGGGTTGATCTCAATAGCCTTCTTATATGAGGAAATGGCGTCATCAACCCTCCCCTTACCGGCATAGGCGTTCCCCAGATTGTGGAAGATACCCGCATCGCGCGGATTAATGGCTATGGCTTTTTTATATGACTCAACGGCATCATCAAAAAGATTTTTTTTATTAAAAATGTTGCCGAGATTATAGTAAGCCTCAGCATCATTAGGATTGATATCAAGCACTTTACGAAACTCACGAACCGCTTCATCGAACAGGGAGTTTTTGTAATACAGAATACCCAGATTAAAATGTGCATTAGCATTGGAAGGTTCTTGCAGAATTATTCCCTGATACTTCTTTATAATTTCACTATCGTGGGTATCGATAGTCTCTGCCGGGGAAGGAATTGCAATTTTTAGGCATAAGAAGAAAGAGATACCGAAAATACCTGAATAGATATATCTTGTGAAGTGTCTAGGCATAGTATGATCCGGGAATATCTACAATATTTTTCTTAATAAGGTGCGCCTTTCATACGCAGAGGCCTTTTCTTTGTTAATGAGTTCCTTTACTTGGTAAGGATTTCGAATCCCCTTAAACACACGGCTGACACCTCCGGTGACTATAGTGAGATTGCCGATTTTAAATCGTTTTTGCATCGACCCTTGTTTAATGGAGATATTATTAATATCACCGTAGTTTATTTCCTTAAATTTTCCAGAAAAAGGACCTTTTCTAACCGAAATTCCCTGATTTGTAATTACATATCCCGTCGTGCAGACTGAAAGAATAATGTAGATAATGACAAGACCGCTAACCGACAATATACTTAATCCTGTAATAGTATTTATTCCAAATGCGGTAAAAGCCAAAAAGATAGAAAATGCCAAAATGATAAAGGTTAGCCAATATTGCCAAATACCGGGTTTGAAGGATTGGATAATTTTTGTTTCTGTGGTTTTAGTAAAAACAGTTTCCTTATTCACGGCTTTTGTTATGTTATAGAGCTTTAGCATTTACCATAGGATCCCAGTCAAATGTGTGGTTTAGGCGTTTTTTTCATTCGATCTGAGTCAATGCCCTGTCAGGACTTATTCCAAAAAGACTTGAGAGTATTTTAGTTGAATTATAGGTAAGGAGTCAGGCTATGTCAAGGTAAATGCAGGGCAGTCGTTCATCTCAAAACATTTTGAATGTAAATAAATTATTTCTATTTTTAATGTCCATAAAGCGGGCAGTTTGGTTTTATATAGTGAAAGACCCAGCTACCAAAATAGGCAAAACACAGGAGCGTTGCCCAGAAAGACTTTAGAAAATCGGTATATTTGTTATTTTTCGTGTACTGTTCAATACCCTTTACAGCGAGGGTAATCAACGCCGGATTTACCAGGATATCGTTGGTGCCGGGGGGGTAATTAGCGCCAATATAATTAATGATTATGCCAATCACGGCGCTAATGAACAGTGAAAGATACGTATTTTGTTTGATAATAACGATACCGGAAATAATGAGCGCATGCGACACTAAGGACATTACTACATAATGGGAACTCCTATAAAATTCATAGGAGGTAAGAAAGTAAGGGACAAGAAATATAAATAGTATAGCATCATTATTCTGTTTTTTATTGTAAGTCAGCAAGAATAAAGAAGCAGGGGCAATGAGCTTAAGAACATCATTATCGCTCCAATAACCTATGTCACCAAAAAAAATACAAGCAACGCCAACAATAGTGCCCAGGTACAGAATTAACTCCATTCTGTACCGCAATCTCATAATCCACCATACCAAAAGAAATACAATTAAGGATTTCAGTATGGCGAAACATTCTTTAAGCCAGAATATCTCTTCGTAGACATAAATCAGGCTTTCCAGGCTATCGAGTATAAGTTCCATAATAGGGTAAATTTGTTTTTTATAACTGAATCCTGCAAACAAAGGTAAGCCTTGTTTGCAGGATTCAGGTCATGCTGTATGTTTTGGTTGATGCTGAGGTATTGTTATTATGAATTTACTTCCAACATCCACGGCACTTTCGACTTTAATGAATCCGTGATGAAGGTTTACAATGTGTTTAACAATGGAAAGCCCCAGTCCGGTTCCACCCATTTCCCGTGAGCGGGCAGGGTCAACACGATAGAATCTTTCGAAAATACGCGGGATATGTTCTTTAGGAATGCCAATGCCTGTGTCAGATATTTCAAACCGAACAGAGCCATTGCTTGGGTAAATTTTCAGACCTATCCGGCCGCCTTTAGGTGTATACTTTATGGCATTATCGAGTAAATTGGTCAGCAACTGTCGCAAAAGATATTCATCCGTTTCGATCATTGGTATTTGCTGGGGCATATCCAGTTCAAAAGTCTGGTCTCTCCCCGCGCAACTTTCTTTATAATGGGAAAAAATATCTTCCATGCAAAGATGTACGTCCACATTGTGAAGTTCTATCTTTAACTCGTTGGAGTCTAATTTGGATAATTCCAGGATATCCTTGATCAGGTTATCAAGTCTCTGCGTGTGTTTCATTATTATATTGAGAAATTCCCGCTTAGAGTCATTGTCTGTAACATTATTTTCAAGCAATGTTTCCACATATCCCTTGATAGAAGCAAGCGGGGTTCTCAGTTCATGCGATACATTGGCAACAAATTCCCTGCGTGTATTTTCGAGTTTCCGCAATTCCGTAATATCATGAAATACGAGGAGAACCCCATGTGTATTTTTATCAATCCGAATAGGGGAAAGGTGCATTTGCAATAATTTCTTTTCGGGCGAAAGAATTTCAATTTCAGAGGTCGTTGTCGCCTGAGTTTTATCCCCCATCTTTGTAGACGACCGTACTACTTCTCTGACCAGATTACATAGCTTCTCATTTCGTATCTTTTCCCACAGATAGTCTTTGTTCAACGTAATCTTTGATATGCCGAACATGGTTTTTGCCGCATTGTTGATAAGAATAATCCTTTCCTGGAGGTTTGTTGTTATAACCGCATCATTCATGCTGGCCATGATGGCGTCCAGCTTATTTTTGTCATCCAGAATGGTTTGCATCCTGGATTGAAGTTCAGTTCCCATAGTATTAATTGCATTTGCCAGGTCTCCTATCTCACCCGAAGAATCAATCTCTGCTTTTCGGGCAAAGTTCCCACGTGCAAAGCTCTGTGCAATTTGCGTAATATTCATAAGCGGCGACGTATTTATTTTAATAATGACAAAACCTATGGACAGAGTTATCGCAAACGTAATGAGTATATATAAAATCAGGTGATTAATTGGCAATACATTGTAATCCAGATGCTTTGCCAGCAAATTCATTTGATATCCCTTTATAACCCTACTCACAAAATACCCTGCCAGGCTCAAACATCCGGATAAAAGGACGACATAGCTTATAAAAATCTTCCAAAATAATTTATTTTTGAACATCTCTGTTTATTCCCTGAATTTATAACCGATCCCACGGATCGTGACTATGCGGTTCGCATAGGCTTTTAACTTTTTCCTCAGTGAAGCAATATGGACATCCACCGTCCGGTCGATAACAAACGTCTCTGAGCCGGCAACGGCATCGAGCAGTTGATCCCTTGTAAAAACCCGTCCCGGCTGGCTGGCAAGCTGATGAAGAAGCTTGAATTCTGTGAGTGTCAAAGGAACGGTTCCATTCTTTACAGTCACTTCATGCTTGCACGTATCGATAGTAAGACCTTCTATTTCAATATAATCCTTCGTTGCCGGGGAAATCTTTGACCGCCTGAGCACCGCCTGCACACGCGCTACGAGTTCTTTCGGGCTAAAGGGTTTTGTTACATAATCATCGGCGCCCAGTTTCAAACCCAGGGTTATATCCACTTCCTCTCCTTTTGCTGTCAACATTACAATAGAGGTATTAGCCAGTTCCGAATCCGCTTTTAATTTTTTACATACCTCGAGACCATCAATGCCGGGCAACATAAGGTCTAATATAACAAGTTCCGGCCTCTCCCTTCTGGTTAGAAACAGTGCGTCTTCACCACTGGAAGCAGACAGTACCTTGTAACCATCTTTTTCAAGATGATACCGGATTAATTTTACAAGGTCTTGTTCATCATCCACAACAAGGATTTTTTCTTTCGACATAGATGTTGTCTTATGGTTTTAGTTTATCCTTTTAAATTACTTTAAGGTTTCCTTTAAACACTCTTCGAATATCGATAAGGCAATACCAACATCGTTTTTACTAAGGATCAATGGCGGACAGAAGCGGATTGCACTGCGTCCACAACCCAAGAGCAAAAGCCCTTTTGAAAACGCTTTCTGGGTGATAATATCTCTCACTTCAGGCGAATATTCCTTTGTTTCTTTATCCTTTACAATTTCAACGGCAAGCATCAGACCCAAGCCTCTGACATCTCCAATGATGGAATACGTGCGTTCTAATTTCTTTAATTCATGTATCATGTAAGCGCCTTGTTTGGCTGCATTATCTATGAGCCCTTCTTCCAGAAGCCTGATAGTTGTAAGCGCCGCCTGACAACTCACAGGATTTCCACCAAACGTGCTTGCATGGCTGCCAGGCTGCCAATCCATTATTTTTTCTGATGCAACCGTGGCGGATAAAGGAAGGCCTGACGCAATACCCTTGGCAATGGTAATGATATCGGGGATTATATCGAAATGTTCAGAGGCAAACATCTTGCCCGTTCTCCCCATGCCTGATTGTACTTCATCGGCAACATAAAGAATACCATAATCACGTGCCAACTGATAGAGCGCCTTGTGAAATTCTTTTGGAGGCACTATGTATCCACCCTCCCCCTGTATAATTTCCACAAAAATCGCCGCCACATCTTCTGGCGGAACCTTCGTTTTAAACAGTTCTTCTCTTATCCAGGCTACACAGGCCATGTTGCAATTATTCGGAGTCAGGCCGTAATGACATCGGTAACAGTATGCATAGGGAATGTGAATCACTTCAGGAATTAAAGGAAGAAAATGCTTGCGCTGATTTAATTTGCTCGCAGTCAGAGAAAGCGCCCCCATGGTTCTCCCATGAAAGGCATTATAAAAGGCAATGACAACGGGTCGTTTTGTATGGTAACGTGCAAGTTTAAACGCAGCCTCTACAGATTCTGCGCCGGAATTCCCAAAGAAAGCCCTTTTTGTATGCGGACCGGGACAAATCGCAGAGAGTTTTTCGGCCAATTGAATATGCAGTGGATTGTAAAAATCAGCGCCGGACATGTGAATAAGCGTATCTGCCTGATCTGTAATCGAAGATATTATCTCGTCGTGATTGTGCCCGGTATTACAAACAGCAACTCCTGCCGTAAAATCAAGAAAGACATTGTCATCGACATCCGTAACAGCCATACCTTTTGCGCTTTTTACCACCAATGGATAGCCCTTCGTCGAAGACGGAGAAACAAATCTTTTTTCATTTTCCAGGTATTGAATTGCATTGGGGCCTGGAAGTTTCGTATGTATGGAAGGATAATTTTTCATAGCAAACCTCTTAATTTTTCATTATATATTTTAGAATTTCCAGAACATAAGGCTCTTTGATGGCATCCTGCGGTGTTGTCAGTATATGCCCTTTTTCACTGAGATCATTAACCTTACCTAACCATGTGAGTTCGAGTTTTTGGGCTTTGTTTGTCATTGATAATTCCTAGAGCGGCGAGATACGTTTTTACCCAAGTTACGACTTGCTCGTGGCAGAGTGCGCCGTCGCAAGTTGTTTAACGGCTCATGCCCCTGGGCAATCCTCATTCGATTGATGGCTTCAGCGGTTGCCTCGTAGTGCTCGTATACAGATTGTGGTGCTTCATTCCACATGTCTTGAAACGCGTGCCATGTATCGGCTTCGCGTGTGGGTTTGAGATGCCAGTAGTCTATTTCGTGATGGACGCCGATCTTGTTCGTCCGCTCTTTTTCTGAACATTCGAGATAACCTATCGGATTCTTCCCATCAGTGGATCCAGGGTTATGACGACTGTCATCGAACAGGGGTATAAGTGAAGGGTGGAGCAAGATTCTGAGCCCCTTAATGCCGCAGGTTTCGGCAGCATGAGCGCGCACTATGGCCGTTCCAAGGAATTGGGCTGCATGATCTCCACCGTCTGACATGATATCAGATTTGAATCTGAGTGCGGCAAATGATCCATAAGCGATTCCCATTCGCACTGGTATCTTCTGCGGAAGCAGTGAGTGGAGTAGGACAATTGCAATGTTTACAGCTTCATATGCGTACGTCGTCGCAATAAACGCTGAATCAGAGAATGTAATAGCAGTCAAGGGATGACGCATGTTAGCAAGGTTCAACGTTGCCGCCAGTGAATAGTGAAAACTTGTAAATGTATGGGCCAATCGGTTGCGGGATACTGCAAGAATCTTATCGATATTGAGTGAGGGTGAAAGCGGTCTGCCGCATGTCTTTAAAAGATCAATATTAATCGGGTATGCCTCTGTTAAGGCAGCAAATCCAAGAATATCTACAAATAAAATAACCTTGTTGTCATTTGTCATCGTGTCGTAACCCTAAGTATCTATATTCGACTACTAAGTTCATGTGCGCAAGTTGTTACCGAATATTGTCCGATTGTCGAAGCCATCTTTCCTCCTCACGCGATGCAGTGCGTGGTAAGACCTCTCCGGGTCTTCAATCAGCATCCTCGGCTGGTTATCCTTGCCTATCCATGTGAGTTCATGTTTTTGGGGTTTAGGCATTAACAATCTCCCAATGCCCGCCTTTATCGGGACCGATGCGTTTGATTAATCCTTTTTTTCTAAGTCTGATTATATGGTATTTTACGCCGTCTTCAGTTATACCTATAACCGATGCCAGTTCTTTTTGAGTGATATCGGATTTCTTAGCGATAGCTTCTATAATTTTCTGGGTAGTCTTCTGGGTAGTTATCTGGGTAGTTTTCTGGGTAGCATCTTCCGCCCCTTTTTCACCCAACCTATCACCCAATTTTCCACCCAACTTTTTCTCCCAACTTTCTACTCCCCTTTCTGCCACCATCTCCACAGG
>JAHFOY010000117.1 GCA_023261485.1 Planctomycetota bacterium
CCCAGATTTTACGATCCCGTAAAAGGGGAAATCCTCATTGACGGATATAACATCAAAGACGTCAAACTCCACTCCCTCCGCAAGCAAATGGCTATGGTACTCCAGGAGCCCTTTCTCTTTAACGATACCATAAATGCAAACATCGCTTATGCCAGGTCTGATGCGCCGGCTAAGGAAATAGAAAAAGCCGCAAATGCCGCCAATGCACACGAATTTATTGTAAGTTTGCCGAACGGATATGACTCTGTAATTGGGGAACGCGGTGTAAAGCTCTCCGGAGGGCAGAAACAACGCATTGCCATTGCCCGCGCTATCCTTGCCAATCCACGCATCCTCATCCTGGATGAAGCAACCTCATCGGTGGACACCGAAACGGAACAACTCATCCAGAACGCCATTTACCGGTTAGTGAAAGACCGCACCACATTCGTCATCGCACATCGGCTGTCAACCATATTACATGCGGATTTGATCGTGGTACTGGACAAGGGGAGAATCGTTGAAACGGGGATACACCATGAACTTCTTGCAAATGGCGGGCTGTACAAAAAATTATTTGAGATGCAGTTCAGTACTCAGGAAAAAGCAAAGCTGGAAATCTCTGAAATTGAAGCCGAAAAAGCAGAAGTTGCAGTTACACAGGAACAAATTATTGATTTGAATGGGTCGACGCAACAGACCAAGTGGTCATAAAAGACAAACATGCAATTGCGTAGCCTGAGGTTTAAAGAATTTCAATGTTAGGCCTGAAAGGCCGTCAGTATATAGCAGGGGGCGAAACCCTCTGCTAAAATACAGAAAAACAATCAGCCCTGAAAGGGTGAAAGAAGTTCTTGCTCAATCATTTCCAAATATAATTTATATTCAATGCGGTATTTCTGAGGAAATCAATAAAATCCTTTTCTCTTCCACCCCTTCGGGGTTGTTCCTTTTGGTATTTCTTCGTCCAAGGGGCTTCACCCCTGGCTATGTGCTTTCTGCCCTTCGGGCATAGATCGTGTTTAAGAATTTTAGCCTCAGGGTCAAGTATACACTGAGTATTTTTTTTGTACCTTGATGTCTTAGTGGCGTAAGAAAGCGTTTAATCTCTTTTAATACCTGACTGCGATTAGTCCTTGCCTAACAGGACATCAAATCTTTTTTTCCATTCCTTATAATCGATCACATAATTGTACCCGCAAACCTTGCTTATTTCCCTCCCTTGCAGCACCTCATAAATTTTGGATGCACATTCTCTCGTCTCTTTTTGTGGACCGAAGGGATTAAAACGCATCCCCCCTTCCTTGAGGAAGACGTAATCGCAGATGAGAAGGACATCCTCAAAAAGATAAAATGTGAACCCCGGTGTATGGCCTCCGGTATGGAAAGCCTCGATACCTCGTTCAACAAAATTCTCCTGGAAGGTCACGTCAAATGTGAAAGCGCGGCAGATGCTGTGGGTAGAGTCCAGCTTGTGTATTTGCACCTCTGAATGAAATAAATCGCGGTACTGATTGCTTGCACCAAGAAAGTGGTGGTGTGTAAAGGTGATGACATCTGCCAGTTTGAGATTCTTGTCGAAGCACGAAGGGCAATCTACCCAGAAAGTCTTCCCGTTTGTCTCGATACAATACGCAGCATGCTCCAAACCAAGAGAAGGAACGGAATTTAAGCGAGTAACCTTTTCGTTGACCGGAATACCTTTAACTTTGAACCTTGCAGAACATTCCTCAGAGGTAATGAATTTCTCTTTTGAAGCCCCACAGAAGGGACAGAATTCTGGATGGTATCCCACCATATTAAAACCACACACGGTGCAAACATATTGTTCCTTTTCCATGATTCTCCCTTTCCGCCCTTTTCGGGGAATGTAATGCTTTTCAAAAAGAGAAGGAATGACTCCGCTTCAAGCTGACCCAAAAGATTCTCTATCGTATGATTTATTGTTTAACGCACTCTGATGGATGGTATGCGCAAAAGTCTTTCCTTTGTGCCTTCTTATATCTTTTTGGTTATAACCGGATATAAAAGTGTCCAATTCAGTTATTAAACCCTGTTTTATTTGTTTATCAAGAAATGTGGCCTCGAATGAATTTTTTACCAAACGATATATGTCGTTGTAGTCCAGATTCAGTCCCTCTTGTACGGCCAGGAAATTCTCCGTTATATAACCGCCAAAATAAGCAGGGTCATCGGAATTCACCGTAACACACAATCCCAAATCAAGCATGTGCTTTAGATTGTGTTTTTTTATGGAATCAAAGACATGAAGCCTGACATTGGAAAGAGGGCAAACGGTTAACGGTATTTGCGCTTCTACCAGCTTTTTGACTAATTGTGTATCAGCAACACAGCGAACCCCATGGTCAATGCGTGACACCCTGAGTTTTTCCAGCGCCTGATGAATATATTCTACCGGCCCTTCTTCGCCGGCATGGGCGACGGTCAAAAACCCTTCTTCCAGCGCCTTATCAAATACGCGGGTAAACTTCTCCGGCGGATGGCCTACCTCACACGAATCAAGCCCAACCCCTATTATCCACTCCTTGAATGGCAGCGCCTGATGCAGTGTATCCATCGCCAAGTCTGCGCTGAGGTGCCGCAAAAAACACATAATAAGTTTTGAAGAAATACCGAAGAGTCGCTGCCCATCTACCAAAGCGCGGTGCATGCCGGTAATTACCGTTTCAAACGATACACCTCTGCTGGTATGGGCCTGCGGATCAAAAAATATTTCAGTATGACGTACATTCTGGGCATGCGCCCTTTTCAGATATGCCCAGGTCATGTCGTAGAAGTCCCGTTCTTGCATCAGTACGCCGGCGCCTTCATAGTAAACATCCAGAAATGATTTAAGGTGGGTAAATTGATAGGCGCTGCGCACTTCTTCTATGGAATTAAAAGGACGTATCAGTTTGTTCCGTTCTGCAATCGCAAACATCAAATCAGGCTCTAATGAACCCTCAATGTGAATATGAAGTTCAGCCTTTGGAATATCCCGAATGAATGCCTTGATCATGAGCGCCTCTTATACCTCCCCATTAATTGTGTTTTCGCCAGGATATGGCCTTCCATTGCTTTTTCAACCTCAAAAGATGGAAGGGTGATGGTGTACATCACAATTTGTGATTCTAGCATCTCGAATTTCCCTTTTCAACTTTAAATTCCCGTATTAGTTCGCCACACAGGATGCCGAGAACACTGAGAAATAAGGGAAATGAGGCGAGTGGAGCGGTGTTTCAGAGGTCGGAAGGTGGAGAGAATTACACAAATGAAAAAGGCTCATGTGGGTTTCCTGTGTAAAAACTTCCTTTTTCGCACGTTTTTAGAAATAGTGTCGCGTGACGAATGGCGAGTAACACAGAAATCGCCACCCGTCACATGCCACTCGTCACCCGTCTTCGTTTCTCACTTGTCAATCATTTCCAGACATTTTTTTGCCCTTATATGATTCGGGTTTATTTTCAGGACTGCCTGCCAAGACTTTGCGGCCTTTTCCGTTTGCCCCTGCCTGTAATAAATGTTTCCGATACTAAAAAGCGCCTCTGTATGCAAAGGTGCAATCTTTAGCGTGGTCTCGAATTCTTTCAAGGCATTGTTTAAATCGCCCTTTTGGAGGTAGGTATATCCGAGATTGAAATGGAAATCGGGTTGATTGGGGAATAAATTTACAGCCTTCTGAAATTCGGCCAGCGCGCCATCCATGTCGCCTTTTTTGGTAAGGGAGGCGCCGAGGTTATTGTAGGAATATGGGTACTTTGGATCGAGCCGTATCGCATGTTTGTATTCTGCTATGGCCTCTTCCCAAAAACCTTTTTTATCAAAAATAGTGCCCAGGTTGTTATGGACGTATACCTGTGCCGGGTCGTATTTGATGGCGTTCTGATAAGCCTCTATGGCGAGGTCGTACTGCATCCGCGCCTCGTAAATGTTACCGAGATTGTAATATGCATCGCTGTACTTGGGGTCCAGCGACAGGGCTTTTTTGTATGCAACCACAGCATCGTCCTGCCTGCCAAGCTTGTTGTATAAAACGCCCATGTTGTTGTATGCGTAAGGAAAGTCGGGGTCAATCTTGAGGGCATTGTTGTATTCAGCGAGCGCATCGTCATATTGACCCAAGGTAAAATAAACCTTTCCAAGGTTATTGTGCGCCTGCTGGTAATCGGATTTTAGCTGAACTGCCTTTTTATATGCGGTAGCGGCTTCATTCGGCATATTCTTTTTTTCATAGGCGTTTCCCGCATTATAGTACACAGTGGCATATTGTGTGAATCCTACCTCTTGGGCCTTTTGGAGCGCTTTCTGGTAGCACTTTAAGGCCGTGTCCGGATAACCCTTCTTGTTGTATTGTGTCCCTAGATTATTATACGTTGTGAAACTGCACAATGGACTTTGCGAAGATTTGTACCAAAGCTTGAATTCATCACGCCAAACGTTGTTTCTGGTAACCGTTATAAAAATATAAAATATTATTAGAGAAATTATTACAGGATATTTTATTGCTGTTCTCAGATATGCTACCGTAGCCGAAATGAACAGACAAAACCCAAGTATGGGCAGATAGAGATAACGGTCTGCCATGATATTGGCTAACGGAATGATATTCATCACTGGCAGGATAGAGATAAAAAACCAGAGTATCGCAAATATTATTACACGGTAAAAACCCTCATTCCCGTTTACGTTGGGAAAAGTTTTTATAAATTTTTTCCAACATCGAAGTGCAATGACGGCAATCGAAATAACCAGGAAAAATGGGATGAGAAAGGACAATATCAGGGGGGTCTTAAGGTAGAGGACGTGGTAGTCTGCATTAAGGTTAAAGGGCAGGAAAATACTGGCGATGTATCTGCCCAGAACCTTTGTCATCGTAAGTATGTTGACGAAAAAACTCCCCTCTGGATAGACAATCTTTTCTGTGGGATTATGTAAAATGAGGAACCTGATGATAAGGTATCCGATACTTATTCCTATGTATCCCAGAAAAAAAGGAGCACGTATTATTTTTAGGGCTGTTTTACCGGAGGCAAAAAATCTTTTAGTAAAAAGCAGTTCGAAGAAAAAAATCAATGCGGGCAGTACAATGGCAGATTCCTTTGAAAGCAAGGCAAAAAAATAGGTGGCCAGGGCGCCTGCATAGAGAGAAATTGTGCTTTTACTGCTGAACGTCGGTAATGAAAATCCCTTTAAATCCGCCCCTTCCAAAAGGGGGCGAAAGGATGCTTGGGCAATTATCCTCTCCTTGTAAAGCAAAAAGAACAAGAACGAGGCAATCAGAAATGACGTTGCAGTCAGGTCCTCTCTGTAGCTGACCATATTGACAACCTCACTTACAATGGGATGTACTGTAAATAGCATGCAAGTCAGGAGTGCGAGTCCGACATTAGAAATTTGGTCGTGGCTTTCTTGTGTTTTGTTGTATTGGCGAAATAACAAGAGTACCAGAAAATATACAAGAATCGCATTTATGGTGTGTAATACCACATTTACGAGGTGGTATCCCATGGGATTCATATGCCAGAGGAAATAATCAATAAAGTAGGAAAGTGTCACGATAGGACGGTAGGTAAGTTCCCCAGAAAGCTTGAAATAGTCGTGTGTGAATAAGATCGGAAAATTTCCCCAATCTTTAATAAGCTTGTTATCTACGATGGTAGATGTATCGTCGTAAACAAACTGATTTGGTAAACAGTTCAGGTAAGTAATGACAGAGAGGGCAACGACGACAATGATTGGAATGATATGTAAACATGGTTTCTTGCGATAAGTTTTAGTCATAGATTTCCAGGTGTCGTGTGACGAGAAAAAACGTCACCCGACACTTGTCACCCTCACCTTTATTCACTTTGGTTGTGGCTTTGCCACGCAGTGTTCTTTGTGGTTTGTTTTTATTTATTAAAGACAAAATATGCGTCTTTTACAATGCAAAAACAGTTTGATTGCGTTAAAATCAAGATGTTTTGGAGAAATGCACTCGGTTATATCTTTGATTTTGCCATATATTACATTGATTTTTTGTATTGCCAATAGAAGGTTTCCTATGTTACACTGAAAACGTTTTGGTGCGGATTTAACGGGAATTTAACATAAAACTTTATTTTGATTAATTTGATAATTCATGGAAACTAATGAAAAGAATCTTGTAGAGCTATCTGTTATGGGCGAAGTCACCAGCCCGCTGAGTGGCTCGCAGCCTTACTGCATAACGCCCGAAGGGAAGCCTACCATCCTGCCGAGCGTGGGTGGAATTACGTATAATGTCAAGGTAGGTGACAATGCGATTCATTGGGAAGCAGACCACGTAGAACCATGCGTGTCCGTTAAAAATAAGGACAGGGATGAAAATGGCGCATTAAATTTACTGTCCTGCATTGGAAATGTTGCACGGGTTATAACCGGCAATGCCAAAGGCCATACAGGCGTTGTTACAGGAAAACACGGCGGCATTGAAAATGTGCTGGTTGATTTTGAAGACAGGACACTTGAAAAGCTTGCCATTGGGGACAAAATACTTATTCGCGGTATTGGTGTAGGTCTGTCTCTTGCGAAGTATCCCCATATTAAGCTTATTAACATGTCTCCAAATCTTTTAACGAAGTTTCCCGTCCGGCAGGACAAGGCGAAAGACGTACTGCATGTGCCGGTAACGCATATTATCCCTGCGGCCATTATGGGATCGGGGTTGGGGTCTCAGCATTGTTACCGTGGAGATTATGACATACAATTATTTGATAAAGAACATGTAAAAAAACATAATCTCCAAACGCTGCGATTCGGCGACATTGTGGCAATTATGGATGCCGACCACACCTTCGGAAGGATATATAGAACGGGGGCGGTAAGTATCGGAGTAATTGTACATAGTAATTGTGTGACGGCGGGGCACGGTCCCGGCGTAACAACACTACTTACTTCTGCTGACGGTAAAATCGTACCCTCAATAGATAGTACTGCGAATATCGGTGTATATTTAAAAATTGGACGATTCAGGAAAAAATCACCAAATAAAGACTAAAGAATATTTTACTTTGGGAATATTCTTGACATTTTATCCCCAATTAATATAATCTTTAGCTTTCTAATTCTTTTGTATGTATTGGTTTATTTTATAGGAGAGGAGATTATTTGTCTACTGTGAGTGTTCAAGAATTGGTTGATGCAGGATTTCATTTCGGTCATCGGACGAGTAAATGGAATCCAAAAATGAAGCCTTTCATCTTCGGCAAACGGAATTTAATCCATATTATTGATTTGCGGGAAACTACAAGGGGGCTTGTCACTGCATGTAAGTTTCTAACAAGTCTTATCCAGACAAAAAAAGAGGTGTTATTTGTAGGTACCAAATGGCAGGCGCGTGATATCGTTATACGTGAAGCCAAACGCAGTGGAATGCATTATGTAAGTGAGCGCTGGTTAGGCGGTACACTGACAAATTTTGATACCATCCGGAAACGGCTAGAACGTCTGGAAGAATTGGAAAACCTGGAAAAAACCGGGGGCATTAATCAGTTTAGCAAAAAGGCAATTTCTTCTCTGAACAGGGAACGTAAAAAGATACTTACCAACCTGGAAGGCATTCGTAATATGAGTTCTCTCCCGGGAGCCCTTGTAGTAGTCGATCCAAAAAACGAACATAATGCCATCAGCGAGGCAAAAAAGCTGGGAATCGCAACGGTGTGTCTTGCTGATACGGATTGTGACCCTGATATGATAGACATTTGTGTACCAGGTAACGATGACGCCATTCGGGCAATCAATCTCTTTTTAACTAAGACGGCAGATGCAATTTTGGCTGGCAAAGAACTCCTGATGACTGTCACTAGAGTTTGACAGGGATATTGAAGGTTTAGGTTTAAGAAAAAGTCCTTCCATTTGTTAAAAGATAACATTAGGCGTATCCATACAAACTACAAGTCAGGCCACTACCTTCAAAGAACATTTCATATGGATTTCCATTCGTTGGTTATTTATGCGATTAAAATTATTTAGTATATAAAACGACGGTAGTTTTATACTACATTGTACGGAGGTTGTTCATGGCGGATATATCGAGTATTACAAAATTGAGAGAACAAACAGGGGCAGGTATATTAGAGTGCAAGAGCGCCCTTGACGAGGTTAAAGGCGATTTTGATAAGGCGCTGGAAATCATTAAAAAGAAGGGGATTGCAAAGGCAGCCAAGAAAGAGCAGCGGGTAACCGCCGAAGGCAGGGTCGGTACCTATATTCATACAAATGGGAAATTAGGGGTAATGGTAGAACTCAACTGTGAGACTGATTTTGTGGCAAAAAATGAGGTCTTCCAGCAGTTCTTAAAGGATATTTGCATGCAGGTGGCTGCTACGAAACCGTTAGCGGTAAAAAGGGATGATATCCCCAGCCACGTTATAGAAGAACAAAAGAAGATCTTTATGGAAGAGGCCAAGGGAAAACCTGCAAATATTATTGAAAAGATCATCACTGGAAAGATAGACAGTTTTTATAAAGAACGATGCCTGCTGGAGCAACCTTTTATAAAAGATGATACAAAAACGATCAATGATTTATTAATTGCAAATATTGCCAAAATAGGGGAAAATATCAAAGTAAATCGCTTCGTTCGGTTTGAGGTAGGCGAGTGTTAGACAATTAAGAAACGTTGCATTGCCCCTGTGCCCATGAAAAGCAATATCAAATATAAACGCGTATTATTAAAGATTAGTGGCGAAGGTTTTGGTAATGAAAATGGGCGTGGCTTAGAAACAGAGACTTTTGCTGCATTAGCCAAAGAAATACAAAATATTTCTACGACGGGGGTTGAACTGGCTATCGTAGTGGGTGGCGGCAACATCCTCCGCGGCGCAAAGTTTGGAAGTGCCGGCAAATCCAGGGTACAGGCTGATCAGGTAGGTATGATTGCCACGGCAATCAATGCGTTGCTCTTACAGGATATATTGGAAGGATTCGACATCAAGGCGCGCGTGGTCAGCGCCATCGAGATTAAAAATATTACGGAATCCTTTGTATTGCGAAACTGTTTGCAATATTTAAAAGAAAAAGACGTGGTTATCTTTGCGGGCGGGACAGGAAACCCTTATTTTACGACTGACACAGCGGCAGCTTTGCGTGCTATTGAAATTGGCGCAGACGTAATGCTAAAGGCAACACGGGTTGATGGTGTGTATTCAGACGATCCCCTGAAAAATGCATCTGCAAAATTATATAAAAAATTGACGTATATGGACGTCTTGAACAAGCAACTGGGGGTAATGGATCTAACGGCGATCTCCTTGAGTA
>JAHFOY010000118.1 GCA_023261485.1 Planctomycetota bacterium
TTATAAAAACTTTGATAAGGACGGTCGCATGCACTTCCCCGGTTATTCGAAAGAGTCTACCGGCTTTCTGGTAGCAAAAAAGAATATCAAGGGTATTGGTATTGATACCCTAAGCGGGGATTGTGGAATCAGCACTGACTTTATAGTTCATCATACTATCAATGCCGCAAGCAAGTTCATTCTTGAAAATGTAGCAAACCTTGACAAGTTGCCGCCCAAGGGTGCTACCCTTATTATTGCCCCCATCAAGATCGAAGGCGGTTCGGGTGGCCAGTGCCGCATCTGGGCTATTTTGCCGAAGTAATTACAATTTTGAATTTGCTGAGGATTACGAGATTTGGGAGTGTATTTTAAACCTTTATACTGATTTGCTGTATGATTGAACGGGCTGCCCTATCGTTTCTTTGATATGGTTGATAAAAGCCTTGTTTGGGTTGTAATTTTTCTGAAGCGGGCTTATGACGAAGACAGGCGCATAACATCCGATCATGTGCAGTCTTTCCCGTGCTTTTGCAACGTCGTCCGTATAGTCATCGGCGTATTTGTTAATCACTGCCAGGTCTATCTTGGATATAATTTGTCTTGTCGAACGCTTGATTTTGGTCTCTCTTGGGGTAGAAACAAGGATGCAAAGGTCTGCATTATGCGTGTGCAGGAAACTGTTTCCTTCCACCAGGACTGAATCGTTTTTGTTGAAGTAGGTTAATGCCTCTTCAATGCCCTTTTCGAGGTGATCTGCGTGGGTTTGCAGCCAGACTACTTTCTGAGCGCCGGCGCTTTTGAAAAGAGAGGTGTCCTTCCCTTCCTGCTCGATTTGCAGCGGGTCAACCGTAATTTTATACGGATGCGTCATAGTTTCACACACATCGCAGCCAAAATGCCTGGGACAGTTGCCATCGTGTTTCGTAGTGATTTTTAAGGCAGATAAGTCGCCAAAATGTCTCAGTAAGAACTGGGCGACTGTCGTCTTTCCCACGCCGCTGGCTGTGCCGGTAATAGATATAATTTTCATAATATTTTTAGCTGCGAAACGAGTTGTAATTACGGGAAGAAGATTTTTTATTTACGCTGACATAAATCCTTAAGTTATATCTAAAGATATTGTACTATTTTCTCCCGATTCCCACAACTCCTTTTATCCTTTCGTCCTTATCGAGTATAGGAGCGCCAGACCAGGTTGTCTTGATTTTAGCGCCTTTATTTGTGATACAGGTGAGCGGGCAGTTGTAGACGTTGCCTTCCCTTAGCATCGTTTCTAAATCTGTTCCCTTAAAAAAGTTTTTCTTCTCGGCAAAAAGTGTATCAACGGGTTTTCCCATCAACTCTTCCTTCCTGTAACCAAAAAGTTCTCTTGCAGCATCGTTGATGATGCAAATATTGGCATGCTCGTCTGTGGCAATGATAGCGTCCGGTGCGGCATCAATGATACTATTCGCCATGTCTTTTTCTTTGACGAGTGAAGTATTTTCATTGATCATTTGCTGGCGGAGGTCGTGGATGCGTCTCAGCAGCTTATCGGTATTTACTTCGATATGGCGTTTTTCCAATCCGCGCTGAATGGTGTTGATGATAGTGTCAGGGTCAATAGGCTTTGTGATATAGTCGTAGGCGCCGTGACGGAAAGCCGTTATTGCCGATTCTATACTTGGCCGTGCTGTCATGATGATGACCAGCGTCTTGATGTCCAGCTTTTTGATGTTGTTTAAGAGCTCGATGCCGTCCATGCCCGGCATGTGGAGGTCTGCAACTATAATATCGAAGTGCTTTTGCTTCAACCGATCAAGCACTTCTTGTCCGTTTTGAGCAATCTCGGCATGATAACCCTCATCCTGCAAAATGCCCTCAGAGAGAAACAGGGCCGATTGCATATCATCCACGACAAGAATACTGGGTGGCTTTTCAGGGACTCTAAGGTCTCTTGATAATTTTCTAACCTCGAGCGAGTGCTTGATACATTCGCACACTTCGTCGGGGTCGAGTGGCTTTGTAATATAATCAAATGCATTGTATTCGCTCGATTCCCTGATGGTTTCGATGCTGGGATACCCTGTCATGATGATCGTGATGATGTCAGGCACGCGATTTTTTGCTTCTTTAAGCACTTGCATTCCGTCCTTTTTGGGCATTCGGATGTCGGTTAGAAGTATGTCAAAAGGTTCTCCCTTCAAGAGTTTTTCAAGCCCTTCTATACCATTGGTTACTGTTTCTACCTGATATCCTGCATCGGTCAAGGTGTCTTTGAGCAAAGTACATATAATTTCTTCATCGTCGATAACTAAGATTCTTTCTCCTGTCATGGCTTTTCCCTCCCTGTTTAATCGTATGTTTAAATTAAATCTTGCATCTTGTTTTTTATTGTCTGAGGCATCGCATTGCTAGGTATTAACATCGGCAACAGGTAGTGTGATAACAAAGGTTGCTCCTTTCCCAACTTCACTCCTTACGTCTATATGCCCGTGATGCTCCTGCAAGATTCTGTAAATCATATATAACCCCAGCCCCGTTCCCTTGCCTGGTTCGCGGGTGGTGAAGAACGGTTCGAATATTTTCGGTAAGTTTTCCTTCGAGATACCTTCTCCGGTATCGGTAAATTCTATTTCAACGGCAGAAGAATTTACCGGTCTTGTAGCAATCGTTAATTTACCCCCGTTGGACATAGCCTGTATGGCATTTATGATGATATCGGTAAATACTTGCTGTATCTGCGTGTGATTGGCCCGAATAGTGGGGATGTTTGGGCTTAAAACCTTGTTCAACTCGATGTTTTGGGACGACAACTGATTGCCAAATAGAATGAGTGCTTCGTCTATAACCTCATTGATATTGACGGCTATGCTGACGGTTTCGGAGGTGCGGGAAAATTTCAGGAGACCGTCAATGATCTTTTTACAGCGTAACGCCGAATCGACAATCAGTTTCATTTCCCTCTGAAAAGGCTCTAAGCCAGGTATTTTTTTGAGTTCTTCATCCTCCGCCTTTTTAAGAAGTCTTTTGGCGTATCCCAAGACACCGCTGAGCGGGTTATTTATTTCGTGCGCAATACCGGCTGCCAATTGGCCTATACCGGCGAGCTTTCCGGCCTGGACGAGCTGCGCCTGGGTTCTCTTGAACTCAGTAATGTCTCTGCTGATACCAACGGTTCCAATCATGTTCCCCGCCGTATCTTTGAGCTGGGAAAGGGTAATACTGATATTGATAATTTTATTTTGCTTTGTGACGAACTGGGTTTCCTGGTTGGATATCTTCCCTTCCTGCTTGATTTTTGCTAATAATTGGTTGCAGTGATGGTGATTGGTAAAGAAACCACAAAATGGTTTCCCAACGGATTCGCTTTGTGTATATCCTAGTATCTCTTCCGCACCTTTATTAAATTCTACTACATTATTCTCTATGTCTGTTGTGATAATCATATCGGCAGAGTTATCCAGCACGTTCTGTAAGTAATCCATCGTTTGCTTGAGTATCTGATTGTTGCGTTCCAGTTGTTGTCGTGTTTTTGCTTTTTTGATAGCAATAGTTGCCTGGGTTGCCAGGAGTTCCAGAATGGAAATGTCTCTTTTTGTAAAGGTGCGCGGTTTATAATCGTCTACATACAGGATACCCACGATTTTATTTTCGGCAGTCAGGGGGGTGGCTACCAAGGATCGAATTCCTTCAGCAAAAATGACCCGAGTATCTATAGCGGATTCCTCTGTGATATCGGGTACTACTACGGGTTGTTTTTGGGAGAGGATTCTACTGGTGAGACCGCCGGGTCTTACCTTCCATCGTGTTGCTTTCAAAGAAAACTCTGGGCTGAAGCCGTGTACGGCTGTGAGTTCCAGTTCGCTTTTTTCAGCATCATACAAAGCAAGACTTCCGGCTGGGGTGTTTGTTATTTCCAGGCCACTTCTGACGATGGTTTGAAACACGTCATTCATGTCCGGTGCGGAGGCAAGCATAATTCCAATGCGGTAAAGTGCCTTCTGTTCGGAAAGACTTTTTTGAATTTCCTCTTCCTTCTTTTTTCTCTCCTCTACCAAATTCCATATAAGTTTTGCGCTTAAACCCCCGAGTATTTCGGTGTTTTCAGGTTTGCTTTTTGTGATATCGGTGTGTACCTGAGGATTTCTTGTAACATCGATAATAACGTCGAGGTCATCCCTCCTTATTAATTTTTCATACTGGGTATAGGTAGGGATGTTGTACTGCCTTGCAATCTTCAAACCCTCCGCCAGGGGGTTGTTGTCCACGACTCCGACAATCTCTATTTCCTTGTCTTCATGTAAGATTGACAGGAGTGCAGAGCCGCCTTTTCCCGCGCCGATGAGGAGTACTTTCATAATTCCACCTTAGGTTTGCGTTGTTTGACTCTCTTGTGGTGAAGATGGAGTATCTTTTTTGTTGATTAATTCTTCATATTCATTGAGATAGTAACGGATTGTAGAGAGCACGGGGTTTGCCGCTGTCTGTCCGAGACCACACAATGAAGCAGTTTTGGTAACCTCGGCAAGTTCTTTTAATAAGCCTATGTCCTCTTTCTTCCCCTGTCCTTTTGTAATTCGCGTTAGAATATCGAGCATCCTCTTGGTTCCGATTCTGCAGGGCACACACTTTCCGCATGATTCGTCCTGGCAGAATTCCATGAAATACCGCGCAATGTCAACCATGGAGGTAGAGTCGTCCATTACAATAAGTCCTCCCGAACCCATAATAGCGCCGACTTCTTTTACCGTTTCGTAGTCGATGGAAAGATCAAGATGCTGTGCAGGCACGCACCCGCCTGAAGGACCGCCCATCTGGGCTGCCTTGAATTTTTTTCTGCCGGGAATTCCTCCACCGATGTCAAAGACAATCTCGCGGAGTGAAGTGCCCATGGGCACTTCAACGAGTCCCGTATTTTTTACGTTGCCTGCCAGTGCGAATATCTTCGTGCCTTTACTGGTACCCGTGCCAATGGCTTTATAGAATTCAGAGCCCTTGAGGATGATAATCGGTACGTTTGCAAAAGTTTCCACGTTGTTGATGTTCGTGGGTTTTCCCCAGAGACCGCTGGTTGCGGGAAACGGAGGACGGGGACGCGGCATGCCGCGCTTGCCTTCAATGGATGCAATAAGGGCGGTCTCCTCGCCGCACACAAAGGCGCCGGCGCCCATTTTGATTTCCAGATCAAAACTGAAACCGGTACCGAGGATGTTTTCTCCTAAAAGCCCCAGTGATTTTGCCTGTTGTATGGCAATATTGAGATGTTCGACGGCAATGGGGTATTCTGCACGCACATATACAATTCCCTTTTTTGATCCGATAGCATAAGCGCCGACAAGCATGCCCTCGATTACCGAGTGAGGGTCGCCTTCAAGCACTGCCCGATCCATAAAAGCGCCCGGATCGCCCTCGTCGCCATTACAGACGATGTACTTTATATCTCCAACGGCCTTTTTGACGAATTCCCATTTATTTCCTGTCGGAAACCCCGCGCCGCCCCTGCCACGCAGGCCTGAGTTTTTCATCTCATTGACGACGTCGTCCGGCGTCATGCCGGATAGCACTTTCGAGATAGCAGCATAACCGTCTCTCAGTATGTATTCGTTTATACTTTTTGGATCGATAGTTCCGCAATTTCTCAGAACCATCTTTTTTTGCTTGCTGTAAAAAGGAATATCGCGAATATATGGGGTACGTTTGCCAGCTTCGGTATAACAGAGTCGTTCGATAATTTCACCCTTTAAAATGGTTCGTGAAATAATTTCAGGGACGTCGGTTTCCGTTACCCTGCCGTAGAAAATTCCCATCGGTTCGATGGTCAACACAGGCGCCCTGGCACACAGACCCTGACAACCGGTGTCGACAATTTCTACTTTATCCTGGAGGGATTGTTTTTCAATCTCTGATTTGAATGCCTTGCATACTTCGTCAGCCCCCAGCGCCCTGCATCCTGTTGTGCAGATAAATATACGCACCATATCTGGGCGATGTTTGGATTCCAGAGATTTTCTGAACTTTTGAAGGTCGTCAGAATTTTTTAACTTTTCCACGTTGAATTCTCCTTTTTAATAGCTATGCTTCTTCATGTTTATTTAACTTTTAAGTAAAGAACTAAAATTGTCATTAATTTTCAAAAGCATAATGACGATATTCCATTATATTCCACAGATATATTCCACAGAGATTAGTTGATTTCCCAATATTCACTCGTTGCTTTTCTTAGGATATCAACACTCCCGTGACATATCGAAACAATGAATACACAGTCTTTTTCCATCTTATAAACAATACGGTAATTATGAAATATTAGTTCTCTAATAGTTTCTTTTTTAAATTCCGGAACAATTCTTCCTATTTTTGGGAAATTACTGAGTTTTTCGGTATCCTGCAAAATCCTTTCAACAAAATTTATTGCATAAAAAGGTGAATCTTGTGCGATATAATCAGCTACTTCTTCGAGATTTTGTTGCGCTGTTTTTGACCAACGGATTTTGCCCATTTAGCCATCCTTTTTCTAACATCTTCGTGACTTACCGTCATTCCTTCCTCAATATCTTTTAAACCCTGTTCTACCTTCTGCTTGAAATAAAGTTCCGCTATAATATCAGTAATTGTGCATTCATCTGGTAATTTTTTAATAAGCTTAATAGCTTCCTCTTTTGTTTTTGTCATAAAAAGCTCCAATTAAAAAACTCTTATAACTATGAAATCAATCTAGAAAAATGATATTTTAATAGCTCTTGAGTATAGTTTCAGTTTTTTCTACGGTTAATTTTCCGTAGTATCTATCGTCAATCATCATAACCGGAGCCAGGAAGCAGGTTCCCAGACATGCTACCGGATCGTAGGTGAATTTGTAATCCTGTGTTGTTTCTCCTTCGTGGATATGGAGGACTTCCGTAATTTTTTTCTTTATGTCAGGTGCGCCTTTGATATGGCATGCCGTGCCTGTGCAGACCTTAATCGTATGTTTACCTCTGGGTTCCAGTGAAAATTGGGAATAAAAGGTAATCACCCCGTAAATTTTGCTCAGAGGGATACGTGTCCTGGCGGTTATTTCTTCTAAGGCATTTTGGGGTAAATATCCATAGGCATCCTGGACTTGCTGTAAAATAGGGATAAGATCGGCAGGTGTTGCCTGATTATATTTAGACAGTATGGTGCGACACTTGGTCAAATCAACCGCCGGTACACTCTCTTTATTTAAGGTTACATTCTTATGCATTGTGTCTTGTCTCCGAATGATGTCTATTTAAAAATTAGATTTAATGTAATCGACTGCATTCCTGAAAATTAAGAAGCCGTTTCCAAATTCTTTTAGTCCGTTGCGTGTCCAGCGCGGGTGCTGTGTCGGTTCTACATGTCTTTCCGGATGGGGCATCATGCCTAAAATTTGACCCGTTTGGTCACAGATACCTGCGATATTCTGGACAGACCCGTTGGGATTCCAGGGATAGCCGATTTCTTCACCTTGTTCGTTGACGTATTTAAAAACGATCTGACGATTCATCGTGATTTTGTTCAGGATACTTTCATCTTGTGTGACAAATTTCCCCTCGCCGTGTGCTATAGGCAGGTACATTTTCGGGATGTCTCCATCTTTAACAAATACAGACTTGTTTGAACATATTTTCAAGTATACCCATCGGTCTTCGAATTTATTCGAGTCGTTAAAGGTTAGTGTAGCCTCCTGGTGATGCTTATTAATAGCCGGCAATAGCCCGGCCTTTGTCAGTACTTGAAATCCATTACAGATACCAAGGATGAGTTTTTTTTCGTGAATGAAGGTTTCGATATCCTCTTCCAAATTGTATTTGATCTGATTTGCCAGTATTTTTCCTGCAGACACGTCGTCACCGTAGGTAAACCCGCCGGGCAGGGCTAAGATTTGATAATCTTTCAGCAGTTTTTTATTGGCAAGGAGGATGTTAATATGTACAGCATCCACCTTTGCCCCAGCCTTTTCAAAGGCGTATTGGGTTTCGTAATCGCAATTCGTTCCGGCCGTTCTGAGGATTAATACCTTTGGTGTTGTCATTTTGTTATAGAATAGCTTGATTGTATAGGAATTTCAAACAAACCATGTAGCGGCAATTCATGAATTGCCGCTACTTTGGAAAAACATCCTTGGATAATGTCGTATATAAAATGTGGTATTTAGAACTGTAAAGGATACATTTTTTTAACAAAAAGACAACAAGAAATTATTCATTTTTGATCCCTAACCCAAATTAATCGGGACTTGTAGTGCCGGGGTTCATCCCCCCGCCATTGGCCGACCACGAGGGTCGGCGCTACATTTTTGTTAAGAAACCAATTAAGCCTTCTCCACTTTTACGGCACAAACCTTATATTCGGGGGTAAGCGCCAGTAAATCTTCTCCCGGACCTGTCAAAACATTGGTGGGTGTTTCCGGAAAATGAAAAGATAGAAATACACTCCCCTGTCGGGATTTTTGAGTGACATGTGCCTTTACTTCTAATGTACCACGTCGAGAGGTTACCCTGACGTTATCCCCGGATTTTATCCCGAATATTTCGGCATCACTGGGATGTATCTCCACAAATTCTTCTGAACTGATCGCATGAATCTCCGGGTTCCGAAGCGACATCGATCCGTTGTTATAGTGATAAAGGCGGCGACCTGTGGTCAAATACAGGGGATAGCCACTATCAGGCAATTCCTCTGAAGGTGTGTACAAGAGGTCGTTAAACCTTCCCTTTCCCCTCGTGAATGTGTCTTTGTGTAAAATGGGTGTACCGGGGTGCTGCATATCCCACACAGGCCATACCAGTCCGTCACCTTCAAGCCGTTCAAAATTGATTCCTGCAAATTCAGGAGTAAGGCGGGCAATTTCATTCATAATGTCACCCGGATGGTGGTAATGCATGGGATATCCCATAGCGCTGGCAATCAGGCCGATAATCTCCCAATCGTGTTTTGTTCCTTTGGGCAGGGGGATGGCCTGGTTAAGCCGCCTGACCCTTCGTTCTGCGTTGGTAAAGGTGCCATCCTTCTCAAAGAAGCATCCGGCAGGCAGTATTACATGTGCCAGTCTGGCGGTCTCTGTCATAAAAATTTCCTGAACCACAAGAAGATCGAGCGTTTTCATGGCCGACTTCACATGGTGTATATTTGCCTGTGTTGCCGCTGGATCGTATCCGATGATATACATTGCTTTCAATGTAC
>JAHFOY010000119.1 GCA_023261485.1 Planctomycetota bacterium
AAGGTCAGCCGCTTTTCTTCCGGTCGTTTTTTTACCTCGTAAATATGTTCGATGGCTTTTGCATTGTCTCTCATTGCTCCCAGACCGTACACCGTCTCTGTGGGGAAGGCAACAAGTTCACCTATCCTTAGAGCATGGGCCGCCGCTTCAATGTGATCCCAATAAAGAGTTCGGTCTTTTAGATTAAGTATTATCGTTTTCATAAACACTAGTCTAAATTTTAAAGAGCCATATTTCAACATCTTTTATACCTTGACAATAAATTACTAAATTGGTAGAGTTTCAGCATGAAATTGAAAGCACATCAATTACCGTATTTATTCATGCTTTTAGGCGTTTTCTCCGCCTTTATTTCGCCCGGCAAGACGTCGTTCTGCGCTACAGAAAGCATCATGAATATCGACGAAATTATGCCCGGGATGAAAGGATACGGTAAAACTGTTTTTACGGGGAACCGGATCGAGATGTTCGGTGTGGAGGTGTTGGGTATCCTGAGAAACTGGGAAGCAAAGAGCAATATGATCCTGATCAGGATGTCGGGCGACCTATTGGAAAAATCAGGGATTATTGCCGGTATGAGCGGCAGTCCCGTGTATATCGATAATCGCCTCATCGGCGCTGTTGCTTATGGATGGAGCTTTGCAAAAGAGCCTATTGCGGGTGTTACGCCGATTAACGAAATGAAAAGCACCTTGCTGAATGTACCGGCACAAGAACAAGGCATTTCTCTGACCTCCGCTGATTGGGAACTGCCTTCTTTTCCTCAGAACGAGCCTGAACCAGGCTCACAGGTTACGCCCTTGATGTCGCAGGAATTAATACATGGCGGATCGGGTAATATCCGGCTTATGCCGATTCTATCCCCTTTAGTAGTATCGGGTGTTGAAGGCGAGGTGTTACAAAAAATGCAACCCCTTTTTAATACTCACGGATTGTACCCTGTGCAGGGAGGGAGCTATGTTCCCTCTGCAAATCCCCTTTCCCGGGCAGATGACGGTATCCCGGAAAACGCTCCGCTCACTCCGGGGGCATCGGTGGCGGCTATCCTGGTTAAGGGAGACCTCAGCGCCGCTGTCGTTGGTACGGTGACTTATGTAGAGGGAGATAAAGTGCTTGCCTTTGGGCATCCTTTCTTACAAACAGGGACAGCAGACCTTCCCATGGCATCCGCTTATGTGTATGCCATCCTTACCAGCCAATCAAATTCTGTAAAAATGGCTTCTCCGCGGGAAATCGTTGGCCGAATACATCAGGACAGAAGGGCTGGGATTGCCGGTATTTTTAGCGAATCATCCCGCATGGTGCCCTGCCGTATCGAAGTCGAAGGTTCGCAGAAACTCGCCTACGATTTTGAGATCGTTGATAATAAACTTTTGACCCCAAGCCTTGTTCTGATGGCTACCCAGAGCGCCGTATTATCCACAGAAAGAAGGTTGGGAGAAAAATCTGTAGACATAAAACTTTCAGCACAGATCGATGGCTACGAAAAACCCGTTGAGATCGAAAACGTCTTTTATGAACTCGACCAATCATGGTTTCCCCTCAACCATATAGTCCAGTCATTTGCCATGATCCTGAACAACCAGTTTCAAAAAGTACGTGTGAACCGGATTGACATTAAAATCAGGGTATTAGACACGCGCAGAACGGCATATATCGAGGCCATTAAGGTGGATAAAAAACAAGTTAAGCCCGGTGACACGTTACAGGTGGACGTGCGTATCAAACCGTTTACCGGGGAGAGTTTTTATCAAACGGTAATGATGCAAATACCGGAAGATACACTTCCGGGAAGTGCGCTGAATGTTACTGCCTGCGACGCCACGTACGGCCAGGCATTGAACATGGGCAGGTCTGCCGGAAAGTTCCTGCCAACGAATTTCGAACAGCTTTTGCATTACGTGGAAAACATGGAACGAAACAATAATCTCATGGTGCGCGTCCTCTTACCCAAAAAGGGAGTTACCTATAAGGGAGAAGGATTCCCGTCACTTCCAACCTCGGTACTTTCCATTATGAGTGTTTCCAATCAAAGCGGGATTGGCCCGCTCTTTGATGAAGTAATATCCCGCATTCCAACCTCATATGTGCTGAACGGAAACCAAAGCATCCCGGTATCGGTCAAATAAACAATAAGGAACATTCATGAAAAGTTTGCTCGTGGTAAAAATTTGTACGTTGTTTTTCATCATGCTGCTGATTTCACGCGCCGACGGTGCGGCCACAAATATCTGGACTCAATCGGCAGAATCTGAGTTCGACAAAGGTATTACCCAAAATGTATCTATCCACAGTACGGGCGAAATGCGGCTTTCTCCCAAAACGGAGGCCGTTACTGGCGTCAAAAGCGCCTTCGTCTGGTCAATGGCTTCAGGATTACAGAATCAGGTATTTATTGGGACTGGCGACCCTGGAACTGTTTATTGTATAAAGAATGGTTCTGAAGCCGTAGAACTCTTCAAATCACCCGAATTATACATCCAGAGTCTTATCTGTGATAAACACGGCAATCTCTATGCAGGCACCTCGCCGAGAGGTATTATTTACAAAATAAACAACAGGGGCGAGGCAGCGGTGTTTTGCAGTTTACCTGCTGCTTATATATGGGATATGGCGGTAGATAGTGATTCGAACCTCTTTGCCGCAACGGGGAATGAGGGCATGCTGTTCAAGATATCCCCCGAAGGTGTCCCGTCCGTATTTTTTGATTCACCGGAAACGAACCTGCTGGATATCCTGCTTGATCAATATAATAATGTTTATGCCGGAACAGAACCCAACGGGTTGGTTTATAAGATTACACCCTCAGGAGCGGCGCAGGTGCTGTACGATGCGAATGAGGGTGAAATTCATAGTATTGTAATGGATTTGTCAGGCAATATTTATGCGGGAACGGCGTCGGGTGCTCAGGTGCAGGTGCCCGCAGCTCCGGCTGCCCAGCTCGTTGCTCAGGCAGGAGTCGTTACGCCTTTTTCTAAAGAAGAAAGGGCGTGGGATCTGAACCTTCCCGGCGAATTACCAATGGCACAGCCTGCAACAATGGCGCAGCAAAGGCCGTCGTCGAGAGAGGCCGAGGCGCCGCCGAGGACTACCGGCATTCCCATGGCGCCAAATTATGTGTATAAAATTACAAAAGAAGGACTCGCCCGGAAAATATTCGAAACCAGCCAGGCGTTCATACTCGGAATATCTCTGGATACACAGGATAACCTTTATGTGGTTACCGGAAATAGATCCGGTGTGTATAAAGTCAGCAAAGACGAGACTTCAAGCAGCCTGGCAGATGTTGAAGAGGTGCAGGTGCTTTGCTGCTTAAATACCGGCAATGAAGAATTATATGTGGGGACCGGCAATGTTGGAAAGGTTTATAAGATATCGCCTGCTTTTGTAAAAGAAGGCGCCTTTATATCTAATGTGCTCGATACAACAACCATCTCGGATTGGGGATGTATCTATTGGGAAGCTGCACAGCCGGAAGGCACGAATGCTACACTGGCTACCCGTTCGGGAAACTGTGAGAAACCGGATCATACCTGGAGTAGTTGGTCAGCTCCTTACCAGTCGTCCGGAGACAGGATAACAAGCGCCCCAGCACGTTTTATACAATATAAAGCTACCTTGCAAACAACGAATAACGATACGACGCCTGCAATAAATATGGTATCGTTATCGTATTTACCGAAAAATCAGCCTCCTAAAATAGTTAATTTCACGATAGAAAAAGAACCTTCTTCATCGCAAAAACCTGCGGAGGTAAAGGCAGACGGCAAGACAGAAGCAAAACCTCAGACGCCGGCAGTCCAAAAACCGCATCACCAGATAGCGCAAAAAAATATCCAGTGGGATGTGGAAGACCCAAACAACGACTCCCTTCAACTGACAATACATTTTAAGGGCGTAGACGAAAAGACGTGGAAGGTTATTGATAAGAACACACAAAAAAAGGGCGCTTATGCATGGGATACCCTGCGTCTGCCTGACGGGAAATACCAGGTTCGACTGATAGCCAGTGACGAGCCTGATAATCCTCCGGAAACCGCGCTTACGGCTGAAAGCATCATGCAGCCTGTTGTAATTGACAATACAAGGCCGGTTATAAAATCTATGAATACTGCGATGGGCACGGATTGCAGGTATGTCATTTCGGGCACAATAAAAGATGAGTACAGCAATATTATAAAGGTTCAATACACAATTGACGGGCAGGATTGGACCTCTGCTTATCCTGTGGATGGAGTCTTCGACAGCCAGGAGGAACCTTTCCAAATTACCACCAAACACCTTGCGCCCGGCGATTATACCATGGTTGTCAATGCGTTTGACAGCGAGGGGAATATCGGTGTAGAAAAGGTAATGTTTGAGGTGAAATAAAAACTCTGGTTGCTGGTTGGATTTTTCTTTGCGTCCTTTGTGTCTTTGCGGTAAACTATTATAAAATGGTGCGGGGCGTGGCTCAGCTTGGCTAGAGCGCGACGTTCGGGACGTCGAGGTCGGAGGTTCAAATCCTCTCGCCCCGACCAAATTGTCTAAAAAAAGTATCCATTCTGTTGCTGAAGATTTATTGAAGATATGATACCTGCGATGATCATATATTTTCGTGTAAAAAACCTACAATTTAAAACCTATCTATTGTAATTTTAAAACCAACCGCTAAGGATTACACTTTGTTTCGTAAAATTAGCTTCTGGCACTATCTATTACTGCTTTTGCCTGTAACCGTTGTTGCAAATTGTTACCACTTTCCCACGGTTACAATCTTTATTTTATCTGCTGTTGTACTGGTTCCGTTGGCTTACTTCTTAAGCAAAGCCACTGAAGCAATATCAGAAAAAACGAATGAACACTTCTCCGGCATTATAAATGTGACCTTTGGTAATACAGCAGAATTAGTCATTGCTATCTTTGCCATTAAAAGCGGTCTGGTAGATATTGTAAAATATGCATTAATTGGCGCCATAATTGGTAAAATTTTATTCGTTCTGGGACTGAGCATATTTGTTGGTGGAATAAAACACGGAGAATTAGAACTTAATGCTGACATTACCAGCCACACGATAGTCTATCTTGCCATGGCTTCCATGTGCTTCGCAATTCCCACGGTGTTTGCAAGCGAAGGCACGATACCGATTATCGATAAATACAGCTTCAGTCTGGCCATAGTTTTGCTCATTGTCTATTTTCTGGGAATAGTTTATGCCATTATGAATCTTAAAAGCAAGGAATCCTCCCTTGTATTACATAATGCCATTGAGGCGACGGCGCCGAAATGGGGTTTAATACTGAGCCTTGCCGCACTGATTTTATCAACAGGAGGAATAGTTTATATCTCTGCAATACTGGTAAATCAGATCGAACCCTTCATTGCGTCCACACACATTCCACGAGACTTTGTAGGCTTAATTATTTTACCGCTTATTGGGAACGTGGCGGAACACGCCGTTGCAACCGTAAGCGCTATAAAAAACAAAATCAACCTCAGCTTGTCTATAGCGAATGAGAGCAGCACACAGATTGCGCTCTTTGTGTCTCCCATATGTGTCCTTGTTGCAGGTCTTTTTGGTCAAAATTTCAACCTGATTTTCAACAAGATTGAGTTGATTACCCTGGGCATGTCTATCGGCGGCACCTGGCTTGTAGTGCACGACAATAAGAGTAATTGGTGGGAAGGAATTTTATTGATGTCTTTTTATATTATCATTGCCATTACTGCTTATTTTTTATAAGCTTTAAATCGTAACCTGTTATGTTTTTGTCTATTGAATTTAAAAACTAACCGTGAGGATATTATCCTGTTCCCGAAACTTAGCTTCTGGCATTATCTGCTCCTGCTTATACCGGTCACCGTACTTGCCCACAATTATCACTTTCCGGCGGTCATCACCTTTCTCCTGGCCTCGGCCGTTCTCGTACCTCTTGCTCACTTTTTAGGTGAGGCTACGGAGGTAATTTCCGAAAAGACCGGCGATCACTTTTCTGGCATTATCAATGCCACCTTTGGCAATGCGGCAGAATTGGTCATCGCCATCATTGCCATCAGGAGTGGTCTGGTGGATATTGTGAAATATTCGTTGATCGGTTCAATTATTGGTAATATCCTGCTCATCCTGGGATTAAGTCTCTTTGTGGCGGGTGTAAAATTCAGGGAATTGAAGCTTAGCCCTAATATTACCGGTCCCACCGTCATCCACCTTTCCCTTGCTGCCATGTGTTTTGGAGTGCCCTCCATCTTTGCGAGAGAGAATTCCCTGCTTGCCCTTAATAAATACAGCAACAGCATAGCCATAGTCTTGCTCGTGGTCTATTTTGTGGGGATGTTTTATGCCATGATGAACCGTGAAAAGAAGGAAGCATCCCAGGTTATCCACGAGGCCGTTGAGGCCACAGCGCCAAAGTGGAGCATGGCAAAGAGCCTTATCATTCTGGTTTTGGCAACAGGTGGTCTTGTGTATATCTCCGAAATATTGGTGCATCAGATCGAGCCTCTCGTTGCAGCCACACACATCCCGCCCGCCTTTGTAGGTTTGATTATCTTACCGTTAGTCGGCAACGTGGCAGAGCACTCCGTCGCAATCACCAGTGCCGTGAAGAACAAGATCAATCTGAGCCTGGCCATCGCCGCAGAAAGCAGCACACAGATTGCCCTCTTTGTATCGCCCATCTGCGTCCTTATCGCAGGCCTTTTTGGTCAGAATTTTAATCTGATTTTCAACAAGATCGAGTTGATCACCCTGGGCATGTCTATTGGCGGCACCTGGCTCGTTGTCCACGATAACAAGAGCAACTGGTGGGAGGGGTTTTTGCTGCTCTCTTTCTACTTCATCATTGCCATCACGGCATATTTTTTATAATATTGACACGAAAATACCCCTCACCTTAATCCTCTCCCATAAAGGAGAGAGGAAATCTTTCCCTCCCTCGATAGGAGGGACAAAGGGAGGGTGGACTATTACCATTTTTCTGTGTAGTGTAAAAAGGCAAGGACATGATCAGAGTCACACGTACCATCGCAATTGACGAGGGCGAAATTCAACAGAAATTCATACGCGCACCCGGTCCAGGTGGACAGAATGTCAACAAGGTCGCCACCGCCGTGCAACTCCGTTTTGATGTGGTCAACTCACCGTCACTGACTGGCGATGTTCGCAAGCGGCTGATTCACCTGGCAGGTAAAAGGATTACCGAAGAAGGCATATTGATTATTGAAGCCAGTCGTTTCCGTACACAGGAGCGAAACCGACAGGACGCAATTGACCGTCTGATCGAGCTAATCCGTAAGGCAGCCGAGAGGCCCAAGCCGCGCCGTAAAACAAAACCCACATTTGCATCAAAGAGTCGCCGGTTGGAGACCAAGCATCGCAAGGGCGAGACAAAACGCATGCGGCGGACCGCTCCGCATCTGGAAGATTAACTACAACATAGCCACAGAGGTCGTTGAGAAAAAACTTAAAAAAATAAGGTGAAAGGGAGAAAAGGAGAGGGGGAGATTAAAAATATGTTTCTTAGTTTTTCCCCAAAGATTCTCCATTTCTCCTATATTTTTTTCTCTGTGATCTCTGTGGCAAGAATGTTGTTGAAAGGGTCATAAATATGAAGAATCAAAAATTGAAGCGAACAGTTTTGTTTATAGGGATTGCCTGCATGATGTTCACTTGCAGATTATATGATACTCATGCTGATATTTATAAAGACGGTTTGATTACCACAAAACATGAGGAATTGCCTGTCACAAGGAACGGCCAACGCATCCAGTTTAACCATCCTTATAAGCTGTCGGAGGGCTTTATCACGAATGCATTATCAGCTATTTATTATAAAGAAAAAGGGTTGTTTAAAAGAAAGGATACTTTGAGGGTCTTTCAGGACGAAGAGATAAAGAAATTAGTCCCCCTGATTGTGCAGGCATTCTCAGTTGCAGCGCCCACGCAGGTCGTCGCAGTCACATCGTATTCTTATCGTATGATTTTATCCGACAAAAGGAATTATTGTATCTTATTCATTGCAGATAGCAGCTTAAATATTGTCTTTGGCCGTGTGCATATGTTCCAGACGTTTAATGACATCATGTCAGAGAAAAAAAGATACCTGATAACGCGTGAAAATCCTGCGGAAAAGAGACGTAGCAGTTTTTGGAAATTGATCCCGTCGCCAGGCCAGCGGCTAGAGCCGGGTCACGAAAACTGGCTTGTCATAGATTTATCCAAATAATAAAGCACAAGCAAACCACAGACTCAGGGTGTAATAAAGAAGTTGTGAAGTTGAGAAGATGAGAAATTAAGTGTTCGTCTTCTTGGCTTTATACCTTTCAACTTTACTCTTCGTGTTCTTTGTGTCTTCGTGGTTAATCTACAGGAAAAATAAAATGTTCAAAGTCGTAACGAATCTGGAAGACCTGATCAAGGTCTTTGTTGTACGCGGTATCGTGTTCGTAGAGGAGCAGGGCGTTCCGTATATGATAGAACGTGATGAACACGACCTCTCTGCAACGCATATCCTGGGAGAAATGGACGAAGAACCCTTCGCCGCAGGCCGCATACGCGCCGTTGGTGAGTATGCGAAACTGGAGCGTGTGGCGATACGAAAAACATACCGGGGAAAGACTCTGGGACACAAGCTGACAGAATTTATGATAACCGTTGCAAAGGATCAGGGATTTCGGAAATTTAAAGTCCATGCCCAGGCATATCTGAAAGACTTTTACCAAAAGCACGAATTTGAGGTTGTCGGAGACATGTTTAAAGAGGCTGGCATAGACCATTATCTGATGACTCGGGATGATTCATAGAATATACAGGAATTACTTCTCTGCGAAAATCTGCGTTTCAAATTAACACCGTTCTTAGTATTCCTTCTCCCTTTCCAATCAAACGCCAATTATTACGCTCCTCGGGTTTACCATGTAAAAGCCGTGGATACCACGCAAGTGGAGCCGAAATGGTGCGCCCATCGGTAAGGTCTACTGTTATAGAGTCGTCCGTGACGACGATATTTTGTGCTCTGCAACTTGCTTTATTATCATCACGCTCAGCGTGAATATGAGGCGGTTCATCGCGATCGCCTGCATAAAAGAAGAATCTATAAGAGCCGATTCGTAGTATTGTAGGCATTGTTCAAAGTTTT
>JAHFOY010000120.1 GCA_023261485.1 Planctomycetota bacterium
CGTTTTTCTTATAGTTTTCTGTATTAATTTATCGTATAATTTTCGAATGTTAAAAAAATCTTTGAAAGAAACCAATCCTTATTTAAAAGACTTTAAAAAATATGAAACCGCGTTAATTACTAATGTGGTAACATCCTCTGCCGTTGAAAGTATTCGCATAACACCTGAGCAACTCCTTAAAAAGACTATTAAGACTCAGCAGGCTTAGCCTTAATAGTCCTTTCTATTATCTTTTTAAACAACCTTTCCATTGGTTTATAGTCTCTATTCAAACCATTGTTAATCGCCGCAAAATATTCTTTTCTTTTTCTGCCAGCAATATCTTTGAAGTTCAGCATCGGCAACCCTGCCTGAGATGCCATGAGGGTTGAGAGTATTCTTGCGACTCTGCCGTTACCCTCACGGAATGGATGGATAAGAACAAATTCGACGTGCACTTCAGCTAATGCCTGAATTACCCGTTCCAGCGACTTGAAGTTACAGGGTGTCTGTTTGCGGAGAACTTCTTTTCCCAGTCCGGCCATCAACAAAGGAATCTGTTTTGCAGCAGCAAAAGGAAAATCACCTTTGCTTACATTTACATGTCTATATTTACCAGCCCATTCATAAATCCCACCAAGCCAAATTTTGTGCATTTGTTTTATGTCTGCTTCTGTAAAACAGTGGTTCTCGCCGTACATGCCAAGAAGTTTATCCGTAGCGTCCTTTAAAGCCACAGACTCGGCATCTTCCATTTCCCTCTTTCTCTTAATACCCAACAAGTTTCTTAAAACACGGCCACGAGAACCAGATTCAAACTGTGCTTCGGTTAGGGTTGAAGTATCGTAACGAGCATGTTTTTTCATAATGTTATCAACCAGTCAAGGCTATATCTTCTCGTGATTGTTTCAAGCTAAAAAATCAAGACAAAGATACCTCTAAAATTGAGAAAATGCAAGGATAAGATACGACTACGCTATCATATAGCAAATCGTCTTAAATTTTTCTTTTATTAAAGGAGCTAAAAAGGGATCTAATAAAATTGCTGAATGCAATGTGATATACAAAGCATTATACGGAATTGGTAACTATTTTCCTGACTTCTTTCACACGTTGGAATAAGGCAGTAGATGCAAAAATTCTCAAGCAGGATGAAATTGCAAAGAGCGTGAGTAGTTGATAACCAAAAGAGCGCGGTATGTGGGTTGCCAAAAAGCCGCCGAGCAGATTACCCATACAAATAGCAATGCCATTGATCGTGTTAAAATAAGAAATGCAGCGGGTTCGTTTTTCAGGAGTTACGGAATCGTAAATGAAATTGGAAGAGCATAAATTAAATCCTGCCCAAAATATTCCTGCAAATGTTTGAATTGCCAGTATAAAATATATATTTCTTGAAATGAGCCATAAGGCAGGAAGTATAGATACTGCCAAACTGCATATCTGTATAATTCTCCGATTCCCAATTGAATCTGCACGGCGTCCCCAATAGCTTACGGCCAATATACTGGCAAGGGGAACGGTTGTAGTGGCAATCGTGTACGTAATATAGGAAAAACCGAGGTCGCGGAGCATAAACACCGGGAAAAATGGCGAGGCCAGGAATACTGCAAAACTGAAAGAACTATGAAACATTACATATTTACCAAAGTTTCCAACATTCAGTCTTTGCACAAATTGTGAAAATGAAAAATAATGTTCCCTTTTTACCTCAAGGGGCGGTTCGTACATCCTGCTCTGGAAATAACATGAAACATATCTTGCGACCAGGGCAATAAGGAATATGATGGTAAAACCAATCAGGAACTTTTTTTTGAATAGATGCAGGATATAACCTGCCAGAAATGCGCTGATCACCGTTGCCAGACCAACATACCTCCCGCGTTTGCTGAAAAACTCCCCCCTCTTTCCTTCGGGCACAAGGTCCGCCATAAGTGAACCCCAGGGAGGATTAACGAAAGATGCAAACAACAAATACAAGGTGGAAAAAAATATAAGCGAATTGACCCTGATGGATTGAGGCAAATATGGGATCATTGCAACAGGAAGTAACATGAGGGCCTGGAAAAAAACAAAGAGTACGATAACCTTCTTTCTGCTCCCAAGCCGCTCCGTAATGTCGGCAGCCTTGAATTGCACAAGTGAAGGGACTAGCTGGTTAAAGGAACCCAACAAACCGATTTGGAGATTACTGGCGCCAAGGGCGACAGCAAATGGGTTTAAATAGTTATCCCCAAACCCCGTTGTTGCCGCAAATGCCACACCGTCTTTGATGGAAAGGCCAAGACTTTTTCTGACAGCAATTTCTTCGTGTTGTTTATTCTGAGGAACTTCCACAAAAACAGATAGAGTAAATACTGAAAATTTTAATTAAGGGTATAACCCTCGCATCTTTTTAGCTTCTGCTACACGCCCTATGCCCAGCATTAGTGCGGCAGTACGCATGTCCACGCCTTTCTTATTAGAAAGCGCAAGCACTCTGTTGAACGTACCGACCATGACGTCTTTGAGTTTCTTCTGAATGTCTTCCTCACTCCAGAAATAATACTGAATGTCCTGTACCCATTCAAAGTACGAGACAGTCACTCCCCCGGCATTGGCAAGGATGTCTGGGACGAGAAACACCTTTTTATCCTGCAATATTTTATCAGCCTCTGGTGTTGTTGGACCATTGGCGCCTTCCACGACAATTTTGGCCTTGACCTTGTCGGCATTTTTTTCCGTTATCTGTCCTTCTATGGCCGCTGGAACAATGACGTCGCAATCCAGTTCAAAAAGCTCTTCATTTGTTATAGCGGTTGCTTCTTTTAACCCAACAACATGCTTATTTTCTTTAAGATAATGCATGAGGTACGGAATAAGGATACCTTTGGGGTTGCATGCCCCACCGCTGACATCGCTCACGGCCACGATATTACAGCCCTGTTCGTAAAGAAGGCGGGCAGCCACAGACCCGACATTTCCCAATCCCTGAATTGCAACCCGCAGACCGCGGAGATCCTTGTATAAAACCCTTGCAGCCTCCATTACCATATAGGCAACGCCTCTTCCCGTGCCTTCAGCCCTACCCAGCGAACCACCCAATAACAATGGTTTACCGGTAACGACACCTGGTACGGTATTGCCTTGCTGCATACTGTAAGTATCCATCATCCAGGCCATGGTTTGTGAATTGGTGTAAAGATCGGGGGCGGGAATATCTTTATCTGGTCCTATGATTTGAACGATTTCAGTGGTGTAACGCCGGGTCATGCGTTCAAGCTCGTTTAGTGACATTTCTTCAGGATCGCATTGCACGCCTCCTTTGGCGCCTCCGTAAGGCATGTGCATGAGCGCACATTTCCATGTCATTAACATGGCGAGTGCAGAAACTTCTTCAAGGTCTACGTTAGGATGGTAACGAATACCGCCTTTGGAAGGGCCCAGCGTAATATCGTGCTGTACCCGATAGCCTTTAAATACCTTTGTTTTGCCATTGTCCATTTTAACGGGTACTGAAACAATAAGTGAGCGTTTTGGAAATCGCATACGCTCCCTTATTCCGTCTTCTATCTCCAGTATCTCTGCGACGGTATCAAATTGTTTGAGCGCTGTTTCGTAGAGAACATTATTATCTTTCATGGCTTACCTTTCTGGCTTGGATTATTCGCCACTAAAACACCAGACACGCAGTCATTAAAACATTTAAAACCAAAAACTGTCGGACTATTATATCATACTTTCCAGGAAAAAAACTATTTTATGGAAAATTTGAATAGTCCACTAACCCACGCCAGTAGAAAAGAACGAATAGCATATGCCATTGTGTCTCTTTCCGGCATGCGGAGCAGTAGCAGGGCATAATTCTTAAATTAATGAACTGGTTTTTATTTTACGATTTTCCACCATATCATAATTTATCTCAGTAACAATATAGTGCCATTCACGTCTACGCAGTTCATTCACAAGTTGTTCGTCACTGAATTGGGACAACGTTGATGGTAAAAGTTTCTTGATGCTGATTCCGTGAGCAGAATTGCGGAAAAGGTAAACTTCTCCTTCCAGGGCGAAACTTCGGCAATCTTCGCTGCGGTATAAATTTATACGCCTTTTAATTTCCGGAAAACCTCGGTTAGTTAAATGTTTATTAATATCTTTGCCGGCGATCAATCCAAGCTGGCGACGCTCCTCTTCGTTCCATTTCTTATTGTCTTTCACTGCCATCTGAGCGGCTTCTTCGTACGAATTTGCATTGTACAATTTCATATACCCTCCTTTATTACTAAAAAATTTATTAAAATAAAAGACAGCCGTTACAATTTATATCGTCGAACTTACATGACACATGCAGTCCTGTAAGTTTCTAAGGTTTTATCCCCGGAAGCATCTTCGTTGATTTCAAAACCAAGCGTCTCTAGCGCTTCCGTCGTGCTATTAAATACCAGATTTTGCTCTTTTAAGTCATCGTACCATCCGGTTTTGGTCAAAATAGGAATAATAAATGGTCCGGCGCTGGTAAGGATAACTTTTTTACCCTGAGCCTTAAAGGTATTGATTACTTCCCCCAAAGCATCCAGACCGTCTAAATCTATATGGAAGAGGTTTCTAAAGTTTATGATCACAGTATGCGCGCCATTGATCTTGCTTAAATTCTCAATATGTGACTGCGAGTTGATGTAGTTCAGTTGACCGGCAAAGCGGTACACGACAACATCGCCGGCATGCTTTTCTACCTCGTTAAATTTGATAGTCTGCACTCTGGCAACCATTTTTCTACCCCTATGTATATTTATTTCTGTCTGAGCTCTTGAGAAATGATTAACAAAAATTAAAAGCGCGATAATTGCCCCGATCATAATGCCAAATATTGGATCTTCCACCAAAGTCACACCTGTAACCACAAATGACAAGGCGAAGGCTTTTTTATCATGTTTATAGATGTGCATGAAGTGCTCGGCACTGACCATTTGAATAGCCACGGACACTAAAATTGAAGCTACTACGGCCAAGGGAAGATATTTGAAGTATGGTAAAAATATTAGGGAAACAACGCCAATAAGAACGCAGGTGATTGCAGCCGAAGTTTTGTGATTAGCTCCACTTTTAATATTTAGCGCTGTCCGGGCAAGTGCTGCCGTAGCCGGTATACCGCCAAAAATTCCCGATGCTATATTGGCCAGGCCCAATCCCATCATCTCTTTCCTTTGGTTAGATTTTGTATTGGTCATGTTGTCTGCTATTTTGGCCGAGATAAGAGTTTCCAGTATAGCGATAACGGCAACGGCAAAAGCGGTTTTAAGCAGGTCAATGTCGATAAAGTGAGGGGAAAAAACCGGCATCTGGTAAATTTTTGAGCCAATTTCTCCGAACCTGGTGTGCAGGGTTTGAAAATGAGCGCTGATAAATCCGTTTTCAGACAGATAACCTAAAAACATCCCGATAGGAGCTACGATAATAGGGCCGGGGACTTTGGGGATTAATTTTGAGAAGTAGAAAATTACTGCTATGGCGACCAAAAATAACGTAATTGTCCCGGCATCAAACTGACCAATATGCTTAAAGGACTCCATCACATTCTGCAAAAGGTGCTTGTGCGCCGGCAAACCTTTCAGTCCCAGCGCAAAATTCAGTTGGTTTAGCCCTATTATCAAGGCAACACCAAGGGTAAATCCGTGCACAACGCTTGAAGGAATAAGAACTATATATTTCTCAAAACGAAGGGCAAAAAAAACTATGATGATAATTCCGCTTACTATTGCAAGCATCGGCAGGGAAGCGTAACCGTAATTTATAGCAAAAGCAGCCAACATGCCGGAAAGCGCTCCCGTGGGGCCAACGATATTGTAATTGCTGCCTCCGAATATGGCTGCAATACTCCCAGCCCAAACGGCTGTGATTATTCCCATCAAGGGAGATGCATTGGCGGCTACTGATAATGATACAGAAAGCGGAATGGAAACCAGTGATACGGCAAGTCCCGATTTCCAGTTGTACTTAATATGAGAAAAAAACTGCATTTTTGTGCGCTCCTTGGTATTTCTCGGCTGATATAGCAAGCTTGTCAGATTGAGAACAAATAACCCCTGGATTAATAAAATTAAATAGTTTAACTATAATGAACAATCTTTAAAACTAAAGACCGTCTCCGGTTGAAAAAATTTACAAATGAAACTCTATAACTGGTAATTAGTTTAACAATGCGTTTTAAAGGTAAACTAAATCAACCGACTTAGGTCCGGTTGGATTGAACTACAAACGGCTGTGATTATATCAATCAGGGAGGGGTATCGGCGGCTTCTGCCAATAATTTGGAGAGTAAAATGGAAACCAGCGATACGGTAAGCCCCGATTTCCATTTGATCTTAACGTCAGAAAAAAACTGCATTTTTGTGCGCTCCTTGGTATTTCCTGGCTGACAGGGCAAGCCTGTCAGATTGAGAACAAATAACTCATAGATTAATAAAATTAAATAGTTTAATTATAATGAACAATCTTTAAAACTAAAGGCCGTTTCCGGTTGAAAAAATTTACAAATGAAACTCTATAACTGGTAATTAGTTTAACAATGCGTTTCAAAGGTAAACCAAATCAAAGCGACCAACTTAGGTCTGGTTGGATTAACTACAAATGGCAGTGATTATATCAATCAGGGAGGGGTGTCGGAGGCTTCTGCTAATAATTTGGAAAGTAAAATGGAAACCAGCGATACGGCAAGTCCCGATTTCCAGTTGTTCTCAACGTCAGAAAAAAACTGCATTTTCATGCGCTCCTTGCTCGGTAGCATACGATATTTAGCGTTATATTAATTAACAGGTACACTATATCATATACCTAATTTTATAAAAAAACAGCAACGTTATTTTCTCAAATATATAAACAAATGTCAAGGTAATAATTTATTTTTTTCTTAATTCATTGGCTACAATACAATCAGGTTTCAGCTTGGATTGCAGGATTTATGTATTGCATTAAAAAATAAAGGCGAACGCAAGGTTCGCCTTTGGAACGACAATTTAAATTTTGTATCTGAATTGTCTTTACGGAGGATAAAAGGACTATCAACCTAAAATACTTACTTTTGCACCCTTTCTAACGCAAGCAGGAATCCATATATAATAGCCTGTGGTCGTGGAGGACAGCCAGGGATGTAAGCATCTACAGGGACGACATTGTCGATCCCGTTTTTCGTGGCGTAACAATTACTGAAAATACCACCACTGCTTGCGCACGTACCCAAGGCAATGACCATCCTCGGTTCAGGTGTGGCATGATAAGTCTTGATCAGTGCGGTTTCCAGATTCCTTGTCGGAGGTCCCGTAACAAGCAGGCAATCTGCGTGGCGTGGAGAGGCAACAACATCAATTCCAAACCTCTGCAAATCATGCACGGGACTGTTGTACAGGGCAACAACCTCCCACTCACAACCATTACAGGAACCGGCATCCACTTCGCGAACGTGGAGTGAACGTCTGAATACAGAAAATATCTTTTCTTTTAGTTTTTCTCCGAGTTCTTCAACTGACGCCGTTGTATCAAGCCCTGCCTTAACTAAAAGGCCTTCCTTATTTGTTTCAGCAAGTTCAAAATCATTGGTAATCCTGACAGCTTTGTAAGGACAGGCTTCCTCGCACATGCCACAGAATACGCATTTAGCGTGATCCAACTGCAGGTATCGCTTTCCGTTTTCTTCAATCCAGGTATACGCATTTGTTGGACATACCTCCACGCACACATTGCACTGCTTACACCTCTCGTTGTCTATCTCAATCCTGCCCCGAAAACGAAAAGGGGCGGGCTCCTTCTCTTTCGGATATTTTGAGGTAACTACACCCGTTTGAAAACTTTTTTGAAATTTTGTAAACATTCACTTTTTCCTATTTATTAGCCACGAAGTCACTAAGACACAAAAGAAAACCTTTTTTACTTCGTGCCTTTGTGGTGAATAATTCAAATTATAAATCTGTACAGGAATAACATAATTCGAAACTTTTATTTATCAAAGGGAAATCAGGAACGATGTTGCCGGGAATCGTATAAGGAATAGCCGGCCAGTTACAGAAAGAAGGGGAACGTACCTTATATCGGAATAGCATATTGTTCGGCGCCGTCATGATCCAGTAAATATCTTCGCCCCGGGGAGATTCCACATAGCTCAACGCCTGTTTATAAGGCGGAAGTTCCTTCATAGGGGTTTTTACAGGACCTTCCGGCATTTTATCAAAACATTGTTCGATGATAGAAATGGATTGATAAATTTCATCAATCCTTACTTTTACCCTTGCACACACATCGCCTTCATCATAATAGACAGGGATATCGAATTCGACTTCATCATAAGCGGCGTAGGGATGATTAATTCTGGTATCCCGGCAAATACCTGATGCCCTTGCAGGTACACCAACTACGCCAAGCCCTTTGGCATGCTCTAAAGAAAGTATTCCGGTAGTCTCTATTCTGTCTAAGAAAGAGGACGATTGAAACATAATGTCGGCGAGTTCTTTAAAGTCCTTTTTCACTCGATTCAGCAGGTCTAGAATATACCTTTTCAAGTCGTCATTAATATCGAAACGTACACCGCCAATTGTAAGCATACCCCTTAAATAGCGATTTCCACAAATAGTTTCATTAAGGTGCTGTATATACTCACGAATCCTGAAACCATGTGACCCGCACATTAAAAAGGAAGCTCCGATACAAATATTGCCGACATCGCCTATATGGTTGTAAAGTCTTTCCAATTCCAGAATGATAGTTCTTATAAATTTTGCGCGCGGTGGTACTTCAACACCCGCTACCTTTTCAATAGCCTGACTATAGCCGGTCGCATGCGAGGCAGCGCAGACACCGCAGATACGCTCGGCAAGAAATAATGCCTTTGTATAAGGCATAGCTTCGAAGATTTTCTCTGTGCCCTTGTGGGTGAAAAATAATTTTGCGTCTAAATAGAGAATTGAATCTCCTACTGCACTAAATCTGAAGTGTCCCGGCTCTATT
>JAHFOY010000121.1 GCA_023261485.1 Planctomycetota bacterium
TTCGGTATTAACGCCGGTTGGCTTGTTTTCTGCCGCAATGAGCGGGGTGGATATTGCCGCCTTGTTAGATGGGGCGGCGTTTATGGATGAAGTCTGCAAGTCTGATAATCTATGGAAAAATCCGGCGCTCATGGGTGCTGTGCTATATTTTCTAAGTCATACAAAAAAAGGTAAAAACATATTAGTCATGATGCCTTATTCAAACGCCCTTAGCGGAGTGGCCGATTGGTTTTGTCAGCTCTGGGCAGAGAGCCTTGGTAAAAAATTTTCATTAAACAAGGAGGTTGTCCATGCTGGTTCAACACCCGTAAGGGCTGTTGGCGTTGTGGATCAGCACTCCCAGCTTCAGCTTTATATGGAAGGCCCTTACGACAAGGTGATAACTTTCCTGGCAATTAAACGGTTTAACGAGGATGTTTCTATTGCAGAGGGAAATGACGTTGAAAGTGATTTGATTTATCTCAAAGGGCATTCACTCAACAATGTTATGAAGGCGGAGTTCGAAGGGACACGGCTTGCCTTAACGGAACAACAGCGTTCCAATGGTACTGTTACACTGGATGAACTTTCTGCATTTACCCTGGGGCAGTTATTTTATCTGCTCGAATTACAAACGGCATACGCTGGGAAGTTTTACAATGTTGATGCATTTGATCAGCCCGGCGTTGAGGCAGGAAAGATCAATGCCTTTGCGATGCTTGGGAAAAAAGGATTTGAGCAGAGAAAGAAGGAGATAGACACCCATTTACAAGGTGCGCAAAAGAAATACTGTATCTGATCTGGTTATTGCGGTGATTGAAGTTTTTCAATAGTTTTTCTTATCATTCCCGCCTCGCTGTTTTTTGGATCCAGCCTCAGAAACTCGTTGAAACAGTACACGGCCTTTTGAATGTCTTTTTTGTAGTTTAGATAGATTAATCCGAGATTTTTGTAAGCATTGGGATAGTTTGGTTTTTGCCGTATGGCCTCTTCAATCTCCTTAATTGCTTCTTCGAATAACCCCTTGTTGGCATAAGCAGTGCCCAGGCAACTATGTGCTTCGGGATGGTCCGGCTCATAATGGATGGCCAGTTTAAATGCATCTATTGAGGCATCCAAAAGACCTTTTTTGAAATAGGCAAGCCCCAGGTTGTAATGGGCGTCGTAATAATTGGGTTTTAACTGAATGGCCTCTTTGAATTTTAAAATTCCTTCATCAATGCGTCCCTTATCGACCAGGATATTGCCTATATTATTGTGGGTAAGGGCGGAGTTTGGATTTACTGCCAGAACGTGATAGTATTCCTGCAGAGATTCTTCTTTCATGCCTTTTTTCTGATAAGCCATACCTAAATTATGGTGATATTCAGGGTCGGACTCAATGGCTATTGATGCTTGAAATTCCCGAATTGCTGAATCCGTTTCGTTTTTTTGAAGGTAAATCATACCCAGATTGTTATGCGCCCTGGAACTGTCGGGTGAATCTTCCACCGTTTTTGACCAGAAGGTGAAGGGGTTTATCCATACTTTGTTTCTCTTGATGGTGGCTAGTGAATAAGGGACAACAAGGATCAAAACCAGGCAAGTTATAAGTACGGTTTTGGATACATGTGAAATGTTCAGGAATCCCTTACTCGCAAAGGAGGATGAATACTTGCCACCCTCCCTCACCCCTCCCATCAAGGGAGGGGAAGTAGGTGGGAGGCCATTAAGAGTGGGGTTTAATATGGGAAACAGTTCCCTCTCCCCTTGCGGGAGAGGGGTAGGGTGAGGGGTATTTTTGCATATCTGCCTCCAGATTCCTATTAAAATGGATGCTAGTATTGCACAAAATCCAACCGAGGGAAGATAGAGGTATCTTTCAGCCATAATGTTGGCTATGGGAATGATATTCATGGTTGGAGCCAGGGTGACGAAAAACCAGAGCATAAAGAAAAACAGACGCTTTGACTGGTTGTAAAATCTATAGGTGATTACTCCGGTTAAGCTCAGAAATATAATGCTGAGGATAAAAGTTGCCGCAAATGGGGTCTTTGTGTGAGAAATAATATACTCTGCGTTAAAACAGATGGGGAAGAACAACAATTTTATATAAGAGCAAAAAATCTTTGGCATGGTTAGAAGGTTTACCAGGAAACTGTTATCTGGATATGCCAACTGTTCCTCTACAGGATTGTGAAACCACACAAATCTTAAGAATAGATAAAAACCACTGACAAGTATAAATCCAGTATAATATTTGATAATATTTTTCTTAATCCTGTTTTTGTCTCCCATCAACCAATCTAAAAGAAAAATAACGAGGGGCAAAGTAATTGCCACTTCTTTAGAACATAATGCCAGAAGATATGAAAACAGGGAAAGAGGATATAAACAATTTGCGATTTTTGATTTTGGATTTTTGATTTTGGATTTAATAAGCAATAAAATGGCGCCGAGGAAAAAGGTGGTTGCAAGGAGATCTTCCCTGTAGCTAATTCCGTTTGCGGCCTCTGTTAATATAGGATGCAAGGCAAACAGGATGCCGGTAAGAAAAGCGGCAGTATGCGACCTGGAGATGTTAGAAACCAGCAGGTAAACGAGTACCGCATTAACTGCATGGAGCAAGATATTCGTCAGATGAAACCCAGTGGGATTGAGATGCCATATGGAATAATCAATGAAATAAGAAAAGGTAACAACAGGACGATACGTTACCTCTCCTGAATATTTAAAATAATCGTCAGTAAAAAAAGCGGTGAAATTTCCCCAATCTCTGATGAAATAATTATCGGTTATGGTAAATACGTCATCATAGACAAAGGTATTGTTCAATGAATTGAGAAAAACTATAAGCGGGATTGAAATAATAAGTATTATTTGTATAATCCGTGTCATAGACAGATAACTATCTGTAAATTCATATTTTTGAAACTGCGTTTTTATATAATTCAAAGTATTCCTCAGCAATCGTATCCCATGAAAAACGTTTACCATATTCTGATATAGCTTGATAATCCCATTCCTTTTCCAGCGCTTTATTGAGTGCAGCAGTCAGTTCTTCTTTATTATTCGGTTCGACTAATATACCCAACGTATCATTTGTTATGGCTTCCGGAATACCGCCAACCTTTGTTGCTACTACGGGACGTCCGCATGCGAATGCCTCAACAACAACCGTAGGGAACCCTTCGTTATGGCTGGGTAAACAAAGGAGATCACAGGCATTTAACCATAAAGGTATTTCGTCGTGTTTCCTGGTTCCAATGAAAGAGACTTGTGTTTCAACATGCAATTCTTTTGTTAAATCCTTTAGTTTTTGTTCTGATGCCCCTTTTCCTATTATGATAAGGTTAATATGGTCTTTTTTGTTAATATCGGCAAAGGCGTGGAGGAGCAAATCAACCCCTTTGATTGGTAATAAACTACCGATAAAAAGGATGATTTTTATGTCGTTGGGGAGGTTGAGCATTTCCCTTGTTTTATCCATAGGGGAAAATATTTCATAGTTAACCCCATTCCGAATTACAAATAATTCTTTTTGGGAACTTACCATTTTTGAGATCGATTCTTTTAAAGACTGACTAACGGCTACGACTTTAGTTGCCTTTTTTAGCGTAAAAATAACCAGTCGCTTAAGGAAGAAGTGTTTTGGAAAAGAATGGATATCCGAGCCGTGGGCTGTAACAATTACGGGTTTACTAAATATCATTCCCAGTAAAACAGCGGCAAAACCGGCAGGCCCAGCCATATGCACATGAATAAGGTCGAAATAAAACTGTTTCCTCAATTTTCTAACCAGAGGTAATGCAATGAGAAAGAAGGCCATTGCCCTGAGAAATAACTTGTCTCCTTTAGGAGGAATGAATAATCTCGGTCTGTAGACTTCTATATCGTTGAAATGGTTGTAATAATTATCTTTCCTGCAGAATTTTCCCCTTAGTGTATCCCAGATTTGTGGATGGATAACAATGACCTGGTTCTTGCACGATATGGCTTTTGAAAGCTCGTAGACAAAGACACCCAACGTTGGCTCTTCCTTGCTAGGAAACATGTCGGTTAGCACTAATACATTCATTTTAATCATGCAAAGAGCATTTAAGAACGGCAGGACACCCTTTCGTAAAGAGTTTCTATTTGTTTCATAACGACTTTGGTACCGTATCTTTCTTCCACAATCCTACGGCCTTCCATCCCCATTTTTCCCCTTACATCCTTATGTTCAATAAGATACCGTATCTTTTCCACAAAAGGATCGATTTCGACCCTTTCCATAATGGCTACTGCCTTTTCCGGAAAAGGTAGGAAGCCTGTTACATTATTTAACACTATTTCAGGGGTTGGAAATACATTGGAGGCAACAACAGGTTTTCCTGAAGCCATTGCTTCAATAAGTACCAATCCAAAACCTTCACCATAGTATGGTGTAAAAATGAATATATCTATTGCTGCCATCACTTCATCAACATCCATTCGATGACCGGTTAAAATAACATTCTCTTCAATTCCAAGGTCTCTGATAAGGGTTCTGTAAAAATCTTCTTCTTCGCCATAACCACATAAAATAAACTTTGATCTTGAATGTTGTTTCTGTACCTCAGCAAACACCTGTAAACATATTTCAAACCCTTTTCGTTTTATAAAACGGCCTACGCTTCCGATGAGGATCATGTCATTTGAAATATGGTATTCTGCACGAAGGTTGGTTCCGGTCTTTTTATGATGAAATTTAGTAACGTCTACCTGGTTGGGAATTACCATAATTTTGTCTGCCTTTGCACAATATTCTTTTATAGCAACATGCTTGAGATGATTCGATACTTCGATAATTTTATCTGATAACCAGGTATTTACCAAGATATATTGGATCCCAGACACGAGGGTTTTCTGGGGGTCAGGTGCATGTAAGGTCACGATGGTTTTGCGATGTTTCAATATCTTTGCAATCAGACAACCCCAAAAATCTGCCGGGACAGTATGTGCATGCACTATGTCTATGTTTTCTTCGTCAATGAGGTTTGAGTATTTTTTAAATGTTTTGATATCTCGCCAGGTGGTTAATCCCAACCGCTCAACGCGAATACCCATTTTACCAATTTCAATGGCAAAGGGTTCTGCTTGTGATAGGACGCGGCTGAAAAGGGTGCAGACTACAACGTGGAATTTCTCTTTGTCTATATGCTTGCATAAGGTAGCTACGTGCTGTTCGGCCCCGCCTATAAAAAGAGTATCAATAACGTAAAGGATGTTTATCTTCTTGTGTGACATTACATCAATCCTACATGTTTGAGTATCTCTTTTAGCCGAGGCTCTTTTTGCGCATATTTTTTCAACGCCGATTCAATCTTGTTTTCCCTTTCCTCTAATTCCTGATTCTTCCTTATAGCAGGGGCAAGGGCCGTCCTCCTGTTCCACAAAACAAAACCAATGAGCGCAAAGATGCCTGCAAACACAATCCCAAAACTCCATAACATAAAGCCCTGCAATTCAGACCTCAAATCTTTGATTTCTGACCTTACATTTTGGACTTCTGACCTTAAATCATCAATTAGTTTGTCTACATGCTGAATTTCTTCTTTTATAACTGTTCTTGTCAGTTCAGCAAAGAGATTTTCCTCAATCCAAGAAGTGGACAGCATGTGTAAGATTGCGACGGTGATAATTTTCACCTTCATTATCTCCCCTCCTTTTTTGAAATTTAGAAGTATCCACAGAGGCGCAGATTACCCTGCCACTAGAAACTACTGCGCTTTATATAGTATAGTTATTTATGAGATGGTAAACCACATTATTTCTATCCCCCTGTGTCCCTATGGTTTCATAATTAATGCCCTGTAAATATCCACCATCTGATTTACGTAATTATCCCAGGAATACTTTTGCGCCGCTATTCTGGCGTTTTTTGCCAAATAGTTTCTTAACGGTTCATCATGTGCTAACCGTATGATGGCATTTGCTAATCCCTCTATGTGCCCGGGAGTTACTAGTAATGCCGTGTGTTGATCTTCTAATATTTCTGCAATTTGTCCTATTTTTGTGGCAACAATAGGCTTCCCGGCGCTGAGATATTCGAAAATTTTAATGGCAGATCCAAAAAAGGTCATTCCCAATTCCTTAAAGGGAGCAACAGCCACATCAGTAATAGAAAGTACTTCGGGAATCTTACTATGGTTTATATAACCCATGAATTTAACTCTATCGGTTATTCCATATAGATGTACAAGATTTTCAAGGTTTTCCTTTGCTTGTCCTTCTCCTACGATTAAGAGAAAGGCGTTTGGAACTTCTTTCAGAACTAATGGAAACGCGGAGACAAGGTCTTCGATGGCATACCATACCTGAAGTGTTCCGGTATATGCAATAACAAACTTATCTTCTAAACCAAGTGACACTTTAATACCCCTGACGTCAAACTGTTTATCAAATGCAACTACATCTGCGGCATTTGGTAAAACAGTGATTTTGCCTGAATTTTTGACCACGTGATTATCTATCAAAAAGGTCTTTAAATTATCAGAAACGGCAACTATATGGTTGGTATGCCGCAGGCAAAACTTGCGGATAATCTTTGCAATAAATTTCTGGATAGGGGCAATATCTTTTGTAAATAATTTTTTCTCCTCTATGTTAGGTCCATTAATTTCTGTTATATGGGGGATGTGAAGTAATTTGGATGCCATGATTCCACCATAGGCATATAGACCAAACCGCTCGTGTATTACATCGAATTTATACAATTTGTTCAGCTTAACAATATGGGATAGGATGTTTATACTATTTATAGTTCCTGTGAATGGGAAAATGCGGTGAAAAAAGAAACGGAGGTATTTATGCCGGACTGTGAGGTAGTTTTCAAACTCAGAGAGTGAAGAATTTTCATTTACGGTTAATAAGAATACCTTATGTCCTTTCTTTTTTAATCCATTAATAATTTTCAACACATGAATTTTATACCCTTCGCCTTTTGTTAAATCAAGGCCTCTATCGCCGATTAAATATAATATGTTGAGATTCATTGAATGCGTATTTGGGAAAAATGCAAGTCTCGTAATTACTAAATTACTTTTCTTAATTTGAAGATATAATAAGGATCTATCATTATGTCCTCTATAACAAAATTTGTTTTTAAGAACATTTCCTTTAATTGTTGAAAATTGGGGAAAAATGGATTGTGGGTGTAATCCCCAAAATCCAATGCATCTGTTATATTATGTTGGTCTACAACGTGCATTGGAACAGACACGACAAACACGCCATTTTCCCGTAATATCCTGAATGCCTCTTTACATAAGGCTTCCGGATTCTTTAAATGTTCCATAACCTCGGATGCCACAATAATTCCAAAAGACCCATTTTTGAAGGGTAATTTTTCCGCATGACACTGCAGAAATTTAGACTTCCTGTTATCGTGCAAAAATGTTCCCGTCCGTATTGCAAAAAGTGAGATATCAGATCCAATATACGAAGAAATATCCTCATTGTGAACGAAATCTTCAAGCCACGGTGCGGCAGAACATCCTATCTCCAAAAGGCGTCCCTTTTCTCTTTCGATACATCTGAAAATTCTTTCCTTTCTGGTCAGAAAACCTTTATCCGGATTATTCCAGCTAAGCAAAATATTAAAGGTATAATTTGGATAATTACTTAAAAAGAAGAAAAGCTGCTTTTCATCTTCCCCGGAAAGTGGTTTTCCTGTGCGCTGTTTTAAGATAAAGGACTTTTCCAGCGTTTTTCCTTTTTCATATCCTTTAAAACACACAAGGAAGGGGGGGATTGTATTTTGCCAATCATATAAACGATTAATTATGTGGAAACCATTTTTAATAGCACGGATTTTGCCCGTGAATTCTCTTAACTCCTGGAATGTGTTGAATAGATTATCGGAAAGATTTGCAAGCCACCGGGAATGTTTGGATAATTTTACCTCTGTGTTTTTTGTGCAGTCATATAAAAAAAGCGCCGTTTTGAATACAAAGGGTATTCGAAACGCCAGTGGAAGCGAAATCATTACTAATCGTTTCAAGAGTTGCATTTATTCTTTATTAGTATTCCTTACTTAAAAACGCAAAAAATAGTCCTTATGTCATCCTTCAATGTTATTTTCTTGCCTTCGGAATAATCTCTTCCCCAGTACGAAATGCCTGCTTCGTACACACGGTATCTGAGACGCATCAGTTTAATAGTAATTCATATTTCGAAATCAAACCCGTATTCTTTAAGATTAATCCTGTCCGGGATATCTCTTCTAAAGACCTTAAAACCATTTCTATCTTTATTGTTGGCGCTCAAAAGTATAGTTTTGATATTGATTGCATAACATAGTGTAGAAGAATACAAATCAGTATACATTTTCCCACTATCCTCAGCATATTGTTGTAATTTGTAGTGTGGATAAATAGATACCCTCTTACCCAGCAAACGGAAAAAAGGATAAATATTGTAGGTAAGTAACCATAGAAAAGCCGTAAATGTGCTCTGGAGTGCATAAAAAAAATAGGAAGAATGCATGTTATACCGAATGTTAAAGGTACTATTCCATATTCCATTTTCATCGCTAAATATATGCTAGCAAATACCCAAAAAACCGAGAAATAAAGCCCGATCATCCCGTCGAGGTTTCCGATAAGCACGAAGAATCCTTTGAACCAGTGTGTTATCAGTGTGGGTATTGTGTGATATTTGAATAGATAGTCAGATATCGGTATATATCTATACGGTGTTTCCAGAAATGGAATACCCTCTTTACTGAGGAATTCATGCCAACAATAGAAATGCCCCACTCTTTGGGAATAAATATTTCCTGTTTGCCATTGAAAAAACAAATTCACCAATACAGCTATAACGGGCACTATAAGGTATTCCCGGACAGAGGATATGTTTTTTCGCTTTTTGTAGAGCAGATA
>JAHFOY010000122.1 GCA_023261485.1 Planctomycetota bacterium
GGGAAACTACTTTTCATTTATACTTATAGGGATAGCTTTTTTTAATTATCTCAGAGTGGCTACAGAGGGGCTATCCAAAAGTATCAGGGAAGGGCAAATGCTGGGAACTCTAGAAGCAATGCTCGTAACACAAACGGGAATTTTTGCGTATGGGGTTGATATAGGCAATGCAAATGTGACCGGGGCTGTTATCATACTCCTCCTTACCATAATCTCCTTTAACAGCCTGGGAATAATTTCTGCCAGTTTTGTCATGGTGTTAAAAAAGGGAGATCCTATAAGCTGGATGTTAACAAATGTCTCAGGAATATTGGGAGGTGTGTATTATCCAGTTTCCGTACTGCCGTGGTGGCTTCAAAAGTTATCGTATTTGCTGCCAGTTACTTACTCAATGGAAGGAATGAGACTCTCCCTGTTAAATGGATATTCCCTGAAATTATTATTGCCTCATATAATAGGATTGACGCTATTTTCTCTCATCATGACGCCGCTCAGTATTGCAGTGTTTGGATATGCCGTCAGGAAGGCAAAGCAGGATGGTACCCTGACACAATATTGATGTTGATTCAAAAGATTTTCTGTACCTCGCCACTCTGTTACCCCCGTCAGATTCAGCACAGACTCCTCACCTTACGACGATAGCAATGACTTGTTACCGTACGTTTTCTTGCGGACGTTTATAAATCAAGGGTTTTTCTCTTTACATCAGGATATACACTTTTGGGTAAACCCCAAAGGGTTTACTCGATTTCCGGTATTTACATTATATGAGGAAAGTGTAAGATTTTCTGAAAATACAATGCCATAAATAGCGCCAGTTACATTTTTGAAGATACTCCAGGCCGAGGCAGTTTCTATTACAAGCTGGAGGACGTTGATTCTTACGGCGTCAAGACCATATACGGACTGGTGGAGGTGCGGTTAAAATCCGCTTTCAGATAAATGAAACCAAAGAAAGGTTTACCTTATGCATGATTCATCCGCCCTGAGCAACGCCGAAGTGTCTTCTATAAAAGATACTTCGTCTTGCCAGGATAAAAAAAGCGACTTATTACGGCAAATGACAGTAATGCTTTTATTTAGTCTGGAGTTGGAAGTCGAAATTAGAAACGCGAAAAAACTGACAGAAGCCGGGAATCGGAGGCAAGAAGCGAGAGACAAGAAGCAGAGGAGAAATGGAGCAGAGGAAGTAGGATAGGAATCAGGGGGGCAGGGATCGGAAGACGGGAGAAATAAGCTAGAAGACCGTACGGTGCGGATTAAGAATGCTGAACCCCATAGGCCGCAAAGAAAATATGTTTCTTTCTTCGTGTCCTCGGCGGTTATTTTAAATTTGACGTAGGGTGGATTAAGGCGTTGGTTTTTACGCCGAATCCACCTTCAATGTATTTGTAAATGGTGGGTTTGCTCCGCTTAACTCACCCATTGTAGGGTAATTCGGTTGAGATAGAGAAGCCCAATGATATAATAAAGCGAAATGAAATCATCAAAGCAAACCTACACCGGGCAGTTAAATCTTTTCTTTAAGTCAACCGTTTTACCGGACAAACCATCCATTTCAATTATTACCTTACCAGAGAATACCCAACAGAAGAGGAACAATCATATGGCTAAATTTAAGTCGTTCCATGAATACCAGAAACCACTGATAGGATTTACTCCGGAATCTTTTCCCCGTTTCCACGAGGACAAGTTTAGATTATGTAGAAACAGTAATACCGAAAGACCATCTGTGCAGATTAGTCAAAGAAGTTGTGTTTTCATTAGATACCGAAGCGATAGAGGCGAAATATTCTTTTTTAGGTCAGCGTACGTATCATCCGAAGTTACTCTTAAGTGTGTTGTTTTATGGATATGCAACAGGAGTGCGCAGTAGCAGGAAGTTAGCAGAGAGGTGTCTGGGTGATCACCTTTTTATTTATCTCATGCAATGTTATACACCGGATCATCGAACGATCAGTGATTTTCGTAAGAATAATCTCAAAGAGATAGAGAAGTATTTTGTGGATATTGTGAGGATATTCAGTAAGTTGGGGTATACCAGCGTAGGGAAGATATACCTGGATGGGACAAAGCTCAAAGGCAATGCATCAGCAAAGCGGACGAAAGACCGTGCTGGGTTTGAGAAATGGCTCTCAGAGATAGAGGAGGAGATAGCAACCGTATTAAAGGAAGCAGAAACCATCGACAATCAAGAAGACGAGAGCTGCAAAATAGATCCGGAACAAGCGGCATTACAGAAGAAGTTATCAGACCGTACCTACCTGAAAAGGAAGATAGAAGAGGCGTTAGAGGTGATGAAGGAAGAGGGAAAAGAAAAGATCAATCTCACCGATAGAGATGCCAATCACATGAAATCAGGAGGGAGCAAAGACATACGTCCTGGCTACAACTGTCAGGCAGCGGTGACGGAAAGCGGGATTATTATGGCGGCGGAATCAGTAACAGATGCGAACGACCGGAATCAATTGAAACCCATGATAGAGCAAACGGAGTCAAACACTCAGGGAAAAGTCAAAGAAGTGGCGGCAGATAGTGGGTATGGGAGCTACGCAAATTATGAGTATCTTGAACAAGAAGGAATAGATGGATATGTTCCCGATGATCATTTTCAACAGTATAAGTCGGGAGAATACGAGAAAGAGGAAAACCGATATCACTATACCAATTTTGAATATGATGCAGCAACCGACAGTTATGTATGTCCGGAAGGGAAGCGGTTAAAATACTGGAAGACCAGAACAAAGAAGACTGAGAGCCGTCAGTGGAATCATAAAGTTTACAAGGGGACGGCGTGTGGGGCATGTGAGAAACGGTCATTATGTACGAAGGCAAAGACGAGAGAACTCTTAATAGATATTCGTGAACCTCTTTTACAAAAGATGCGAGAAAAGCTGGTATCTGATGATGGGAAGCGAAAATACTTCATGCGACAATACATCATCGAACCAGTCTTTGGGCATCTGAAATTTAATGTAGGGTATCGAAACTTTTTGTTACGAGGTCTGGAAAAAGTCCGTGCGGAGTTTAAGCTGATGTGTATTGGCTGGAATTTAAAAAAGATGTTAAAGATGGGAATAAAGCCCGCCACGGTATGAGGTAATACAAGGAAAACAAGCTCTCATTGGGCAGTTTCATGTACTTTTTATACTACTGAGATGCAAAATTATGGTTTGGATAGAAAAATGTTAACCTTTTTCTGATTTGTTTATAGATCGCATTTGGTTTACACACCGTTGTCTTTGTCTTTTCTTTTCGCTTATTGCCCACATTCTCGGACAACCTGTAAAGCAGGAACTGGGAGAAAAAAAAGTTTATGCAATTGATAACGGGCTTCTCAATGCCATCACATTCAAGTTTTCAAAGGACTACGGGAAACTGCTTGAAAACACCATTTTTACAGAATTGTATAAAAGTGGCAAAAAGGTTTTCTTCTACAAAAATAAAAGGGAATGCGACTTTATTGTCTTTGATCAGTCAAGGATAACGGACGTTATCCAAGTGAGCTACACCATCACAGAAAGAAAAACAAGACAAAGGGAATTAGAAGGCCTTATTGATGCCTGTAAAAAAGTATCTGTTAAGGAAGGATGTTTAATAACCGCCACAGAAGAAGAAAATATTATGGAACGTGGTATTGCCATCAAAGTTGTACCAGCGTATAAATATGTTATAGCTTAATACGGGCTAAATACAATTTTACATTTCAAATGGGAACCAATCCCAAAGTATTAGCAAATTCAAAGAACATCTTTACTTCTCCTGAACAAAGCCAATTGCGAAATTTGTCCAACATGGGGAGCCTAACCAATGGTCGGATTCCATCCGTTGACCATAAACAGACAGAACTGTTTCTCCGTGAATTCAAAGGTTTTCGCGTAATGCCCTGGATAGGGGGAGTTTTAAACAAACAAGTATTTCCAAATGATCCAAAATGGCGGAGGAATTTTCTGGATTCTATTCTCGATTTATTGCAGACTCATCCCAAATTCCAGGGTATCCATATTAATATTGAGCCCTGGCCCTCGGGAAACCAGAGCCTTTTAACCTTGTTAAAGGAAATTCGTAAGGCACTACCACAAGACAAGGTTCTCTCGGTTGCAGCCTTTCTACCGCCAACGTTCTGGCAGCCTTTTAAAGAAACACATTGGGACGCGGCATATTTCAGAGAAATAGCCAAGAACGTTGATCAGATGGTCGTGATGATGTACGATACCTCTTTTAAATATAAAAAGTTCTACCAACAACTCATGAAGTCGTGGACAAGAGAGATACTCGATTGGTCTAAAGGGGCTATCGTTCTTCTTGGCGTACCGTCCTATAAAGACGAAGATGTTGGGTATCATAATCCGGGCGTTGAAAACCTGTCAGATGCCCTTTCTGGAATACATGCCGGGTTAAACCGCTATAGAGAAATTCCTTCAAACTATCAGGGAATATCACTGTATTGTGAGTGGGAAATGGATGAACTGGAATGGCAATATCTCAGAAAACATTTTTTGAAGCCTTGACTGATGGAAATGACATCTGATATAAATATGCTCACGGATGGTTTTAGGATTGCTTAGGTATTTTCTTAATGTTAAAATAAATTTGCGTTCAAATGGATTTTAGACCGACGCATTGTAGGATTGTAGGAATTTTATTGCACGCCACATCAAAGGAAGGAGTTACATGTGAAAAAGTTATTAATAGAATATCCCGAGTCTATGCCAGCCATACTCAACCTAAGCCCTGAAAATTTTGAGCAAGAAGCGAAAATTGCACTGGCAGTAAAGCTTTACGAAATGGGGCGTTTAACCTCGGGTCAGGCTGCTTCGCTTGCCGGTATCTCTCGTGTGTCCTTTTTGTTGAGTTGTAAACGTTACGGTTCTGCGAGCGTTGAATGGGATCAGGAGGAACTGGAAGCCGAGTTCTCAGAGGCTAAACGATGAATGGTTCCCTGATATCGAATACAGGACCTATTATCGCCCTTATGCTCATTGAACGACTAAACATTCTCCAGAATTTATTTCAAAAAGTATTTATTCCAGAAGCTGTACACAAAGAACTGCTACTTGGTGAGAACATAGGAATTGGACTTGTATCGTATAAACAAGCATCATGGATTCAGGTTCATTCTCTCCAAAACGCGCTTGACCCTTTAATCAAAACTGTTTTGGATATTGGCGAAGCATCAGTAATTCAACTTTCCCAGGAAATCAACGCTGATTATGTTCTTATTGATGAACGAAAGGCGAGAAAAATCGCCCGTAACATTTACGGCTTACGAGTAATTGGAACTGCTCGTATTCTCGTTGAAGCAAAAAGTAAGAGGCTAATTGACAATGTGGGTGAAGTGCTTAAGAAAATACGTGACGGCGGATACTGGATTCATGATGATATCATGCACTTTGCAATGAAAGAAGCTGGTGAAATGTAATTGGATGTCATAACAAACAGCAATCCCGATCAATCTTTTTCCAAGTCGAGATATACACCAATATGACTCCCAAAAATAGTCAGGGTATTAATCTCCCAGTTGAAGATATATTCAAAAACATGTAAGAATGGATTCAAATAAAGATAGAATATCGACACTTGCTCAGTATGGTCATTGATCTCAATCTTTTGCAATGTAGTCATACTGTAGTCAAATTGTAGTCAACTCCAACGGAATCCAGCGGAAGCCATCGGAATTGTCAGAATTTTTGATGTGTAGTAATTGTTTTACTATAAGTAATTGCGGTCATAACAGACACAAGATCAGTCAGTTATGAAAATTGTTAAAAATACCCTTTTTATGAATGGCATTCAAAAGGTCAGGGGTTCGAATCCCCTCAGCTCCACCAATAAATTCAAGGGTTTCTACACTGCCATTCACGGTCTTCCTTAAATTATCTTAATTTCCTTGTGACCCAAATTCCTTATTTTTATTGACTCTGTAAAAATATTTTGCTATAGAGTTAGCAGCATGTTTCTTTATCCATCCAATCATACCTTTTCAAGAAAAGGAGGAAGACCATGGTAAGATATGTCCTGTCCTTTCTTGCAGCATTAGCAATAGCACCCATTGCTGGTGCAGTTATCGCAGACAATAAAGGTACACCGCCAACCTTTGTGTGGGAAAAAACCCTCGAAGATGCACTTGCCAAGTCAAAGGCTGCGGGAAAACCCGTTATGCTGGATTTTTTCATACCCACCTGAACAGGCTGCAAAACCCTGGGTACCGTGACGTACCCTAATGCTACCGTAGCCGATTACATAAGCAAAAATTTCATCCCCCTACAAATCAACGTACAAACCAATTCAGAAATTGTTAGCAAATATCGGGTATTCTGGACGCCGACTATCCTTGTTCTCGATTCCAACGGTAATGAATATTATCGCTTTAATGGTTTTTTACCACCCGATGAATTCATTCCACAATTGGAATTTGGGCTAGGTATGATGGCGTTGGAAAAGCAGGATTATAAGACGGCCAGCGCTCAACTGAAATCGGTAGTTGAAAAATATCCCAAAAGCAATATCGCTCCGGAGGCACAGTATTGGGTTGGTGTTTCTGAATACAAGGCGGCACATAACGTAGAGGCATTGCTTAGTGCATGGAAGAAGCTCAGGAAGGAGTATCCCAACAGTATTTGGGCTTTAAAAGTGTCCTTTGTAAAGGATTGATTTTTGTTTGGTGTTTACCTCTTCTGATTTAGAGAACAAGGAGAACTGTTATGGAACCCGTTATTGTATGGGAAAAAACCGTTGAAGATGCGATTGCTAAGGCAAAAGCTTCGGGGAAGCCCGTCCTCGTGGATTTTTATCTGATCGCCTGAACAAGCTGTGAATCTATGGATACCGTGACGTATCCTAATCAGGGGGTGGCTGACTATATCGGCAAAAATTTTATTCCAGTACGATTTAACGCACAAACAAACCCGGAGGTTAAGAATAAATACCGCATATTGTGGGCGCCAACGATCCTCGTTTTGGATTCCAACGGAACAGAGTATTATCGTTTCAATGGTTTTCTTCCACCGGATGAATTCATTCCGCAACTGGAATTTGGTGTAGGCAAGATGTCCCTGGAAAAACAGGACATTAAAACAGCCGATACACAGATGAGGAGAGTGGTAGAGAAATATCCAAAAAGTGATATTGCTCCTGAGGCGCAGTATTGGGCCGGTGTTATCGCATACCAGTTAACGCATGATGTGAATGACGAGGTAACCGAGTGGAAGAAGATAAAGGAGAATTATCCCAACAGTATTTGGGCAAAGAAGGTTTCCTGTGCTGTTTCCTGCATAAAGGAATAATCGTCTTCCTGAGGTATGAATGCATACACACCCCTCTGCTCTGGTTCATGCTTGCAGCTTGAACCGAAATATTTCGATTCAAACAAGGACGTTTAACCGGCAAGGTGTGCTGTATCTTAATGTCAAGCTGAAAGGTATTTGGATATCCCTTCTTTAAAGCCAATGGGTGTTATGTCAAAGTGCTTGAAAAAAGGCTTCTCGTCACAGACATTCCCCTCTAGAAGCATCGTGATTTGATCCTTAGTAACGGGGAATGACGGTAACCAGTCTAACATTTCTGCCATGGTATTCATAATGAACACAGGGATGTGAATCTTGTATGGCGGTGCGCATATGACTTCGCCAATAGTATCAATGATTTGATTGAATTCAATCTTTTCCGGTCCTCCCACGTTAAAAGTTTTTCCGACGGCGTCTTTTCGTTCAATCGATGCTACGAAGGCCATCGAGACATTTTCAACAGCTACCGGCTGCATCTTATACCTGCCGTTACCCACAACAGGCACAAATTGCTGGGTCTTGAGCATATTGGCAAACAGGTTGACAAATTTATCCTCACGCCCGAATATTATTGAAGGACGAAAGATTGTATAGTCAAGCCCGCTTGTCCTTACGCATTCTTCTGCACGATACTTGGTTTGTTGATACCGGGTTTTGCCATCCGGTCGCGCCCCAAGTGCGCTCATCTGTATGAACCTCATGGCCTTCTGTGACCGGGCTGCCCTGACAAGATTTGCCGTCCCCTCGTAATGCAGCTTCTCAAAGGTAATTCCCTTTCCAAGGAATTCTCTGATAATGCCGACAAGGTTAATTACGGCGTCGCATCCTTCTAATTTGCCATCTAAACTTGCAGCATCGGTGATGTCGCCGTCTACGATTTCAATATCTTTGTAATGTGTAATCTTTTGTTCGGAACCTTTTCGGGCGAGACATCTGACCTGATAATTATTCTCGATCAAATCCCGGAGTATATGTTTTCCAACGAAGCCCGTACTACCTGTCAAAAATATCTTCATGGCCTATTACCTCCTCTATCTCAAGTCAAAAACTTTTCTATTTCACGAAAAACGACCTCTTTCTTATTCTTAATACATCGTGCATCCGGAAGCGACTGGAGAAAAATCTGTCCGTACCTCTTGGTTGCAACGCGACTGTCAAAGATAATCACTACGCCCCTGTCGTCGCGGCTGCGTATGAGCCGTCCAAATCCCTGCTTGAATTTTATCACAGCCATAGGAACTGAATAGTTATAAAAGGCATCGCCTCCTGCCCTCTCAATAGCTTCAGTCCTCGCCTCTATTATAGGTTCTGTCGGCACTTTGAACGGTAACCGGGTCAGAATAACGCATTCCAGGGCGTCCCCCTTGACATCAATCCCTTCCCAAAAACTATCCGTAGCAAAGAGAACGGAAGTCTTATCCTTCTTGAATGTCTCAAGGAGATTATGGCGATTATCCATGCCTTGCTTTAAACAGGTATACCCCAGTTTTGTTATTTGTGGTTCTAACTTTCTATAGAGATTATCAAGCAGGTTGTAAGACGTAAAAAGAACTAATGCCCGCCCTTC
>JAHFOY010000123.1 GCA_023261485.1 Planctomycetota bacterium
GCCCCGTAACGTGCCGACGGGAGCCTTTGTGTTGAGTAAGGTTTGGGCAGCAAAGGTGCCTAATGCACACAAGACCTTTGGCTGAATTACCTCGATCTGTTTGATGAGATAGGGCATGCAGAGGACGATTTCTTCCGGAAGGGGATTACGGTTTTCCGGCGGACGACACTTCAGGACGTTGGCAATATACACATCACTGCGCTTCAAACCGATAGCCTCGATGATCTTTGTGAGTAATTGGCCCGCCCGACCAACGAAGGGTTCGCCTTGAAGGTCTTCGTCCCGTCCAGGCGCTTCCCCCACAAACATGAGCCTTGCCATAGGATCGCCAACGCCGAAAACAAGATTGGTTCGGGTCTTACCTAATGGGCATTTGTGACATGCCAGCATTTCGTTTTTCAGTTCTTCCAACAGCTTGATCTTTCGTTCTTTCTCACCCATAAATGTTTGATCACCAGATATTTTTATTGAATCATTGGGTGGACAAACGTTTGTCCCTGCCCATGACGCGGAGATATGTTCTTTGATAGGTTTTATTACAACGGCAACCTCTATAGGTTTGATTTGTGGAACAACCTTCGGTAAAGACTGGCTTATTGCCTTATTCGATTGAGAGAGGGTGATAGTATCTACACCGAACCTCTTTTCAAGATCGATCCTGGTTTTGACGGCGTTAAGTATGGATGCCAACTCTCTTCTTATTTCATCCATATGCATACAAATCAACTCTCTGCCACAAAGGCACCAAGGCACTAAGTTATACTATAAACTATACTGTAAAAATTGGAATTTGTTTCGGATTTCGATATTTGAATTTCGAATTTGTCACAATGCCTTCTCCAGTTCTTCAAGAATGAGTCGTTGCACTTCTGTTATGGTACCCTGTATTTCACAACCGGCTGCATACTTGTGACCTCCACCCCCAAACTTCCCGGCAATAGTATTTACATTAAAGCCATTTCGGCTCCGCAAGCTCACCTTTATCCAGTTGGGTTCGGTCATTTCCCTGAGCAGCACACCGACAGTAACGCCGTCAATTGATATCGGAATGTCTGCAAATTCCTGCGTATCGATGGGACTAATACCTGTTTTCACCAGCATCTCCCTGGTTAGCCAGATGGTGGCAATTCTATTCCCTGCGTGAAGATTGACGGTGTTGAGCGCAAGGGCATTCAATTTAACCAAATTGTAAGGGTTCGTATTATAAACGTGTTTGGAAATTTCAACATGCTGTGCGCCACGTTCGATCAGGAATGCGGCTATCCTGAGCGCTTCTGGCGTTGTATTGGAATGCGTGAATCGTCCCGTGTCTGTCACGATAGCCACATACAAAGCAGTCGCTATATCCGGGGTAATTTCTACATTCCCTTCTTTCAGCAAGTGCAGGACGATTTCCCCTGTGGCACACATTTCCTCCGACACCCAGTTAATCTTCCCGAAATGTTCGTTGGAGATATGGTGGTCTATGTTTATTATCAGGACATCTTTGGGGACGATTCCCTGTACCTTGCCAAGACGATCCAGGGTAGGACAATCCAGGGTAAAAACAACCTCTGCATGGTCTTTGGGAAGTTCCGGATGGATGTACATCCCGGTACTAGGAACGATGAACTTATAAATCTGCGGAATCGGAGAATCGTTGGCAATGCTGACCGATTTCCCCATCCCCCTGAGCACGTGGTATAATGCCACTTCAGACCCGATACCGTCCCCATCAGCCCGCACGTGCGTGGTAATGAGAAAACGGTCATGCTTCTTCATAACGCTATGAATATCGTTAATCAGCGCCTTTGTGGCTATATCTTTCACTTGAACACCCCCACCTTTTCATTAAAAAAATTCCTTGTTACTTGAAACAACCCTTTTCCTTGCTTCGGATTTTTTCGTTACAATTCAGTCAGCCACCAAAAACAGCGGGGGCAACCCCAAAAATACTCTGCAATTTCAGACACCCTATAAAATCAAACAAAACTGGAAAGTATTGAATTATAAGGAGAGCAAGGCGCTTTGTCAAACCTTCTTTTCCCTTGCATTTTTTTTGTAGATAAGTTACCATTAATTTGCTAAATTAGCACTTTTAAAGTTTTATTTGTATACTTAAATTACTGTAATAATGTTTCAATAAGGGGTGGGGGAGATATGTTTAAAATTATTGAAAAGTCAAAGATTGCAGAATCTACTTTTTTAATGAAGATTGACGCACCTAAGATTGCAGGCAAAAGGAAACCTGGACAATTCGTTATGTTACGTATAGACGAGCTTGGTGAAAGAATACCCTTAACGATAGCAGGTTCCGATGCGAAACAGGGAACCATTACCATCATTTTCCAGGTCGTCGGAGATACCACACGGCAGTTATCCGGCTTAAATATCGGTGACTATATTCTAGATGTGGTGGGGCCGTTAGGGCATCCTACACATATTGAAAATTACGGAACTGCCGTTTGTATTGGCGGCGGTCTGGGAATAGCGCTTGTAATGCCGATTGCCCAGGCGCTTCATGCGGCCGGCAACCATGTAATATCAATTATCAGCGGGAGAAACAAAGACCTCCTGATTTGCGAAAAAGAGATGGCGGCATGCAGCAGCGAGTTTATGATTGCCACAGACGACGGTTCCAAAGGCACAAAGGGATTTCCAACCCAGATATTACAGGACTTAATTAACAAAGGGAAAAAGATTGATATCGTATTTGCAGTAGGACCTGTCCCGTTGATGGCTGCGGTCAGCAGGCTTACAAAGCCCTATAATTTAAAGACGATCGTGAGCCTCAACCCGATCATGGTGGACGGAACAGGCATGTGCGGCGGCTGCAGGGTCTCGATAGATAATAAACCCAAGTTTGTTTGTGTAGATGGCCCCGAGTTTGACGGTCATCTGGTTGACTATGACAATTTGGTGCAACGCTTGAAAACATACGCCGGCAACGGCAAAGATCCGAGTTTACAAAGTGTAGGGAAAGACAGTTCCTGCTGGAAGCCGCCTGAAGACCGTGTGGGTACCGTACATAAACCGGCGGTTTCCATGCATGCCGCTGAAGGACATGCAGTTGTCGACCAATTGGCTGAGGGTCTTTCCGGCGCCGCAACAGGCGCTGAAAAGCCTGGCGCAAAGAAAATGGGCGCTATTCCACGGCAAAAGATGCCGGAGCAAACCCCTGCCAATAGAATAAAGAATTTCGAAGAGGTGCCGTGTGGATATACACCAGAAATGGCACGTCAGGAGGCTTTACGCTGCTTACAATGCAAGAAACCTCTTTGTTGTGAGGGCTGCCCTGTCAGTATCGACATTCCAGGATTTATCAAACTGATTGCAGAAGGAGATTTCATTGGAGCGGCACGTAAGATTAAAGAGAGAAATGCCCTGCCTGCCGTTTGTGGCCGGGTATGCCCGCAGGAAGATCAATGCGAAAAGGTCTGCATCGTTGGCAAAAAATTCAAACCTGTGGCGATAGGAAACCTGGAACGCTTTGTGGCAGACTATGAACGAACCCACAACGCAGTAACCATACCAAAGCCGCCTTCAAAGACAGGTTACAAGGTAGCAATCGTCGGGGGAGGTCCAGCCGGGCTTGCCTGTGCCGGAGAGCTCATAAAGATGGGGCATGACGTCACCATATTTGAAGCGCTGCACAAGGCTGGCGGTGTGCTGGTCTATGGAATTCCCGAATTCAGATTACCAAAGGCCATTGTGGAATCAGAGGTAGAATATCTCCGGAAATTGGGAGTAAAGATCGAAGTCAATGCGGTCGTCGGAAAATCACAAACAGTTGATGAATTGTTACAGAACGGCTTTGATGCTGTTTTTGTAGGTACTGGCGCAGGATTGCCCATGTTTATGGCAATCCCCGGGGAAAACCTGAATGGCGTATACTCTGCAAACGAATACCTCACACGGGTCAATCTGATGAAGGCTTACAACACAAAATATGCAACGCCAATAGCAATGCGGAAGAATGTGGCGGTGATTGGCGCCGGAAACGTGGCTATGGATTCGGCACGAACCGCACTGCGTCTGGGCGCTGAGAATGTGTACGTCGTGTATCGTCGTTCAAGAGATGAAATGCCCGCCAGGGTTGACGAAATCCATCACGGCGAAGAAGAAGGATTGCAGTTTAAATTCCTGACAAATCCCATAAAGATTTTAGGCGACGAAAAGGGCTGGGTCAGCGGGCTTGAGTGCGTGAAGATGGAGTTAGGCGAACCTGACGAATCGGGGAGAAGACGCCCTATTCCGGTAAAAGGCTCAGAATTCGTGCTCAATGTGGAATGCGTAATTATGTCCATCGGTAACGGTCCTAACCCATTAATCCCATCCACAACTCCCGACTTACAGGTAAATAAGTGGGGCAACATTGTGGCAGATTTAGAAACCTGTAAAACCAACAAGGAAGGTGTCTTTGCCGGTGGTGACATTGTAACCGGCGCTGCAACCGTCATTCTGGCTATGGGTGCAGGAAAAAAGGCTGCGAAGGCAATTGACGAATATGTAAGGTCGAAAAAACACGCCGCCACAATGAGTTGTTGTAAATAGTAAATTATCCGTGTAGGGGCAGGTTTGAAACCTGCCATTACGCTGAAGTTCATAAATGTTTAAATTAGTGAAAAACTACGTCTGAAATGGAATGAAAATCATCTTAAATGGCGAACAGCAGGAATGTCCGGAAGGAACGACCGCGGAAAAATTGCTTGAATTATATAAGATTGACAAGAACCGTGCGGCAGTAGAATTGAATTTACAGATTGTCCCCAGGAAGGAACTTTCTACCCGTATGCTTAAGGATGCGGATGTATTGGAGGTAGTAACTTTTGTTGGTGGCGGATAGAATCGAAAAGAAAATAGAAGATAAAAAACTAAAGATCGGGAAGTATGAATTTACTTCCCGACTTTTTGTTGGTACAGGGAAATATCCCTCAATGAAAATAATGACAGAAGCCTTAGAGACCAGCGGTACGGAAGTGGTCACCGTTGCTGTCAGAAGGGTAAAAATCAGCGAATCGGAATCCCTGTTAGACTATATTGACACAAAAAAATATAAAATCCTGCCCAATACTGCGGGATGTTATTCTGCCGATGAGGCCATTCGGGTAGCACGCCTTGCACGGGAAACCGGCATGTCTGACATGATAAAATTGGAAGTGCTCGGCGATGAGAAAACACTCTTGCCAGACCCTATTGAAACACTGAAAGCAACAACGGTTTTGGTAAAAGAAGGTTTTACTGTACTCGTGTACACCTCTGACGACCCCATTGTCGCAAAAAAGTTAGAAGATGCGGGCGCAACCTGTGTCATGCCGGCTGGCGCACCGATTGGGTCTGGTCAGGGTATTTTAAATAAAAACAACATACGCATCATTCTCGAATCAGCAAAGGTTCCTATTATTATAGATGCCGGTGTCGGTACCGCATCAGACGTGACAATGGCCATGGAACTCGGTTGTGAGGGCGTACTGCTTAACACGGGAATTGCCCTTGCAAAAAACCCCGTACGCATGGCAAAGGCTATGAAACTGGCGTGTGAATCAGGCAGGCTTGCATTCCTTTCCGGACGCATACCCAAAAGACTTTACGCTAAAGCCAGCAGCCCGGAAAAGGATTTTTAAACTCCATTTTACCTGCCTGTGTATTTTTTTAGCCTGTATTGAAAATATTCCTTCGGCTTTACTTCAAATTTTCCAGTTTAAAATTTTCTAAATTAACTATGCTTGCCAAAAGAATTATACCTTGCCTTGATGTGAAAGACGGGCGTGTCGTTAAAGGAACGAATTTTCTGAATTTAAAAGACGCAGGAGATCCCGTTGAAATAGCGGCTTTATATGACAAGGAAGGCGCCGACGAGTTAACTTTTCTCGATATTACAGCCTCACACGAAAACAGGGACATCATTCTCGATGTCGTCAAAAAAACTGCAGAACAGGTATTTATGCCCTTGACCGTTGGAGGTGGTATTCGGAACATTGACGACATCCGCCGATTGTTAAACGCCGGGGCCGATAAAGTTTCTATCAACACCGCGGCAGTTAAAAACCCGGAATTTGTTACAAAGGCATCCAGGCGTTTTGGCAGCCAATGTATCGTGGTCGCTATTGACGCAAAAAGAGCAAAAGGCAATCTTGCCAATGCAAAATGGGAAGTTTATATACATGGTGGTCGAACGCCCACCGGCCTGGATGCTGTCACATGGGCAAAGGAGGTTGAAGCAAAGGGCGCCGGTGAAATATTACTAACAAGCATGGATTGCGACGGCACCAAGAACGGCTTTGACATCGAGTTGAACAGAACCATATCAGAGGCAGTGAACATTCCCATTATAGCATCTGGTGGGGCCGGTAAACTGGAACATTTTTTCGATGTCTTTACTAAGGGAAAAGTTGATGCAGCCCTGGCTGCGTCCATTTTTCATTATAGAGAAATATCTATCCGGGAAGTAAAAGAGTATTTGGTCAAAAAAGGTATTAACATGCGAATTATAAATTAGTTATATATTCTTATATTGAAAATTTCCAAACATAACCTTTTCCTATCGTTTAAGACAAAAGACACCATTCTGTAAAAAATTCAATAAAAATAAATAATTTATTTCCCAATTCATTGACATTACTTATTTTAATGATATAATTATTTTGTTTAAAATTTAATTTTAAACATTCATCTTTCCCAATTAATGGTAAATTTTATCCCACAAGAAAAGATTGCAGAAATACAACAAGCCTCAGATATTATTCAAATCATATCAGAGCACGTCCACCTAAAACAAAGCGGCAGAAATTTTACAGGATTGTGCCCTTTTCATTCAGAAAAAACACCCTCATTTACGGTAAATCCGGAGAAAAAACTTTTTAAATGCTTTGGGTGCGGTGAAGGTGGAACGGTATTTCAATTTATCATGAAACAAGAAGGTGTGGATTTTGTGGAAGCAGTAAAGTTGGCGGCTTCCAAGTCACATATTGATCTTTCTCATTTACAGGATAATAAAAAGTCGTCCTTTTCGACTGCAGAAAAGACCCATTTGTTAAACACAACCAATTTTGCTTCAAAATTTTATCACAATATCTTGCTTCACAAAGAATATGGAAAAGTCGCAAGAGATTATTTGCAAAAACGACAGATAAACGATCAATCCATCAAAAACTTCTGCCTTGGATACGCCCCTAATAGCTGGGATGCACTATTGAAAATATGCAAGGAGCGTAACGTCTCCACTGAACCATTAGAAAAAGTGGGGTTGATTATTCCAAAAAAGGAAGGAAATGGGTATTACGACCGCTTTCGAAACAGGCTGATGTTTCCAATATCCGACGCAAGGAAACAGGTCGTTGGTTTCGGGGGAAGGTCTCTAGATGATTCACTTCCAAAATATCTCAATTCACCGGAAACCGTCCTTTTTAACAAGAGCAATGTCCTTTACGGTATCGATCTCGCAAAAAGTGCCATTCTGAAGCAGCGGAGGGTAATACTTATGGAGGGCTACACAGACGTGATCATGGCACATCAGCATGGAATCGATTGGTCGGTAGCCGTAATGGGAACATCTATATCAAAACAGCACTTGAGGCAGTTAAGGCAATACTGTAATCAGGTGATACTCCTGCTTGATTCTGATATTGCAGGCCAGAAATCTTCCGATAGAAATCTGGATATTTTTATTGAAGAAGAATTTGATGTAAAAATTGCCCAATTGCCCAAAGACTTTGACCCCTGTGATTTTCTTGTAGCAGAAGGCGCTGAGAAATTTTTGGCATGCGTCAACAATGCCAAAGATTTTTTTGGTTTCAAGATCGAAATGGCCGCATCCAAATGGGACATGTCAACCATTCATGGCAGGGCAAATGCCATCAGCGACGTCCTTTCAACGGCAATGAAAATGCCCGACGTCATTAAACGTAATTTACTCGTTAAATGGATTGCCGAAGAAATGTCCATTGATGAGGCAACATTGCGGTCACAGCTAAAAAAATTTAATAAACAACCCTTTACCCCGGATAAAAAGCAACCTGTAGAGCGACGCTTGGATCCTTCTTCGAAGGTAGAGCGGGAACTTTTGCATTTAATGTTATCATCCAATATACTTATACCAAGGGTATTAGAAGAAATAGGTCTGAAAGAATTTAATAATAAGGATTTTCTGAAGATAGCGGAAAAGGTAGTTGAGTTATACCATAAAAATAATGTTGTAAAAGGCGAAGATGTGTTACATATAGTGGATGATGCCCGACTCAATAAAATTCTCATGGATATTGTAACAACTGAGGAGTTTCAAAATATTACAAATTACAGCGAGAAGTTAGAAGAGTATATCCATTTCTTTAAAATGAGAAATAGCAAAAAAGAAATTAACCAAACAAAGAAAAAAATGTTAGAAACCGCCAAGATTAATAGAGAAGAAGATATCGTTATCTTATTGGATGAATTTCACAAAAAAAGCAGAAACATCCATGCCTTGAAAAACAAAATATAGGTCTGGTTTTTGTACCTTTAACAGTGTAATAAATCCGGTCAAAAAAGGTGAATATTGGTTATCTCCATTTATATAAATATTATTAAGGAGGTCTGTCTTTAAATGGATAATTTGAATCAAAAAATCAAGCATCTCGTACAAAAGGGCAAGGAAAAGGGTTACTTGACGTACGAAGAACTGAACGACATGCTGCCCGATGATGCGGATATTTCTCCAGAAAAGATTGATGACATCCTGATGATGCTGGATGAGTTGGGAATAGATCTCATTGATGAAACTGAAATTGAGAGCCGCGATGTTGCTGATG
>JAHFOY010000124.1 GCA_023261485.1 Planctomycetota bacterium
ATCGCCTTATTATAATAATCCGACTGCTCTTTCTCATACAACATAGCCAATTCTTCGTACAGATTGCCGATGCGATATTGCGCATTCACAGGCGTTATCCCCTCAAACTTTTCTATTATCTCGCCAAATTTTTTAATTGCCTCGTCATAATATATTTTTGCGCCCTCATCGTCGCCAATGTCATAAAGCGCCAGTCCCACATAATGATATGCCTCCGCCACTGCGTACGAATGTTCCTGCGCCTCTTTCTTGTATCCCTCCCGAAGCTCTTCCAGTATATTTTTGTATCTTTGTTCCATCGCCTCAACAAGACTAATACTTAAAGGAATATCGGCATCTTCCAGTTCATTCTGGCTTTCCAATATTACCTTTGGGAGAAGTAATTTCGACAAGCTTTCAAGGCTCAATCCCTTAACAAGATAGAGTTCTCCTACTGAATGAAATATCTTGTCTCCACATGCATAATTAAAATCAGATTCTTTGCTTTGCCCGGAATTCCAGCATATGTCGTTCTGAGTGCCTGTCCCAAGCGAAGCGAAGGAAGTGGAACGGCGAAGTATCTCAATTTGAGAATTTCTATACATCAAAATAGTGTCTATATCTTCTCCGCTCATTCCAAATTCTTTACTCAGAAATTGAGATAGCTTGTAATCGCTTGCCCGGTTCAATCTCTTGTATAACCGTAATAATTTGGTCAGAATAGCCAATTTGTAAGAAGGCCTCTTTCCATGCAATACCGTCCTTCTGAAGAAGATAAGCCACGGGTCTCTACTGGAGAAATTTGAACGTCCTTCATAGTTATAAAAAACCTCCAGGGCAGTCCCTAGCTTAAACTTTTCCCAACCCTCAGATTCCTTATAATCGAGTTCCTGATACCTCCTGTCGATTCGTCTGAAAAATTCTTCCAGGATATCCCTCATTTGGGCGCTATTTACCTTGCGATGCAGCTTCAGTTCATGCGGGCTATATTTCAATGCTTCTGTATAATAGGCAATAGCCTTCTCGGATTGCCGCTCATGATAAAGCTTGTCTCCGAGGTACTCATAATACCTTTTAATCATTCTCCTTGACCTGATTCCTACGTCATCTTCCCTGGCTAAACGGTATACCTCTTCGAAATGTTTTATTACAGCTTCCGGCGCTTGAACAGGTTCGTGCGTGAGGGCGTATAGCCCTTCAACATATTCATAAATGGAATTATACTTCTGTAACAAATCCTCGTGAACGCCCCCGTTCATTATGGCTTTTTGTAAACATTCTTTTGCCTTTTGATACATACCAAACTCTGTATACACCTTTTCCAATTGGACGAGCATATCTGCGCTTGTCCTGTCATTTATTTCATCATAATCCTTATATTGACCAGCGTATTTGTCAATCACGGTACGATAAATAACAGGAACGATCTCCACGTTATTGCCTGCAATACGAACTACATGTACGGTTATTTCTCCCGTTTCAGGATCTATTTCCACGCCGGCTACTTCTTTCCCATCGGGAAACTTTATCCATGGACTTTTTTTAATGACGCTGGCCGTAAAAACCATGTCTTTACCCCTGGCTAAATCCTTTGAAGTCCAGACCGTATCCCACGGCCTCTCGCCTTCTTTTTCAGTGCCGGGTCTTACAACTTTAAAATTCCTTAAAATATCCACTTCGTTCTTCCTGAAAAGATTCCAATTGTTTATTATCCCCGATAGTTTCTCGTCCTTTGCTACGCCGGCCGGCAATATTCTTAAGCTCATTTCACCACCCAGTTTTTCGACAATGATTGCGCTTAACATTGCCTCAGGAATCCCTCCCACGCCAATAATCAGGTCAACTTCGCCACTGGTAACTGCAAGGGTTGGGGTAAGGTCGTCGTCCTTAACGAGAATTAATTGAACGTCAAGCGCTTTAACTGTCCTGATAAGTTTCTCGTGTCTCTGCCTGTCCAGGATAATCACCTTCATATTCTTGATTTCTTCACGAATATTTTGTGGATCAATGTCTTTGTTTTTACTTTTCAGGGTATTTTCGGCCATAAGCATTAGATTTTTTGTAATACCATTAAGCACACTAACGCCTGCGCCTTTATACTTGCTGCCTACAATCGTCTTTACTCCGTACATATCCGGGGAATTAAATAATCCCCCCCTCTCGCTGTACCCAACGGCGAAGATCGTCCCTCCGCCAGACGCCTGGTTGACTATGCACCGGTCATTTTCGAAGGCGCTCAGCACAATATCCGCCTCATTCTCACTTCCTGTCGCTGTGCCGAATTTTTCCCCAATATACAACATAGGCATTTCCTTCCGTTCGCCCTCTGCATTTACCACATATGCCTTCCACCAGTTGAAACTATTGTAAATATGCCTGAGCCACCAGACGGCCATGCCCCGTGTACGGGAGATATTAAAGCCTTCGCCATTTGTGCTGAAATATTTCAGAGACCTGGCGGCAACGATCCCAACGGCATGCCTTAATTCATTCCTTTTAGCCAGTTGAAGGCCTTCCCCGGATGGACTCAGATTGTACTCTTCGGGAATATATGCCTCGATAATGTAAGGGTCGTCTATCCTCTCTGAATCAAAACTCGCATCCTTTACATATACAACGCCGTATTTTATCATATTCAATCACTTCCTAATTTCAATACTGTAACTCAAGTTTTAGCGTGTGTGCAAAAAATATAGTTGACGGCAGTAATAAGGCAACGTGGGGATTATACAAAACAGGAAAAGAAACGTAAAGTGTTTTTGACATACAAATTTAATAGAATACACTAGCCGATTTTGGAAAGGTAAGGGATTGCAGTTGACTTTTTTAAGAAATTAATTATAATTTTCTATTTATTAGTTGATTTCTGGTGTATTTATAAGGTAGTTTGTAAATCCATTGTTGCGCTGTAATTTTGCGCTCGTAGCTCAATTGGATAGAGTGGTGGACTTCGAATCCAACGGTTGCAGGTTCAAGTCCTGCCGGGCGCGTTATTCATAAATATCCCTAACGAGTTCTGGTTATAGACTAAGAAGTGCGCCCTTAGCTCAGTTGGTAGAGCAATTGACTCTTAATCAATGGGTCGAAGGTTCGAATCCTTCAGGGCGCATCATTATATTAAGTTGAAATTGCCTCTTCATACTCATTGCAAACAAGGAAGATGAAGAGGTGATTAAGATTCCGCCCAAGTTGTTCATTAATTGCCATATTGGGCGAGGGTGGCGGAACTGGCAGACGCGCAAGATTTAGGATCTTGTGCCTAACGGCGTGGGGGTTCAATTCCCCCCCCTCGCATTGTAAATTGAGTTGAATAATAAGCGGGTGTAGCTCAGTGGTAGAGCGTCACGTTGCCAACGTGAATGTCGTGGGTTCGAGCCCCATCACCCGCTCCATTTTTTTATCTTTGAGAAAAAAGTATTACAGGATATTAATACAATGAATGTGACAATTACAGAAGCTGGTCCTTGTAAAAAGGTTTTAAAATTTGAAATACCGAAAGAAACTATCGAGGGTGAATTTGAAAAAAAGACCGCTGAGGTCTGCGATACGGTTGAGTTGCCGGGTTTCCGAAAGGGTCGTGCACCAAGGAAATTGGTCGAAAAGCGGTTTGGAACTCAAATAAAGGACGATGTGAAACAGTCGGTCGTTAGTGACTGTTACCAGAAGGCGATTGAAGAACACAAACTAAATCCGGTGGGAAATCCCCAGTTTGGTGAGATAAAACTGGAGATTGGACAACCCCTCAACTTCGATGTGACTTTAGAAGTATGGCCCACCTTTGAATTGGGTCAATACAAGGGACTGAAGTTAAAGAAAAAACCGTCGAGTGTTACGGAAGAAGATATGGGAAAGGCGCTGCATGGCATGAGCCACAAAAAGGCTCAGTTAACGGTAGTAAAAGACGGAGGCGTAAAAACGGGCGACCACATTATCTGTGATTGTAATATAAAGGTTGGGAAAAGTGCCGTTTTGGAAGACGATGATGTGGAGATTCTCGTTGAAAACGGTGTTGCTGTTGCGAATACACCGGTACCGGATTTAGCCACAAAATTGGAAGGTACAACGTCAGGCAAGGAGTGTGAGTTTGAAGTAAAGCTGTCAGACAAATTTGCGAATGAGGAGTTTCGTGGAAAAGATGCAAAATTGAAACTCACGGTGAAGGAAATAAAGCGCCTGGCTGTACCTGAGGTGGACGAAAATTTTGCCAAGACGCTGGGTTATGAGTCTCTGGAAGACTTAAAATCCAATGTACGTAAACGGATTGAGCTTGATAAAAAGAACTGGGCTGAAGACGATTTGAGAAATCAGGCGCTTGACACCCTTCTGGAACAGACAAAGTTTGATTTGCCTCAGGATTTTGTGAATTATCATACGGAACAAAGGGTATATAAACATCAACTTGATTTGCTAAAAAGGGGCATGCCTTTAGAAGAAATTCAGAAACAAACGGAAAACATTAAAAATGCATCTTCAGAATCCGTAATGCGGGAACTCAAGGCATCTATTGTATTGGACAATATTGCTGAAAAAGAGAAGATATTTGTTACTGAAAACGAAGTAGAGCAGCGAATCGCAGATATTGCGCGTGCATACAATACAGATATAACACGGGTTCGTAAACAACTGGAACGGCAGGGCAGTCTGTCTTATCTACGAAACGAAATGCGTGAAAATAAGGTGATAAATTTGCTTCTCAAGGAAGCAAAAATAGAAGAATAAGATTAAATAGCATAGAATCAAGGAAACGATGTAAAAATAATATAAAGGAGTTTCTGTGTATAAAGAATTTTTATCGCATTTAGAAAATGGTGAATTTCCTGCTGTAGGATCGAATAAGATATATGGCAATCTTTTCGTGCCTTATGTCGTGGAAAAGACGGGCTATGGTGAAAGGCATTATGATATATTTTCCAGGCTGCTCAAAGACCGCATCATCTTCATTGGTTCTGCAATAGAGGATACATTGTCGAATCTGGTTATAGCACAGATACTATTCCTCCAGAACGAGAACAAGAGTCAGGAGATAAGTATTTATATCAATTCACCGGGTGGTTCCATTACGGCGGGTCTGGCTATTTATGATACGATGCAATTTGTCCAGTGCGATGTTGCCACCTTCTGTATAGGCCAGGCGTATAGCATGGCCGCCATCCTCCTCGCTGGCGGAACAAAGGGAAAGAGGTATGGTTTGCCGCATACCCGTATCATGCTCCATCAGCCGTGGGGTGGTATGAGGGGCACTGCAACGGATATCAGTATTCAGGCAGAGGAGATACTGAGGATGAAGAAATGTTTGAATGAAATCCTTGTAAAACACACAGGACAGCCTATAGAACGTATCGAAGAGGACGTTGACCGTGATTTCTACATGTCCTCGCAAGAGGCAAAGACTTACGGGCTGGTTGACGAGGTGATAGAATCGTTACGGGACAAAAAGAAGTAAGTTAACATAAAACTTAAAATGTTGAAAATAGAGAAAGGACACGCAATTGCGTGTCCTTTTTTATTGGCCGTCATTACCAACAAATTTGTCCACTTCGGGGTCTTTTTTGTGTTGTTTCCCTTAAATCATTTCCCTTCACACTAAATCGTTGATGAAATAGTTCTAGCCTCTTACCAGTAGCGGTTTCGGTAGTTAAGAAAAATTATTTATTTTTTAAAGAGTTTTTCAATTTCTGGTTTACACTTTGCAAAATTCTGGTTTATACACCTGTTTCTCAGAATTACAGGCCTTTTTGTAAGGCATTTATTGAAAAACTTTTTTATAAGGAGGTTATTGTATGCGCATAATAGATAAATCTTTTTGGGTAGTTATATTGGTGATAGTGGTTGGGTCTATTTGGCAAGCGAGGTTTTGCCTCTCTGTAGAACAAGTCGAAGGAAAGGTAAATATAAATACGGCTACTGAATCTCAGATTGCATTATTGCCAGGCCTCGGTCCCAAGCTTGCTACCGAAGTGGTTAACTACCGCGCGAATAACGGTAACTTTAAAACCATTGAGGATATTAAGAAAGTAAGCGGCGTGGGAGATAAGAAGTTTGAGAAGATCAAGGATTATGTCGTTTTAGAGGGAGAGACAACCATAAAATCAACAAAACCTGCAAAGGGTGAAAAAGAATCAAAGTAAGAAAGGGTAAATTAAACCCGTAAGTTACGTAAAGGTATCTCTGCATTTCGGGAAAGAGGATAGACAAAATAGTCTATCCTCTTTTTTTATTTGTGTAGTTTTTCTGGATAATTAAGGTTACGTCTCCTCCAAAACCGTTGAAATTTTATATTTAAACGGATATTTTTCGTGTATAATAATAAACTAGCTTACCGCAGAGAACGCTGAGGCTGTTAGAGGATAGACAAAAAACTATGCGTTTATACTCAAAATATACATTAACTATAATACTGAGTTTGGGTTTTATTTTTTATAATATATCCTTCGCAAGCGACCCCAGGGAGTGGTCGCCCACGTGGAAACTTCCTCCCGGAAAGAAACCCGCAAATATTGTAGACGAATCTATTACCGTCCCTGGTGAAGTTAAAAAAAGTCAGTTTTTTAGTCCCATCTCCTGCGGCGCATGTCATCCTGAGATATTCAAGATGTGGAGTGGTTCCACTCACGCCAATGCTTGGAGGAATCCGCTCTTTCAGGCGCTTTACAACCTAGGAAAGAAAACTGCGGAAGGAGAATCTCAGAAGAAAAACATAGAATCGTGCGTGCGCTGTCACTTCCCAATAGGCCACAGCAGCGGAGAGACAAACCTTCCCCTGGATGACGAAAAGGGCGGCGTTATCTGCGATTTTTGCCATTCCGTTAGGGCAACCACAGGTATTGGAAATGCACCTTATATACTAAGTCCCGGCAATGCAGAGGCGATGGAGGGCGGCACGAAATACGGCCCGTTTAACGATTCTCCCGATACTATCCACAAAAATCAGTACTCTGAGTTACATACACGCTCTGAGTTTTGCGGGGGTTGTCATGATGTATCGCACGCAGGAAACGATCTTCCCATCGAACAGACCTATACCGAATGGCGTCAGGGGCCTTATAATACAACCGATCCCAAAACAACCGTACACTGTCAGGACTGCCACATGAGACAGCGCCCAGGTTTCCCCTGCACCGGCAGCACAGATAGGCCTGACAATCCCGGTTTTGCATCGCCTGAAATCATGGGTGGTAAAAAACGTCCGCATATATGGACGCACTACTTTGTCGGCGGGAGCGTTACTCCTATTTCCCTGCCGCCAAACTCAGAGGTTCAACCGCAACTGGCCATTGATCGATTGAAGAACGCTGCGACCCTGGAAGTGCTAACTGATCCGGCATCTAAAAAAGGCGATTTGCTGAGATTCCAGGTAAACATTAATAACACGGGTTGTGGACATTATCTGCCTACAGGCCTTACCGAGATGCGGCAGATGTGGCTGGAAATTTCCGTTACCGACATGGAAGGCAAGCTTGTTTACCAGCACGGAAAAGTGGATGAAAAAGGGAATATTAATTCTAATTCCACCGTTTATCATACGGTGTTTGGCGATGAAAATGGCAACCCGACACTTCATGTATGGTCGGCGACGCACATCATCTCTGATAATCGCATCCCGCCAAAGGGGCAAAAAGAAGAGCCTTTTGTCTGTTTAGTTCCGAATGACGCAAAGTCTCCTCTGAAGATAAAGGCTGTGTTACACTATCGAAGCGCACCGCAGGATGTAGTAGATGCGCTTCTGGGAGAGAAATCCATAAAACTCCCCATTATTGACATGGCAGAGGTATCAACAGACGTCAACTTGTAAAATTCACACGTATGGGCAGGTTTGAAACCTGCCCCTACATGATGTTTCAGTGGGAGGGAACCCACCCCTTAGTCCCCTCCCTGGAGGGGATTTTGAGAAGTCCCCTCTTGGGAGGGGATTTAGGGGTGGGTAAAAATGCCTTTACACACACCCGGCCCCCACAGTAGGTCAACCGTCTCGGTTGACATCATAATAACAAGCGAGGACGCTTGTCCCGCCGATGGGGACGTCTGTCCTACCAATAGAGGGGAGCTTTAAAAACCGTTGTCGAAGGCAACCTGGCTTATCATGTATCCAGCGCCTCTCTGACCTTTTTCAAAAGCTCTGTGGGTAAAACAGGCTTTGAAATGAAATCCGACCCTGCTTTAAACATATCTTTCATGATGACCTCCCTGCTGTAGCCGCTCGTAAATAGGGCTTTGATATCGGGTTTTATCTGTCTTATTGCATCATACGACTCTTTCCCATTCATACCCGGCATTATTACGTCAAATAACAGGAGGTGTATTTTATCTTTGTTCTCCTTGAATTTATTTACTGCATCCTTTCCATCCACTGCCTCTATCACCCTATAGCCATGCCCTTCGAGTATTAGTTTTATAAGGCTTCTTACCTCTTCCCCGTCCTCGGCTACTAATATCGTTTCTGTACCGCCTTTAAAAGCAGTCCGTACTTCTCTCTCTCTTTTTCTAATCTCCGATTTGATGAGCGGCAAGTATACTATGAAGGTTGAGCCTTTCCCCACTTCGCTATCAACGCTGATGTAGCCTTTGTGCTGATTGATTATTCCGTACACAATCGCAAGCCCAAGCCCCGTGCCCTTGCCGACCTCCTTGGTGGTAAAAAAGGGGCCGAATATCCTTTCTCTGGTCTGCTCGTCCATCCCACTGCCTGTGTC
>JAHFOY010000011.1 GCA_023261485.1 Planctomycetota bacterium
TGGAATACTTATTGTCAATATACACGCATATATTCATGCTTATCGTTCTATTGCTAAGATTTGCTTCATCGGCATACTCATTTTTTATTTTATATTTACCATAAAACAGAATAGATTTTGGTCTGATGAGCAGACACTGTGGTCTCGCACCGTCTCAGATACGTCTTGCAGTTTTAATGCACATAACAATCTGGGAAAGGAATACTTTCAAAAAGGGCTGGTTGATAAGGCCATCGAAGAATATACTATTGCCTTGGCAAAGGCATCGGAAGTACAATATGAATATCCAATTGCACATTTCAATCTTGGCATTGCCTATGACGAAAAAGGTATGTACGAGGCTGCAATACGGGAATATAAAAACGCCCTGCGTATCGAACCTAAAAATGGCGATGCCCATAATAATTTGGCAATCACACTTTTTAAGAACGGACAGGTTGATCTGGCCATTGAGGAATTTAACAAAGCAATTTTATTTGACCCGAATAATCCAATATATCACCAAAATCTGGCAAAGTTATATTACGAAATCAATATGCCAGACAGGGCAAAGGCCGAACAAGAATTGGCAAATCGGTTAAAAAATAATAAATAGTTTAGCCCCGAATTTACACGAAAAACCACGAATAGAAAAATCCTTTTACTTTATGAAAACGATCCTTATTAACCCACCCATGTACGATCAGCGCAAATATGGCAAACCATTCATATTGCCTTACGGACCTCCCCTGGGGATTGCTTACCTGGCCTCTACCTTGGAGAAACATGGATTCGATGTAAAGGCAATCGACATGTTCGATTACTCATGGGATAAGGTCGGACAAACACTGGAAAAAGAGCTGCCCGATGTTGTCGGCATTACCTGCCTGACGGAACAACGGGCAAGCCCATTGGAGGTTGCGAAGCTTTCCAAGTCAGTGAACAAAGATTGTACGGTAGTTATGGGCGGCATTCATCCTACCATTATGTACGAACAGATACTTGAACACTGGCCTGTAGACATTATCGTCCTTGGTGAAGGCGAAGAGACAACAAAAGAGCTGATGATATGCCTGGAGGGAAAAAGGGGGTTGGAATATGTCCACGGAATAGCATATAAACATCAGGGCAAGATTATAAAAACTCCACCAAGGCAATTGATCCATAATATGGATGATATTCCGTTTCCTGCGTATAAATATTTCGACTTTGACAAGTATGTAGGGAGATATGAAATACTCAAAGGCGCCTGGAATGGCAAACAACTGGAAAATCTGAGATTTGTCCCGATTATTTCTACGCGTGGATGTGTAGGGAGTTGCCAGTTTTGTTCAACCCCACTTTTCTGGCAAAAATGGAGGACCCGATCCGCAAGAAATGTCGTAGACGAGATGGAGTTCTTGGCCAAAGATTTTGGGTGCGGCTTTTTCAATTTTGCGGATGATATCTTTACGGTTAATAAAAATAGGGTCATCGACCTCTGCAAAGAAATCATAGATAGAAAATTGAATATCGTCTGGGACTGCGAAACCCGCGTGAACTTCATCTGGGAAGACATGCTCGACTGGATGATCAGGGCGGGGTGTTATTGTATCTCTTTTGGTGTAGAATCTGCCTCAGAGACGGTGCTCAAGGCCATTAAAAAAAAGACCACCCCCGATCAGATTGCAAACGCCTTCAAGCTTACAAAACAAACGGGCATGAAAACCAAGATGCTTCTGATGGTGGGCAATCCGGGCGAAGACGACCATACAGTGCAAGATACGGTAAGAATGATTGAAATGGTACGTCCCGACTTTATTTCGGTTTCAGAGGCAATGGTATTTCCCGGCACTGAGCTTTATGAATTGGCAAAACAAAAAAGCTTGGTAAATGACGATTACTGGCTTACCGACCGGCCAGCACCGTACTTTACGGCTAATAATACCCTTGAAAAACTCCTGGAATGGAGTAATCGCATCATGTCCGCTAATGCAGGAGTTGTCGGAAAGGGTTTAAGGAAGTTCCGAAATATGCTGGAACGAAGTACGGGAATCCGTGTTACCAGTGAAGGGATAGAGTATCGGAAAAAGGGGCTGGTTAAAAGACTTGTAAAATGGTGATTTACCTTGACAAAGTTTTACACCATATCTAGAATTACTCACCTAACTCCCCTAGAAATTGTTTCCCATTAATTCGCTATGAACAAAGATAATCTCATAAAAGAAATAGATTTAAGCAAGGGTACAGCGGGTGAGGTTTTTATCCGTGAAGTTACAGATGCCTGTTCCCCTTTAGCAGCTTTTTGCCGTTTTGTTTCCCAAACAAATTTGTTTTTCCTCGACAGCGCCTTACCCGTTAAAGGAATTTCAAGATATTCCTTTCTGGGTTTTCAGCCGTTCTTAATAATGAAAACGAAACACCGCAAGATCACCCTGACGGATAGAGACGGTATCCTTGAAATTGAAGGGAATCCCTTTGAACATCTGCGGGAATTATTAAAGCAATTTTCTTTAAAAAACACAAATGATTCAATTCCTTTTCAATGCGGTGCAGTAGGTTATTTTGGTTACGATTTGTGCCATTTTATTGAAAGATTACCAAGCATGGCCGTTGATGATATTGGACTTCCGGATATGTATCTGGGGTTTTACGACATGGTTGTTTCTTATGACAATCTTCTGGAAAAGTGTTATGTAATCGGAGTCGATTTCGGTTTAGATAACACATTAGAAGAAAGAATGAAACAAGCAGTTGATGTATTGCGCAGAAAATCCGATAGTGAATTTGTATCAGCAGAATACAGTCCCAGCGCAAAAATAACGGATACCACGTTACGATTTAATTTCACAAAAGAACGCTATTTGAATGCAATCAGGCATATCAAGGACTACATCTCGGCAGGCGACGTGTATCAGGTCAATCTTTCTCAACGAATAGAGGCTCATCTTGAGATGCCTCCTTATGAACTTTACAAAATATTGCGTTCGGTAAATCCCGCGCCTTTTTCATGCTACCTGAACTTCGACGATGTTGCCATTATCAGTTCCTCGCCGGAACGATTTCTCAATGTACATTCAAAACACGTCCAGACCCGCCCCATCAAAGGCACACGGCCACGCGGTAAGAATGAGAAGACAGACGAAATGATGAAACAGGCATTACTCTCCAGCCAGAAGGACGATGCAGAACTTACGATGATCATTGACCTGGAACGAAACGATCTCGGACGTGTATGCGATTATGGTTCCGTCAAGGTCACAGAAAGGAAGGTCCTGGAAACCTATTCCACCGTGTATCACCTGGTTTCTACTATTGAAGGGGACCTGCACGAACGGTATGATTTAATAGACTTACTCAAGGCCACATTTCCCGGCGGCTCTATTACCGGAGCCCCGAAGATACGTGCCATGCAGATTATTGATGAACTCGAACCCACCCAGCGCGGTGTTTATACGGGCGCTATTGGCTATATCGGATTTAACGGAAATGTTGACCTGAATATTGCCATACGCACGTTTATCATGAAAGACAAAATGGTGTACTTCCAGGTTGGAAGTGGTATTGTAGCCGATTCTAATGAAGAAGAGGAGTATGAAGAGACCATGCACAAGGCCAAGGCCCTTATCGATTCACTAAAACCATGCCCAATATCATATTCTTAAATGATAAAATCGTCAAAGATACAGAAGGGCTTTTAAGCACCCTTGATCGCGGCTTTCTTTATGGGGATGGATTATTTGAAACTCTGAGAACTTACGGTAAAACCCCTTTCCGGCTTGAAGATCATGTGGTCCGTCTTTCGAATTCCGCACGATATTTTGACATTCCTTTTCATTATACATCTCAGCAAATACAGCAAATTACTGAGCAACTCCTTGTAGAAAATAATTTAAATGATGCCTATATCCGGATGACATTGTCCCGGGGGACCGGAGTTAATGGACTCATTCCCAAAGGCACAGGCACTCCCACCTTTGTTGTCCATACAAAATCGCTTATTGCTTATCCTGTATCGCTGTATAAAACAGGCGTATCACTTATTACCTCCCATATTCGCAGGAGCACTACCTGTCCCATCTCATGTCACAAGACACTCAACTTTTTGACCAATTACCTTATTAAAAGAGAGGCGTCTGAAAAAGGTGCTCACGACGTACTCATGCTAAACACAGACAACCATGTCGCCGAATGTGCTGTCAGCAATATTTTTATTGTTGAGAACAATACCGTTATTACCCCGTCTTTGAAAGCCAATGTACTACCGGGTATTACACGGAGGATTATACTGGAGTTGTGTAAGGCAAACGGTATTCATGCATCGGAAGAGATTTTCGGACTGGAAAGGGTTATTGGTGCAGACGAAGTCTTTATTACCAACTCCCTTATGGAAATTATGCCCATTTCAAAGATCGATGGACATACCATAGGAAAGCTTATTCCAGGCACTTTGGCAGGGTTTTTACGTGACAAATATAAGACTTTGACATATGTATCAATTTAGCGTATTAAAATTTTTTCAATGGATATATAAAAACGTAACATGACACAGATGTGTATCATAACAAAAGCGTGTCATGGCACATTGTATGACACAAATCGTGAGGAATAAACTACAAGAAAATGAAATAGTGCCCGGTTATATTTCTTGCATCTATTTAAAAGTTTGTTAAAAATTATTATAATAGAGGAATAAATGAATAACATGGTAGTCTTTTTGCTGCTTAAGTTTTAGCTAAACATTGAAAATATGGGAGATATTATTAAATATTTCTGCTAATTTAAGGTATTAAACACTATGAAGACTATCCTGGTAGTTGATGATGAGTTAAGTATCCTTGAATCGTTTAGAATGATATTAAAGGAAAACTATAGAGTCCTTACAGCTATGGATGGTTTAAAGGCTTTAGAAGCGCTTCGTAATGAATGTGTGAATCTGGTAATCCTCGATATTATGTTGCCTGGAATGTCAGGGTTGGAGGTTTTGCGCGAAATAAAGAAGGATTATGAAGATGTTGAGGTTGTAATGGTTACGGCCGTAAAAGCTGTAAAGACAGCGATTGAGGCAATGAAGTTAGGCGCCTCTGATTACATTATCAAACCATTCGACGTGGAGGAAATTAAACTTGTCATTGACAAAACCCTTCGTTCCGGAGAGCTTTTACATGAGGTAGAGTATCTTCGGGCTGAATTAAACAAAAATTTTCAGTTTAACAACATAGTCGGTCAAAGCCACGCCATGAGGCAGATATTTGATACAATTATCAGGGTGGCGAAAGGAGATTCGCCTGTATTGATTACGGGTGAAAGCGGCACAGGAAAGGAACTTATTGCAAGGGCAATTCATTTACAGAGTCCAAGAAAGAATAAGCCTTTTGTTGCCGTGAGTTGCCCTAATCTGCCAGATAACTTGCTAGAAAGTGAATTGTTTGGACATGAAAAGGGTGCATTTACCAGTGCAACCGATAAGAAAATCGGGCGTTTTGAGCTGGCAGATAGCGGCACAATTTTTTTGGATGAAATCAGCGAGATGAATTTGTCAAATCAGGCCAGACTTTTGCGTGTTTTGCAGGAGTATGAGTTTGTGCGCGTGGGCGGAACTAAAACAATCAGTATTGATGTCCGGTTAATTGCAAGTACCAATATTGACCTTAAGACTGCAATAACTAAAGGAACATTCAGAGAGGATTTATTCTACAGGATAAATGTCGTTCCGTTGAACGTACCCGCTCTAAGAGACAGGAGAGAAGATATTCCTTTCCTCGTGAGGCATTATTTTCAAAAGTATAAAGAAGACCTTTACTCCAAAACCAAAAAGATCCAACCAACCGCAATGAAACTGCTTGAAAACTATTATTGGCCGGGAAATATAAGAGAACTAAAAAATGTAATCGAAAGGATGCTTACGCTGTATGGTGATAGCGATACCATTCTTGATGAACACCTTCCTATGGAAATCAAAAGTGGGAATACCAATCCTACCGTATATCATCCTGGCGATTTGATTGAATTATTGGATGCTGAATCGCTTGATGAAATAGTCTCACGCATAGAAAGAGAACTTATAGAAAAAGCCCTTCAAAAAGCAAATGGCGTACAAACCAGAGCTGCTCAAATCCTAAAGACAACGAGAAGGATATTAAGATATAAGATGGATAAATTAGGATTGACTAATAATGATGATTAAGTTCACACACTCCTATTGTCATTCAGAAGCGGAAGGATACACATTTTCATTATTGTTGATATAGATCCTCGGCACGCGTTTACTTATATTGCAGGCAACCTCGTAAGGGATCGTATTTATTTGTTTAGCAATTGATTCTATCGAGATCGTTTCTTGTCCCTGACTGCCATACAATACGACCTCATCTCCGACCGAGACGTCTTTTATATTTGTCACATCTACAAAACACTGATCCATGCAAACCCGTCCGATAATAGATGCCTTCTTACCTCTTATAATGACTTTCCCTTGATTTGAAAGCAATCGATTATATCCATCGCCATATCCCAACGGCAGAGTTGCGACACGAGTGAGTTTGGCAATCGTGTATGCCCTGCCGTAACCGACCACATCTCCTGCATCCATATCTTTAATATGAATAATCCTTGTTTTAAAGGTTATAACGGGTTTTATCCCTATCTCTCTGGAAACATCTTCTGAAGGATATAATCCATACAACGACAACCCGGGTCTAACCATATTAAAATAAGATTCGGGATAACCCAGAATTGCCCCGCTATTAGCCATGTGTCTTAATGGAATACACACCTTGCTCGAATCCAGAGCAGCCAGTACGTCTCTAAATCTTTTTATCTGTAAATTTGTAAATGCTGAATCCTTCTCATCAGAAGAAGAACAGTGTGTGTATATGCCTTCAATGAGAAGATTTTTCATTCCTTGTAGAGTCTTTACAAACTCTACGGCCTTGTCATGCTTTACACCAATACTGCCCATGCCAGTATCAACGTATATATGAACTTTTAATTTTTTATTAAAACAAGTTGCTTTATTTGATAATACCCCGGCAAGCTTCAAATCATAAACCGTAGGTATTAAGTCATAGTGAATAACCGTCTCGATTTGTTCTTCAAAGACGCCACCCATAAGTAATAATGGTGTTTTTATACCTTTGTCCCTTAATTGAATTCCTTCCTCAAGGATGGCGATACCGAGCATTTCAGCGCCGTTATTTAACAAAACCCTGCTAACCTCGTAGTCGCCGTGGCCATAAGCATCTGCCTTGACGATACCGAGAATTTTTATATCTGGTCCGACCCGTTTCTTTATAGCCAACAAATTATGCTTCAGGGCACCTAAGTCAATTTCAACCCACGTCGGTCTGTGCATAGCCTTCCTTGAGATGTTTTACATTTCCATGAGTTAAAAATCCAATATCTTTCAATGTGCTTATTAGTCTGTTAATATCCTCTTTGTTATGGGTAGCCATTAATGAAATGCGCAATCGGCTTGTACCCAAAGGTACGGTGGGAGGCCGAATTGCAGGGATCAAGATACCATTTTCATAGAGTCTTGTGGATAAATTAAGCGCATCTTCCGCTGTTCCAATAATAACGGGAACGATAGGACTTTCTCCGGAAATATTGCTTATAAATTCCGACAGTTGCGACTTCAAATATCTTATATTTTCCCATAACTTATCAATAAGGGATGTATCTTCCTGGATAAGTGTCAGTCCTGCCAGAGATGCGGCACATGCGGCGGGCGGCAATGATGTTGTATAAATGAAAGGTCGCGCCTTGTTTTTTAAGAAATTGACAAGATGCTTGCTTCCGGCAATAAACCCACCGATGCTTCCAATCGCCTTACTCAATGACCCCATAATAATATCAATCTTTCCTTCGAGCCCATAGTGTTCGATCATGCCTTTCCCGTGTTGACCAAACACTCCGGTGGCATGGGCATCGTCAACCATAATTATGGCATCGTATTTTTGGGCAATTTCTACAATTTCTGGTAGCGGGGCTGTATCGCCGTCCATACTAAATACACTATCAGTAACCACCAACCTCCTTCGATATGTTGAAGATCTCAGCAACAAAGACTCTAATTGGCTTACATCATTGTGCGGATAAACACGGAAAATTGCGCCTGATTGACGACAGCCGTCAATAATACTTGCATGGTTCAGTTTATCTCCAATAACTATATCTTCTCTCCCGGCTAGGGCACATATGGCGCCCACATTGGTCATATAACCAGTGGGGAACAGTAGTGCCGCCTCAGTGCCTTTGAATTCTGCAATCTTCTTTTCGAGTTCCTCGTGAAGCAGCATATTTCCGGCAACCAATCGCGATGCGCATGTACCCCATCCGTATTGATTAATAGCTGTAATGGCAGCTTGTTTTATTTTTGGGTGGTCGGCAAGGCCGAGGTAGTTGTTTGAACAGAACGAAAGATAGGATTTACCTTCTATTTGAATGTAAGGACCTTGAGCGCTTTCAATGGTTCTATAGTCACGCATCAATGCCTGCTCTCTCAATGACTTCAATTCATCTAAAATAAAATTTAGTCCCATTGAATAGACGTTTCCTTGATTTTATATTATACCGTTGTTTATAATGGTTTTTTCAAACACATTTTATAAACTACAGATTATAAAGACTGTTATATGGATACTATTCACAAGACCACGAGAAGGCGTAGACACAGAAGGAAATTATTTACTGCCAGGAGCATATCAGCATTCACATTTCTTTTGGCGATATCCGCCCTTACTGCGTTTATTATAACCAATCCTCTCGCAAATTTTTATACAGCAACGTACACACTGCTTATGTATCTTCTCACCATATGCGGATCTCTTTTAATTATTTTCATCGTGTTCTTTGGGTTCATCGTCAAATCTATTCGGTTCATGGGGAAAATGTTTCAAAAACACAGATGATTATTTATCTCTTTCTTCCATAGGGGCCATGTATGAAACCTATCTGTCATTTGGGTGTATCGATTATAACAGGTGTAGTTACATTTCTCATAACAAAGACAATTTCCCCCAGTATTGCATGTTTCCTGGCTGGGTGGCTTGTGGATGTTGACCATATATGGGATTTTTATAAAAACTCCGGTAAAGATTTTAACGTAAAAAGGTTTGTCAATGCATTTCAAAACGGGGAAGTAAAAAAGGCCTATTTGTACCTCCATAGTTATGAGCTTTTATTCACGCTGGCGCTTTTGTGTTTTTTTACTCATTTTAACCACCTTTTGTCTTTTACTACTTTGGGGTTCGCAGTCCATTTATTGTTTGACCAGATATTTAATCCCGTAAAACCGCTTACTTATTTTATTACCTATAGAATATTAAATAGCTATAATGCAGATGTCGTTTTTACGCACTTGACAAAAATATCTTGATTGTATAGGATTTTCATTTTATTTATGCGGTTGTAGAGCGAAGAGCCTCCTCGCTCTACATTGAAAAGCCGCCCACGTTATCCTTGCAACTCGTTCGGTCGTTAGGAGGTTTGTAATTCCAAATGGAGATCCTTTATCATTTCTAAATCATCTTCGACCTTTCTTCCCTTTGTAGTCAGGTAGTTCCCAATCATGGTGCTATTGGCGCCCGCATAAAACATCCATGATTGTAAATCCCGAAGTTTTTTTTCCCGTCCACCTGCAATCTTGATTTCCTTGTCAGGCAAAACGAATCGAAATACAGAAATAATTTTTAATGCCTCCATAGGTGACAATGGAATACCACTCTCCAATGGTGTACCAGAAACAGGATGCAGGAAATTAAGCGGGACGACATCGACATCCAAATTCTTCAAGGTAAATGCAAGATCAATACGATCCTCTAGCCCTTCTCCAATACCAAAAATTGCGCCGCTGCATATTTCCAACCCGACTTCTTTGGCAGCACAAATGGTATTTATTCTGTCAGTAAACGTATGTGTTGAACATATGTTTGGGAAAAACCTCTCAGATGTTTCTAAATTATGATTAAGTCTTTTAAGTCCGCATTTTACTAAAGATTCGGCCATTTCCTTCGTCAATATCCCAAAAGAGCCGTGCGGATGGATACAGGTGTCCGTAACGACTGTTTTTATTGTCCTGCAAATTTTATCAAGGTCATCAGAATTGCCTATACTATATCCACTGGTAACGATACCAATGGAGTTAGAACCCGCTTGCTCCGCGCATTTCGCAACATCAAGTATCCTGTTTGTGTCAATAAGTGGAAATTCTTCTATATCGGTGTGGTAACGTGAGGATTGAGAACAAAAACTACAATCTTCCGTGCATTGTCCCTGTTTTGCGCTAACAATGGAACATGCCTTTACAGAATGACCAAAATACCTCAAGCGTATTTGATTTGCCCAATAAAATAAATCATAGACTGCATCACCATCAATTTGCATTAGGTAAAGGGCATCATCACGGCTGATGGGCTTGTTCTGTAAGGATCGGCCTGCAATCTGTTTTATTTTGTCATTCATTATGTTCAGTCATTTAGCCACGAATGAACACGAAGTTGTGGTTAAAATTATTTATTTTTATATTTCAAATAGGCATTGCGGACATTCTGCCAAACAATTTCAGGACGTTCAGACCTAACATACGTCATACAATCCGTCCCTTCGAAGCTCCACGTGGCAATATTCCGAATGCCTGTGTCATAAGCAACATCTACAGCCGTAAGAATTTCCGCCTCTCTATTTGCCGGGACCCTATAGCCCTGTATCCAGATTTGGGGTTCCTTGTTATATTTTTTTGAAAGCGCCAGCACTTCGTTGGACACCCTGCGCACGAACTCCGTTACGTCCTGTTTATAGGCATACCAATAAGGGTCGCTTCCAAAGACATCCATACTCTTAATCATAGCGACCTTTTCCCATTCATAGATACCATACCGCGGATCGGTAGTTGGAAATAAACAGACAGAATTCTTCAGTCCCTTCTTTGCTGCGTCACTTGCCATGCATTCCAGGAAGTTAACAATAGTCATCTGACGGAAAGCCTTCACATCATCCGTAAAATCAATCGGCATCTCATAGCCGTACTTCTCTTTGAAAATATCCTTACACACCTCGCAGGTGCACCCCCAGATATCCCTCTTTTTACCTCCAAACAGGGGTGTAAATTCGCCAAAAAACAAATGAGGCTCATCCCAAAATACGCCTTCGGCGCCTGTTTTTACCGCAAGTTCGATCCATTCGACCATTTTGTCCCGAAAAGTTTTTGAATTCAAACACGCCTTGTATACCTTCATCTCGCCCTCAGGGAAATTTAATCGCTGCCTGCAGTTGGGATATGTCTTTACAAAAGTAGAAAACGATTCCCCGCCAAATACGCGCCCCACACCCCACGGATCAAGAAAAACCTCAAGTCCAATATCACGACTTGCCTTCACAATATCAACCATCGTCCCGGAATGGTATGTAATATCATGTTCACTCATGGTGTGGACGACGAAATTGCATCCGTCATCAATCATCTTTTTCATGTCTTCCCGAACATGACGTAATATCCGATTCCCAAAATAACTTGCTCCGAGTTTCATGTTGGGCTATGTTAACCTTATAAATGTATTATGTCAAGAAAATCCATTTCGATGACTGTTTTTTGCTTGCGCAGGAATAATGAAATTGTTATTATAACGCCAAATTTAATCAAGGCTCTGCCATGTACGTGTTTCGAGGCATTGTTTTTAAGGACCTATAACAATAATTTGGGAACCCGTCTTTGCTAGTAGGCGTACAATTCTCAATGAAGAAAGGTACAAGACTATCATGGGGTAGACCACCGTGAATACGGGTCCAAAAGATAGTCTCCCACGGCATTGCGGTGGAGCCTTAACTCTTATCTTCCAAATACTTCCGTAACATACGTATAACCCAATTTACACGATCAAAAGTCTGTCCTTTCACAAGTTCCGTATTTCCTTGAATTAACATAGTCAAATTTATATAATATTTTTTACATAATCAAGGAACCTTATTCTATATTTTATTGTTTCATAAACCAGGAAATTGCTAACAATGAGGGAAGAAAACAACAGAAAGAAAGAGTTTGAAGATATTGCTATGGAACATATCGATTCCCTCTATAGCATGGCAATACGGCTGGTATTCAATAAGGAGGCGGCTGAAGACCTTGTCCAGGAAACGTATTTAAAAGCATATCGTTTTTTCGATACTTTCCAAAAAGGGACAAACATAAAGGCATGGCTTTTTAAAATCCTTCGGAATACCTTTATAAATAAGTATAGGAAGACGGTTAATTTACCGAGTGAAATTTTTTACGAAGATGTCGAATCGGTTAATTCAAAGCTATCTTATAAACAGGAAAGCGATTCTGCAGAATTAACAGACACTTTAGAAAGTAAATATAACGACCTTGGCAATTTAATGGATGATGATGTTAAGCACGCAATAGATAGCCTGCCAATTGAATACAAAGAAGCTATCTTGCTTTCAGACGTAGAAGAATTATCTTATAATGATATTGCAGAAATTACAAACGTGCCGATTGGAACAATAAAATCAAGACTGAACAGGGGCAGAAAGTTGCTCCAAAAAAGTTTATGGGAATATGCCAAAGATAGAGGTTTTATTAAGAGAGGGAAATGATGGTTTGCATTGAAGCAATTAAACACCTTTACGAGTTTCTGGATAGGGAAGTAGATAAATCTCAATATCTGATCATTAAAGAGCACATTGATAACTGTTTTGAATGCCGCCAAAGATACGAATTTGAAAAGGGCGTTCGATCTTTAGTAAAGGCATTTTGCGTAAATACCACAGCCCCGGCATACCTCCGTAATAAAATCATCGAAGGTCTCGGCTCTGTTGATGCAGAAATATCAGAAAATAAAGATATACAGGCTATTTCTGAGCAGAAAGTAACACGTGCGCTATTTTCACCCCGTTTGTATGCAATAGCAGCATCCATTCTTCTTTTGATAGCGGGTGGCGTTTTTTATTACGCCAATTATTATAATTATGATAACGATTACACGTCTATTGTCGATAACGCCGTAAAAAATCATGTCGTAGCGGTAAATGACAATCTGGTATTTAATGAAAAAACCTCGGTTGTAGGCAATGTAAATAAATATCTCGGCAATACCATAAATACCAATCTTGGCAATTCGTCTCCTTTACTCACTGCAGAGCGAGTCAGTATCGCAGGCGGCATACCGGTAAAATTCTGTGGAACAAGCAGTCCCTGTGTTGTTTTCGACAAGGGGGGCAATAAACTTTCACTCCAAATTATACGCAACAGCGGTTTACCCATCAGAAATCTTGAAAGAACACGACTCGGTCTCAAAGAATTTTATATAGGAAATTGCCAGGGATTTAATTCCGTAATATGGGAAGAAGACGGTTCAACTTATTGCCTCACCTCAGACATCAATAAAAACGAAATTCTACGCTTTGCCGCAACGCTCACATCCCGATGACCCTCAGATTTATTAATAACCTGTGACAACCCTATGCCCATGTAAACCCACCCACAATATGAACCCATCACCACCGTCACATAAATCACTCGCGAGGCTAATTCTAAGAAATTTATTCCCGTAAATTGAACATGCACACCACTGAAATGAACATATACGACGTTACACTTACCATCTCGGATAAACTTATCACATGGCCTTCCGACCCCATAGTCTCCATTCGAAAAACACGCTTGATTTCTCAGGGCAATTCCTGTAATGTATCCGAATTAAAATTTGGCTCGCATTGCGGAACCCATATTGATGCTCCGTATCACTTTGAAGAAAACGGTATCAGGATTGATCAAATTCCTTTAGATTTCCTTACAGGAAATGCAACGGTATTTGACATAAAAAATAAAGAAAAGATTGATTTAGAGGATGTAAAACCATTACAATTAAAAGATAAAAAACGGGTTATTTTTAAGACTGTTAACTCTACCTATTGGAAACTTCCGGAATTTAAAAAAGACTTTGTTTATATTACAAAAGAAGCTGCCCGGCATTTGGTAGAGAGTGGTGTAAAGGTTGTAGGAATAGATTATCTTTCTGTTGAAAAATTTGGAAATAAACCCGCCGACACCCACCACATATTTCTGAGAAATGGCGTTGTCCTTATCGAAGGGCTTGATTTAAGCAAGGTAAAAGCCGGAGACTACGAGCTAATTGCTTTGCCATTAAAAATAAAGGATTGTGATGGCAGCCCGGCGCGGGTAATTTTGAGGAGTATGCCAGAACATATCAAGTTGTAACTAAAAGTAAGAATATCAAAATAATAAGTTTAAAAATACGGAAGATAGGAGGTATGTAGCTCTTGATTGAAATAAGGGTTCATGGACGCGGGGGGCAGGGCTCTGTAACAGCGGCGGAATTATTAGGTTTTGCTGCACACAGCGACGGGAAATATGCCCAGGCATTTCCATCGTTTGGTTCTGAAAGAATGGGTGCGCCGGTTCAGGCATTTGTAAGGATCAGTGACAAGCCCATTCGCATCCGAAGCCAGGTGTATAAACCTAACTATGTTATTGTGCAAGACCCTACTTTACTGGAGGTAATTAATGTATTGGACGGGTTACATGAAGACGGATTATTGCTAATCAACTCCAAGAAAAAAGCTGCAGAGCTGGGTATTAATACGAAGGTTAGAGTAAAAACTATCCCGGCTATGGAAATTGCCATGGAAGTGATTGGACGACCCATTATGAACACCACCCTGCTCGGTGCGTTTGCCGCGGCTACAGGGGAAATCAGTTTAGATGGTATCAAAAAGGCAATTCATCATAAGTTTCCGGGCTCGGTTGGAGAAAAGAATATTGCCGCCGTACTAAAGGCGTTTGATTTTATAAAAAAGGAGTCATTATGAGATTAGATTTAGGCGCTATTGCGAAGGCTGGTACCAGCAAGGCTAATCAAACCGGGAGTTGGAGGAATTATAAACCAATATTTCACCAGGTAAAATGTATTGGCTGTGGCCTTTGTAAAATCTATTGTCCCGAAGGTTGTGTTACCATGATAGAAAAAAAGAAATACACGGTCGATTATACATACTGCAAAGGTTGTGGGATTTGTGCCGAGGAATGCTCTTCAAGCGACATCGAAATGATAGTGGAGGAGAAGTAATGAGTACTACATTTATCGAGGGCTCCATCGCAGTAGCCAAGACCGTGGGTGTCTGCAGGCCGCACGTAATTTCGGCTTACCCTATCACACCGCAAACCCATATTGTAGAACATCTTTCAGAATTGGTGGCTGACGGAGAGATCAAGGCAGAATATGTCAATGTGGAAAGCGAACACTCCGCCGCATCGGTAGTTCTGGGATCCAGTGCTACAGGGGCGAGGACGTACACCGCCACCACTTCTCAGGGATTTTTGCTCATGATCGAAGTGCTTTTCAATATTGCCGGGATGCGGCTTCCCGTCGTCATGACCTGCGTTAACCGCGCCGTGTCTGCCCCAATTAATATCTGGAATGACCAGCAGGATTCCTTAACAGCCCGCGACAGCGGCTGGATACAACTTTATGCCGAAGATAACCAGGAAGCAAGCGACATGCACTTGCAGGCATTCAAAATTGCTGAGAATAAAGACATCATGCTCCCTGTCATGGTATGCATGGATGGCTTTGTGCTCACCCATTCATTTGATCCGGTAGAGCTTATTTCTCAGGAGCAGGCGGACAAATTTCTGCCGCCGTTTAAACCAGAATATTATCTGACACCGAAAAATCCGCTTACCCTCGGCACTATGGTAGGTCCTGATGGATACATGGAAACACGCTATTTTATTGAGAAAACAATGCATGCCTCGTTGCAGGTTATCAGCGACGTAGCAGCCGATTTTCATAACCAATTCGGACGTTTTCAGGGCGGCCTTATTGATACTTATAAGGTAGAAGATGCTACCCTCGTATTGGTAGCGATGGGTTCGATTATTGGCACAATAAAAGATATTGTGGATGAGCTCAGGGCAAAGGGACAAAAAGTCGGCGTCCTCAAGGTACGTTCATACCGCCCATTTCCAAAAGACGAAATCTACAAGGCATTAAGCCACGTCAAAGAGATTGGCGTGGTGGAAAAGGCCGTTTCATTAGGTTACGGCGGCATTCTGGTAAATGAAATAAAGAGCGTATTCTACGGTAAACCCAAAACCCCGAAGATCAATGGATTCATTCTGGGGCTGGGCGGCCGGGACATTACCGCAGACACCATACATCAGGTCATCAAAGAAACCGTAAAGGCCGCATCTGAAGAAAAATTTGTTGGTCTCAACGAAGCATTAATTGGAGGTAAATAAATTCATGTCTACCACAACACTGACTGCCCCGAAGGAACAATCATGCACGCTTTTGGCATCAGGCCATACCGCCTGTACCGGATGCGGCGAGGCACTTGCCGCAAAACTCGTACTGGGCGCAGCAGGTTCTGATATAATCGTAACCGATGCTACAGGATGCCTGGAAGTATTCACTACAAGATTTCCGCAATCATCATGGGAAGTCCCTTTTATCCACTCGTTATTCGAAAATTCGGCTGCTGTTGCCTCAGGTGTAGAAGTGGCCTTAAAGGCGCTGGGCAGGCAAAATGAGGCAAAGGTTATTGCGCAGGGTGGCGACGGCGGGACGGCAGACATTGGATTACAGGCGCTCAGTGGCATGTTAGAAAGGGGACATGATATTCTTTACGTCTGTTACGATAATGAAGCATACATGAATACCGGCGTACAGCGCAGCGGTTTAACCCCATTTGACTGCATGACGACGACCAGCCCTTGCGGTGAACTTTCCTGGGGAAATAAACACAACAAAAAAGACATGCCCTCCATTGCTGCCGCACACGGTATTCCTTACGTTGCAACGGCCTCAGTGGCATTTCCAAAAGACATTGAAAACAAGGTAAAAAAAGCCCTTTCGATAACCGGTCCAAAATATATGCAAATCCACTCCCCATGCCCACTCGGATGGAGATCAAATCCTCAACTCACCATCAAAGTAGCTAAATTAGCCGTACAGACGGGACTCTATCCCATCTTCGAAATGGAAAACGGCAAGGTAACAAAAGTGAGAAAAGTCACCACTCCAAAAACCCCGGTAGAAGAATATCTGAAAATTCAGGGACGCTTCGCCCATCTCTTCAAGTCACCGAAGGGAAAGGAAGAGATACAGAAGATACAGGAGATCGCAGACAGAAACGTAGAAAAGTATGGATTGGCATAGAAGCTGTTATTTTAGCTCACCGCATATTTGTTGCTCATGCAACACCAAGAGGAAAGACTGAACAGTTTTGCCGTAAAATAATTAATTGGGGTAAGCCAGTTTTGACTTCCAATTACAATGACAATACCAGACTATTAATATGGGAATAAAGGCTGTCCAACCAGAGGATATATGCTGTATCAGGTAGGCGCTATAAATTCTTTTTCTTGCGTATCGGTATTTATCAGCTTATTAATGGCGTCCAGCACGGGTTCTGTAGAGTTCTGAAATTTGGCTATGGGATTCACGATCGCAAGGCCACGGTAATATGTAACGAGTCCTTCTGCAACCTCTGTCATAATTTTGTTAAAGGTATTCCGTTTCTTTGCCCTTGCAAGTTTCACCTCGGGACCTTTATCCCCGGTAATGGGGATTCTTTCATAATTGCCAAAATCCATCCGCAGTATATTGATCATACCACCCTGACCAGATAATTGATTGACAATTTCTGCCGAAGGTAACGAGGCGATATATGCTAAAGGGTAAGTGTAATCTTTGTATCCTTCCTTGTTCACATAAAAATCATTCAGAATACCCAGCGTCTCAAAATACTCTTGCACCCTTGTAAAACATTTTTTATTTACCAGCGCCTCCTCTATTTCTTTGACTGGTTTACTTGCAGTTTTTAACTTTCCCAGAATGATGGTGGTAGCAATAGCCCTGTCCTGCTGATAGGTTTTTACTTCAATTTGAATGTAATCGCTGCTCACAAACTGCCATAAAAATAGATTACACGTCCTTTCACAGTAAAAAGCAGAACCGGTAAATTTTATGTTTACGGAGGATATTTCTAATTCTGAAAAGAGGACTTCTAAGGGAAGGATGATCTTCGAAACGGTCATCGCACCGGGAACAATGTTGCCTTTCCGGTGGATGATATTATTGTCGTTGGTTACATCAACGAAACGTTCGCCGTGCTGCTTGGAAATTGTATATTCGTGCTTGATTAGAAATTTGTCCCATACCTGCAACCGGCATTCGTTATGGGAATCATTCTCTAGTATTAAGCCGGGATGCGGCGTGCGCGCCTTTGCATCCCGAAAGCAGATTTTATCGGCCAAAAAACCTTCGACCCGCCTCATTGGTATTGAAAATATAGGGGTTTGCGCTCTGCTCATAGACATTACCGATAAAAAATTTCATCTTTTTTAATTGTTCTTGATTCTATTACCTGAATTATCTTATGTCAAGGATATAAAAAAATATTTTAACCTTAATAAAATAAATCGTAAGGTCTTAGGACAACACAATCTATCGGTTGCATAGGTTTGCATAACAAAGACATTTCAATGCACTTTTTAACACATAGCAGAGTCACCACTATTCGCCTGGCGGGTATACATTACTTGCCCTTTATTAGCTTGACAAAAATTCGTGGTCTCAGTATGCTAACCGACATGCAACACATGATGTTTTTGTTAAACATTCATATTTCAATAAGATATAAAAGGCAATCCACTTAAAATTTAAAGGATATTTCCAAGTGCAACAAATCTGTGTATTTGAAGATAGCCAACACTCACAACTCATCCCACTTGTGTATGCAAAGCCGGTGTTTGAACTCCGATGCGGCTTATTTTCCAATTTGGAAAGAACTGTCAAACACTATCCTGATGCCGCTATTACCCTTTTTTGCAGAAATTACCTATCCGATATATTAAAAGAAAAATACCCTCATCGTGTTAACACCCTTCATACAACAGACAATGCCTGCCTTTTTTTAAACGGTCGTGCGATTATTTCTCTGCCTGTTCCTTTAGAAGGCCCGGAGGAAATTGGGGTTCAGGATAATACGCTTGTTTATGCCCGACTCAAAGGAAACAATGTAAAAAAAATATCTCACGAAAAATTTCTTACACCGGACGTCATCGATTTGCTGAAAGGTACGTTACCGGTGGTTGATACCCATGTACCCATCATCAACTATTTTTGGGATATCATAAAACACAACAAATCTCAAATAGAAAAGGATTTCATGCTATTTGTCAAGGAAGGCTCTATTTCCGGAAAATTGTACGAAGGTGTTTATCTTATCAATGAAGACTTGGTATTTATCGGCAAAGGAAGCCGGGTTAAACCGGGCTGTGTATTTGATGCAGAAAATGGGCCTATTTATATAGGTAATAACGCCTCCATCGCCCCAAATACGACCATTGAAGGACCTGTTTACGTTGGCAACCATTCTATAATTCAATCTAATTCGAGAATACGCGGAGGCGCCAACATTGGAGAGGGCTGCAAGGTAGGGGGAGAAATCGTAAATACTATTTTTCACAGTCACAGCAATAAACAACACGACGGATTCCTCGGTGATTCTTATATCGGCTCATGGATCAATATCGGGGCAGATACCGTAAATAGCAATTTACTTAATACCTATGGAAATATAAAGGTCGAACTGGGTGGGGATATTATCAATACGAATCACCTGTTCCTTGGTATGGCAATGGGAGACCATACAAAAACAGCCATCAATACAACAATTATGACAGGCAGTGTTTTTGGTTTCGCCTGTAATATAATTACACCCGCCTATCCACCAAAATATCTTCCATCTTTTACATGGTATTCAGACAATGGAATGAAGGTCTATATATTAGAAAAGGCATTACAGGTAGCAAGGATTGCGATGAAAAGACGGGATAAAGAAATGACCCCAACAGAAGAACAACTCTTTAGAATGATATTTCAGCTTACAGAGAAAGAAAGAAATTCCATAAAAATATGGCACAAGCAGGAACTCAAACCTGACAGTTATTAACAGAGTAGTCCCACGGCAACACCAAGAGTTGCATACGAATTATTTTTGTGGTAAATATAATAAAGGGCATATTATGGAAAAAGACCTCCAACACGAACGAATTATCATTGATACGAGTATTTTTACCAATCCGGAGATATACCAAACCTTTGGTAATAGTCCCACAGATGCGTTACGCGCATTCTTAGAGATTATCAGCAAATTGGATGGTCCGGCCTTTTATATGCCCCCAACAATTTATCATGAGCTGCTGAATTTTGTCGAAATAAAGGATATCCCCGTCGAATTACAAATCCGTATATTTCAAAAACCCCCAAAAAGGTATGAACTTTCAGTTCCGGCTTTTTTGCTGTATGAACTTATCGAGGATGTGCGTCATAGAATTGACAAGGGTTTACGGGTAGCTGAAGATGCTGTAAGAGAGACATCCCCTGAAACTGAACCGGAGGCTATTAATAATCTGAGAAAAAAATACCGTTCAGCGCTTCGTGAAGGAATTATTGACAGCAAGGAAGACGTTGATCTGATCCTCCTGTCCAAGGAAATGGATGGCATCCTGATAACAGCCGATACAGGTATCGTCAAGTGGGCGGATAAATTAGGTATCCGATACATTGATCCCCGTATGCTGCGGGGTATCCTGGATAAGTTAATACAGCAAGCCCACAAATAGTTTGATCACCTTGAAAAACTAATCAACATGGGCTGCGCCGTCCAGGTGACTCTGAAGAATTTCATACGAGGCATAACATCTTCTTGCAAACCGGACATGCCAGTAAGCACCTTCTTTCTTTTTTGACAATATCTCGAACTTCACTTTACACCTGTGCAGGTGATCAATCATCCTTTGAACATTTTTCTCTTCCCGAAATTTTAAGAGAAATCTTTCGTCGATAAGTTCTCCCCGCGCAGTCTTAGTAACACTTTCATACACGGGTTGTAATAACACCTCCCCCAACTGAGCAAAAACTTCCGATTTCAATGACTTGACGTTTTCCTGAATAAACATAGCCGCGCGAATAATGCGGTGGGTAAAAAACTCAGACATCATCTCAGCCATCAGCGGGGCAGTAACATGGATATCGCGCAAACAGGATCCTAATGTCACGTACTTCAGGATATTTTCGTCAGGATGGGTTGGTTTCATTACGATCCCTTCACATCCCGTCTCATCCAATTCTTTAATAACTTTTTTCAGGGCTGGAATGTCGGAGACTGAAAACCGCCCAAATCTCCTGACCGTTGGCATACAATATGTATCAAAGAGTTTGTACCTCTCTTCGACCGGAATACTTTGCGGTTTATCCAACATCATTAAATCAAAGGCAAAAAATCTGATATCCTCCTTTACATACGGTGGATGTTCAATGTTGTAAGGATTATCGGGGCCGGCAAATTCACCACAAACTATTAACTCCGGATAATCATCAAATATCTTTTTTACATCCAAAAAATCCACAATCCGGTCGGTTGAGAAGGGACAGACATAGGCGCCGCGCGAAAAGGCCAGCACGCGGCCTTGAATGCGTGCAACCCGAATGTTGTAACCATCGACCTTTTCTTCTACGTAAAATGGTTGCGCGTAGGCCTTGTGGATGCCGTTTTCCAGATGCATTATCCGGGCAATACGCGGAAAATCAAAGAGGATGCCTTCCGGGGTAACGATCGCCCCTTTCCCCAACTCGCCAACCTTTTTCGCCACCCGATAAAAGCAGATACCGTCGAATTCCTCACGGACAACATCATGCCTGCCAACAGATTCGTCCCATGCGGGCCCAGAAATTCCTACCTGCCTGACTATGTCATATATTTCCATATGCACAAACTTTCTCACAACACAACCGTGATGGTTACGCTACCAGGTTGAAATACCTCATATAAAAAACTTTGTAAAGGTGATGTTACATAAACCCGTCCTTTGTTTTCAAGACAAAACTGATGAGCCGTCGAGAATACCTGCCTTAATTACAGCAAACTTTATCTATAACTCTCATATTTACATAAGGTTAAATTTAATGAGCGTTTTGTTTTTAATATTGACTTCAAAAAGACTCAATCGTATAATGAAATTCCTTTAAATTTTTTAGAGGAAATGAAATGTCTCCAAAAAGGATATTACGATGTATATAATCCTGGGTTATGATGATATTGGAAATGCATTGGTTCGAAATCTAAGCAAGTCCGGCGAGGAGATATTCGTTATTGACACAGATGAATCTGCTTTGTTTGGGTTAAAAGAATCCAATCTACATACACATGTAGCGGATATACGTACTTTTGATTTAGGCGCATTACCGGAAAAACACACAATCGCCTTTGTCCTCTTACAAAAAAACTTTAAAGATAACTTGACATTAGTAAGGCGCATCAAGAAACTATTTCCCGATAAATTCATAGTATCAAGGGCAACCGATGAGAAAGAGGCTTCTGCATTAATAGAAAATGGCGCGGATCGTGTTGTTCAAACAACCAGAATTATTACAAATACCTTCCTGAGTGAACTGGAGGCAGCAAAAATAAAAAGGTCTGCTTCTCATTTAGTAAGTGTGATTAAGACAGCAACACGTAAAGGGTTGGCCATTTTTTTACAGGATAACCCGGACCCGGACGCCATCGCTTCCGGACTTGCATTAAAACGTATTGCTGAAAAATATGATATCCAATCCGGTATTTATTACGGCGGAAACATTGGTTATCGGCAAAATAAAACATTAGTCAATCTGCTGAAAGCGGACCTCATTCGATTAAAAACAACAGATGAGGCGCAGAAAATAATTAATGCTGCGGATAAGACGGCATTAATAGAAGCGTCTATTCCTTCAAAAAACAATATATTGCCTGCACATGCAATCCCCAATATTATTATTGATCACCATCAAACTGATTTACACCTTGTAAAGGGGGAATTTATTGAAATAGTGCCAAAAATTGGAGCCACCTCTACCATTATGACGAGATACATGAGACAACTGGGTATTGTACCTGACTCATCACTTGCCACAGCGCTCCGTTACGGAATCAGGGTGGATACTGGCGGATTTACGAGAAACACAACTACCGAAGACCTTGAGGCGGCTGCCTATCTCTCGCCGTTAGTGGACGTGGGCCTATTAAAACAAATCGAGAACCTTCCTATGAGCGCAGAGACCATTGACATTCTTGGAAAGGCCATTCGAAACCGGGAAGTAAGAGGGCCATATCTGATTTCCTTTGTGGAATACATAACGGATAGGGACGCATTACCACAAGCGGCTGAATTAATGATACAACTGGAGGGTGTCTCTACAGTGCTTGTCTTTGGCATTGACAAAAACAAAGTTCAACTATCCGCTCGAAGTATAGATTCAAGTGTCAACCTTGCACTATTATTACAAAAGGCGTTTGGATTTATGAATGCCGGAGGTCACGCTAATATGGCAGCGGGTAGTATAGATTTGGGTACTTTTGGCAATATTAACAATAAGGCATTATCAAGTGTCATTTTTGATACCATACGAAAAAAGTTTTTCACAGCGGCAGGCGTAGATATCGAAAAGTGGGAAGTTCCAAAGAAACTGGAATTAATGATCAACAACGGTACCAGGAATTAAATCGTAATTACCATTTTATAAGTAAGGAGAAAGATTATGGAAAAAGGTTTTTTAGGTGTGGGTTTGGTAAGTCTTACAATTTTTTTGAGCTCTTGTGTGGCCACTCAGACACAAGTAAAGCAAACAAAAGCCCCCGAATTACAAGTAGAAGTAAAGGCAGAACCGGCTGCACCCGAAGCCGCTGCTCCTGAAGCTCCAGCACCTGAGGCTGCCGCTCCGGCCGTAGAAGAGGCAAAACCTGCCGAAGCTACTGTTGCTGAACCTGCTGCTCCTGAAGCTGCCGCACCTGAAGCTCCGGCTGCAGAACCCGCTGCTCCTGAAGCTCCAGCGCCTGAGGCTGCCGCTCCGGCTGCAGAAGAAGCAAAACCCGCTGAAGCTCCTGCTGCTGTGGTACCGGCCGCTCCTGAAGCTCCAGCGCCTGAGGCTGCCGCTCCGGCTGCAGAAGAAGCAAAACCTGTTGAAGCTCCTGCTGCTGTGGTACCGGCCGCTCCTGAAGCTCCAGCGCCTGAGGCTGCCGCTCCGGCTGCAGAAGAAGCAAAACCGGCAGAAGAAGCTGTAAAACCCGAGGAGAAAAAGACAAAGGCTTTGCCTTCAGAAAAAGAGGAATCTAAGGCCGAGGCTTTACATCAATGTGCCACTTGCAATAAAGAAGTTGGAGAAGGACACGTCTGCGGCGTTACAACGTATTGTCAACAATGCAAGGAAGAAGTTGGCGCTGGTCATATCTGCGATTTGACATTCTTTTGCCACGATTGCAAAAAAGAGGTCGGAGATGGCCACGTCTGCAACGTAACGACTTTTTGTCCTAAATGTGAAGAAGAAGTCGGGGCAGGCCACATCTGCGACGTAACTTATTTCTGCTACGATTGCGAGAAAGAGGTGGGTGACGAACATATCTGCGGCGTCACCCATTTTTGTCCCACCTGCAAGGCAGAAGTTGGGGAAGGACACGAATGCGGAAAGACGTTCTTCTGCTTTGACTGTGAGAAAGAGGTAGCCAAGGATCATCAACACGAAAAGGCAGCCGAAAAACCTGCAAAGTAACTTTTGAATTGATTCAAAAATTCAATGCAAAAAGGCATGCTTGGTACCAAGCATGCCTTTTTTGTTATATTCTGGAATCAAGTGCCCTGTCATTTCATATACTACCCCACGGGGATTAATAAAATCCTTTGGTATCATAGATTATATTTTGCGCTACATTGGATACTTTTAATCACCGCACCGCTACTAATTTTTGCTAAAAAATCGTAGTATTCTCTGAAATTTCCTCAGTGCAACCCTTAGGCGCAGGGTACTCTGTCTTCCTTGTTCAATCCCTTCCATGCGCGCTATGACCTCTCTGGCAGGAGCTACGACGCGTAAAATAAATTTTATTCTTTTCTGCCACCCGGAAATGTTAGAAAAGTAAAAAAAATAGCAAAGATTTTCCTTTCGCTTACCCTGCCTGAGCAATCTGGAGAAAATCCTTTCTCCCAACCCTTTGCGCCGAGGATAGAGGGTTTCCAAGACTTCACGAGGTACACTGGCGCCAAAATATTCTTTGCTCAACCATAAACTATAAAACAAAGGCCTTCTCAATTGAAACTCCTCTGCCTCATTGCAAAGCTTTTCCCAATCTAATTTTTCTTTCCAATGGTTTATCACCCGGTGTATATCCCATACGTGGATTAGCAGATTGTAAGAATGCCTCATGGCATGTTCTGAGAGGTGAAGGAGTTGATGATGGAGGGCGAGGCACAGCGCATCTGCCTGTCGTATCTTTAAGGGAACTGCCTCCTTCCACAGCTTATCCGCATTAATTTTTTCTGCATAAATATAATTAGGAAGCGCATCATTAACCCAGTGCCAGTGCAGATGCAGGAAAAGCGGAGAACCCCTTTTCCTGTATAACTGACTGTTATAACAGTTAGATACCCGGAAAGAATCCAATCGGACAAAAGACCGATACCCTAATTGGGACAGAACTTTATCAAGCTGCGGAACCTCTGCTGGTTTTACAAGGATGTCTACATCGCCCAGTCCGCGAATCCCGAAGTCCTCATACACAGAGGAGAGGAGGGATGCCCCTTTCAAGATGATAATAGGATTATCCAGCATCCGGAGTAAAGCAGCCAATTCTTCAAGGATGCGGACATTTCTCCCCCAATTATTTATGTATTCCTTTTTGAGTTGTGCTCTAATTGGCGGAGGCATGTCAATCCCCCTCTTTATCAGGCCTTTGTAAAGGAGGAAAGAAAGCCCTTCTTTTTGGGAGACGCTTAACGCCTCTGTCCAGGAAGGCGAAATAGTTACATTATAGGAGGGATTTAATACCTGCGAGATGAATTTCAGGGCTTCGTTTCGCCCGGTCTCGTTTGAACATAGCGTGGCGCAGGCCGACTGGAACATATTCTCAAATTTACCCTGTGTTTCTAACATTCGAGGATGTATGCACTATATGTGTTTTTCATGTATCAGTAGAATACCCCATAAAATCTTGCTGTGAATAAACCAAAAACAGATTAGGCCTTCGGCAACTTTTCAATGTAGAGCGAAGAGACCCTTCGCTCTACAAACCGCATAAATAAAATGAATCCTATACAATCAGGTTGTCTGCCCGCGCGTGAGCGACCTGGCAGAAGTACGGAGTGGCGCCATCCAGCTCGCCGGTCTCCAGGTGCGCGTGGGCTGGGCACCACAGGCACAGGTTCACCAGAGGGCAGCTTCGGCAGGAATCAAGATATTCCTTGCGATGCGACCTCATATCCAGGACGCGGGGGACGAAATTAAACCAGGCATCGGCCAGATTGCCTTTCCGCAGGTCGTAGACCGTATTTGCCTGGCAGAGGGACGAGCAGAGGCGGAACGTGCCGTCGTAACCGACGTTAAAACTGCCGTTCCCTGCGCCGCAATGGAATAGATGATCGCACCCCTGGTGCGTGAATTCGTCATTAATGAGCGTGCTGCAGTTCTGCTGCATGGATTTCATCCGCTCCCCGTCCGCCCGTTCCAGGGCCACGACCTCCCGGGGCGTCAACCGTTCTGCATTTATCTCCCCGTTTCGCATCGGGTCGCCGTCATAACGCAGGTGAAGCTGGGGGTCGAAGCGGGAATAGTCCTTCGTTTTCTCACGGCAGAATGCCGCTATGGCGCCCTGCTCGGCCAGGTTGGACCGTATCGCAATTGCCTTGAGGCGGACCCGCACGCCGTTATTCATCAGCATATTCAGGCCGTTCATGAACATGCCGAATGAGCCTGGTTTCCGGGTTACGCGCTCGTAGGTCTTCCGCGTTACACCGTAGACAGTAACCTCCACGTCTCGTGGCGGGTATTTCCTGAACAGAGCCACATGTCCTTCGTTTATCATCGTGGCGTTGGTGAATACGGAGACCAGCAGCCCCTTGCGCCTGAGCATGAGGTATATCTCCGGGAAATCTGGACGGATCAGCGGCTCGCCGCCGGTGATCAGGCACCACATGGCGCCGAGCTTGGCCGCCTGTTCCGCAATATCGCCAATTTCTGCGACGGTCAGTTCCCGTTCGCGGGCTGCCTTGTCGCCTTCGGGCAGGTTAATGTAGCAATGGCGGCAGTCGTTGTCGCACCGCGCCGTCACCTCGATATCAAAAGAGAGCGGTACACGCTTATCCCTCAATTTGTCCCAGAGAGAAAACTGCTGGATTTCGATGGTGCTGGTCATTATAACTCCTTACTATGATCTTTGCCGCCTGTCGCTGAAGGGCATCGTCCAGTCCCATCCCGCGATAGCGTAAGCGCACGTGCGATTCTTCAATGCCCCATACATCTCCTGCGGCGCGCGCAAACGTTGTCCATGCAGCGGGATCGCGGCCATCGTTCATGTGCAGCGCCAACGTCCAACGATCTATGATTCGGCCCTTCCACTCCATACTGGGATCGAAGTCGTCCGGCGCAAATGGACGGTATACCGCATCTCCAAGCGTTCTGTTCAGCAGAACTCGGACGGTATATAAAATACGCGGCCTCAGGAGCGAGAAACAACAGCGCGCAATCGTCCCATACGGCGACATGTCCTGTACGCGTGCTAGTATGCGCACCAGCCACAAACGCAAACGCTGTTTCGTGTCCGTTAAAATCAGGCGCGCTGCGTAATACCGGCGCACTAGCCAGGGATACCTTGCCGGCCGCAGCGGCACGGGCTTCCCTCTGCGCTCAATGGCAATGACAATGCCGAGCAGGTCTTCGTTAAAGGTAGGACCGTCGCTCCCTTCATTTGCGCGGTCGGGCCTGGTGATGACATAATCTCTTCCATCGCACCTGCCCTTGCCGACGACGCGATGTCCGAACAGAAAACCCTCTCCGCGACATACCGCGATATCGCCCACCGAAACATCGCCGGCTGCCCGTGACTGAATCTTCACAACATCGCCCTGGCGAACGGTGGGATACATGCACGCCCCCCACACGCGAAAGGTAATGCCATCGCGGTCAGCCAGCGCCCGTCCGATTCGGAGGGAAGCCAGGATGAGACTATTGTTTTTTTTGACTGGCAACGAGGATGCCCCTCCTCACCATCTCGCCCGCAAAGCCAAGGGCATCGTTTTCAATCTCATGGAGCGGCGTGTCGAACTCGGCAACCAGCGCTGTTGCCACATCCTTCAGCGTCCGATGCCCGTCCAGCTTCTGCCAGATGGCCTGGCCTGTATCGTTCAGGGTATAAAGTTCATCATCCGCATCCCCGATCCCGGCGACCAGCGGGACGATTATGATCTCGCCTTCAATCTCCCGCGCTACCACATCATCGGACGGGAAGCATACTGCATCGAGAGTAATATCCGTTTCCATAAAAACAACCTCCGTTCATTTGACGTTCAGGAATTTCAAACACCCCCCATCATCCCTTTCTCGCGGATATCTCAGGGTTCGACTTTACTCACCGCAAGCGCGAAAAGGACAACGGATCAAGGGCAGAATGCCTAAGCTTGCATACTGTGTCACAATATATTCAACCGGCCATATATAGCATAATCAATTTGCATAATACAATATTTGTATTGAAACCCTGCTGAAAATTAATTATGACAGAACCTGTGCGCTGCAGTTATTGGTGCAAGCATTGTTATTCCTACACGCACTATTTTTGTTACTTGGCCCGGTGCCCCCAATACTCGACTTACAAGCCACCAAGACATCCTCTTCCGGTTTGTTTCTCACCAGAACAATCAGTTCCGGTTTACGCCATTCTTTTTTTTGCATATAGACACCTCCTTTTTTTAACTTTTTACGCCACTAAGGCAACAAGGCACAAAGAGACACACTCCTAACCCCCTCTTTTTGGAGGGGAATCAAAAAAAGTTTGAAATTCCTGTACATTAAACTAGGTTGGGTTTTAAAAGACAAAACCCAACTACTTTTTTACCCACCCCTAAATCCCCTCCCAAGAGGGGACTTCTTAAATTCCCCTCTTGAGAGGGGTAGGGGTGTGTTTATCCATTACATATTTTAAAAAGATTGAAATTCCTATGCATTAAATTAGGCTGCCTTCGGCAGCAACTATTTTCCTCCCGTCAATCCCGAAGTGTTTAATCGGGAATCCATAAGGCTTATCTGCCTCTCACCCTTTCCCGCCAATCCTTCACCTCCCATCCGTGTTCATTCTCCCCAAGCCATCCCATGAACCGCGCCTGGGCATGCGCCACGTCGCACAGGTACTCTACCGGCGTGTCCAGAGTACCGTGCTCTGTCCACGACTTGGCGGGGCACTGCTCGCACATGCCTTTCAGGAAACAGCGGGCGCATCGGCAGAGATATTCAGGGTTCGTAGCCCGTATCTCGCGGAGGCGGGAGAAGCCGTCAAGCGCCTTTTGCAGGGGCGAACGTCCGTTCGCTCCCACCCTTACAACGTCTGACATCAGCTCCGGGGCGCGGACACCCATGCAGGGCTGCGCCCTTCCGTATGCGTCTATGTTCACCCCATTGCCTGCGCCGCAGGCGAACAGACTGTCTCCTTGTGGCCCCATGAACTTCGATGCGAACCCGGACATGTCCTTTCGGTATCCCGCCTCGTCCCGAGTCAGCGCCGAAATCCCATCCAGGGGAGATATGCGCAGCGATTTTATCTGTTTGTTCTTCTCCTCATTGTCACGGCTGTTGCGGAGATCGAAGAACATGGAGTATTGCGGGGGCTTTGTCATCCAGGGGATGGTCATGGCCCATTCTTCAAACTCTTCTATCTCCGCCCTGTTCTGCGGAAGGAGGGCCGACTTGACGACAAAAGGAATCCCGTGCTCCAGCAGTAGCTGAATGCCCGTCCAGCACTGATCAAAGGAGCCTGGCGAGCGGGTAGCCGCCTCGTAAGACTCCTCATGCATGCCGTATACGGTGATCTCGATGGCCACTTTTGGAGGGATGCGGGCAAGCAAGCCGGCCAGCCGCTCGTTGATGAGGCGGGCGTTGGTGAAGAGGAGGACCTTGATCCCCAACCTCCGCGCATAGAGGTACAGATCCTCGAAATCCGGCCTCAAAAGCGGCTCTCCACCGGTGAAGCGGACCTGCATGCACCCCAGATCTGCGGCCTGCTTCAGGATATCCTTCACCTGCTCCGTGGTCATCTCGCGCCTGCGCGTATTCTGGTCGTCTGAGGGAAGATTGATGCAGCAGTGGACACAGTCGTTGTTGCACCGCTCCGTCAACTCCATATCCAGGCTCCCCAGCCGCGGGAGGATCGGCTTTGGCTGTTGCTTTACCCGTCTGACAAATTCGCTCATTACTGATCCTTTTTCTATTCTATATCCTTCGCTTTCTTCCTATCCTGCCTGTGCGAGCTTTTCCAACTCAGGCACTATTACCCCGCTCCTGTCGAACCGCATGGTATAACATGGCGCTTCGTTCACGATCTGCTCCAGCACGTCCATCACCTTCTGCCACCACTCCGCTGTCACCATCGGCTTGATGAGGGTCGCCAGCAAACGCTTCCAGATATCCTTCCGGTCGGTCAGGGGAAGGATATCGTTCTGCAGGCTCTGCTCCAGAAAGAGGATCGCACGAAGAGGGGCTGAAGCGCCGGAGACGTCGGACACATCGCCGTGGCTCCATGTGCCGTGGACGCGGAAACCTTCATCCCACCGCCTGACAATGTTGCGGTCATCGCAGAGTATCTCGATTTTTATGGACGAATGGCCATTCGCCTCTACGGCGGCGTTTTTCAATAGCGTTACCGTTGTAGACTTCCCTGCCTCGGAATGGCCGACAAAGAGGAGTCCCTGTCCGTTCAGTACCGCCGCCGCCGAATGGAGCAGGACGGCCTTCCGGTCTGCCAGCAAAGGCGCAAGCCATATCTGGTCAGTAGGAAAGAGGGAAAGGGAATGCCACCCGTCTTTTTTTACCATGGACTCATCTTGCGGCAGGCTGTAAATCGTCCCACGGGTATGGGCGGCGTTGAATACCGCCACCCTGTGCAGTTCCTTATCTGTGCCGTCGGGAGATATTCCCCGGTAGTACCACGTCCCGTTCTTCCGCGAGACGGCCCACGGCGACTTGCGGTACAGTTCCTTGCCCAGGTCTTTTCCCTTCATCTCGGGAAGCTCAAAGTAGTGGCGAAGGCTTATGTTGTCATCCCCGGGGCCGTCCACTGCAAAGGAGGAAATTTCCTTTTTAAATCCGGCCTTGCTGAAATCCAGATCGCTTTCCACCCGCACGGTAATCCCCGCGATATTGAAGTAGCGGCGGTGTTTATCCTGCCGCTCATCTTTATATCTGCGAGCCTCACCGGCAACCTCGCAGAGATAAGGGACAGGGGCGGAGTAGCGGCCTGTCTCAAGATAGCCATAAACCGCGCACCAGAGGCAATCGGCCCGTTTTTCGCATGAGCCGCAATTGTCCAGGTACTCCCTGCCTCCCCGCACCGTGCCAGCCAGCGACGGTATGAATTCTTCCCATGCCTCCCTGAATGTCCCTCTGCGCAGGTCGTACCGAAGATTTGGGTCTTTGATGAAGGAACAGAACGACATCGTTCCGTATGGGTCGATATGAAAGTTGCGCCTGACGGCAATGCACTGGGCAAACAGACGGTCATCCCCTGCCGCTGCCGCGCCGCAGGCCGAGAGTACCGGCCTGGGGGAGCATCCTGCCGCACCGGCATTGCACTCCTCCATCCGTTCTTCATAAGCAAGGTCTGGGCTGTCAAGCTCGATAACATGGCGCGGGGAAAGCCGCTGACGGGCAATCTCTTCATTGAGAACAGGCGCCATGTCTGAGGAGAGATAGAGCCACGGCGCCCCTACGCGCCAGTTGGCAGAGAGGGACTTTGCCAGTTCAACCATTCGGTTCCACTGTGCCCAGTTTTCATTCATAGGGATTAACTGCACGGTAAAACCGGCCCCGGCCAGGCGCATATACTCAAAACCGCGCATCGCCTTTTCAAATCCGCCTGGGTTACGGGTCACCGAGTCATAAACCTCAGCGGTGGCGCCGTAAAGCGCAATCATCTTATTCCCCTTCCTCTTTAGGAGGCAGGCTATATCCGGAGTTATCATGGTCCCGTTGGTGTTGATGCTGTAAGAAACTGCTTTGGAGGTTATGTAATCGAATATCTGGGGGAAATCGGGGCGAAGCATCGGCTCTCCACCGGAGATGCCCCACTTGCTGGTTCCCAGAGCCCGCGCCTCGTCTACTATCCGGCGGATCTCGGCGAAGGAAAGCTCGTTCTGCCCCTCCGGCGCATTGGGAGATTTCCAGAGCCAGCAGTGACGACAGGTATTGTTGCAGCGGTAAGTCAGATCAATGCAGCCTTCCTGCGGAATGCGGGGGAGGGTTGAACTAATTCTTTTATTGGTAAAACCTTCCATATCACAACCTCAGTTAAATCAGCTATTTGCCACAAAAAGCAACCGGCGTATCCGGCATTGAGGCCCTCTATCCTGGTAAATCTTCCTCAAATATAGAATCAACGATATACAATAAGGGCGTATCGCATAACTTGACAATCTTCTTCTCCGTCAGCTTTTTTCCCATACCATCATACAACATTTCTATAACTGGCCGCAATGGAGAGGCTTCATCTATTTCGACAACCTTGCCGATTGCCTTTGAATTAAGGACCACATAACTACCAATAGGAAAGCACGACAACTTTGTGAGCAATGCCTTTATCAACTTTTGAGGAAACAGATTCTTTGATGAATTGACAATCTCCCTCGTAGCCTCGTAAGGCAGGAACTGTTTTCTCTGAGGACGCGAATGGCTCAGAGCTTCGTAAACATCAACCATGCCTATAACCTTGGCATATTCATGAATTTCGTTTCCCTTCAAACCACGAGGATATCCCTGCCCTCCTTCCCGTTCCTGTTCTTGAGAAACGACCTCTGCAAGCCATTTATATTTTTCTCCGAGTGAGTTGAAGACAATGTCATATCCAAACTGCGGATGTTTTTTGATCAATGCGTATTCTTCGTCCGTCAGAGATCCTTCTTTATTGACCACTTCATCAGGAATTTTACACATTCCTATATCATGAATTAACGCCGCTATTCCCAATTCAATCAACTGATCCTTTTTATACCCCAGGCCATTACCTATCTTGATGGCAAAAATTGCCACATTGATACCATGCACCCTGGAGTCATATTTAAAATCTTTTCTATAGACGGCCTTACGATAAAGATTTTCCATCGCATGTGGAGTATCAATGATCCTGGCAACCAATTCCACTCCCCTATCGATGCCAAATTTTTTATCTGTACCGGCAGAGGCAAAAACATCATCCAGAAATTCATAAAGTTCTTCATAAAAATCTACAAGCAACTTTTCCCCCGATTTTTCCTGATTGGCAAGGATTCCTGCTTCTGCAGGAAAGTTATTGATTTCTCCCGGGAACAAATGTTTTTCCAATGTGTCTTTTATAAGTTTTTTCATTACTTTTATTTTGACTCGCTTGGAAATGCAGCTACTTTTTATTATACATGCTCCCAAATCCCAGAGACTTTAAACTAATATTAGAAGGCCCCATTATTATTTTGGCAAATCTTCCTCAAATACGGAATCAATGATATACAATAATGGCGTATCCTGTAATTTGACAATCTTCTTCTCCGCCAACTTTTTTCCCATGCTATCATACAACATTTCTATAACCGGCCGCAGCGGAGACGCCTCGTTAGTTTCCACAACCTTACCAATTGCCTTTGAATTGAGAACTACGTAACTACCTATTGGAAAGCATGACAATTTTGTGAGCAATACCTTTATCAATTTTTGGGGAAACATATTCTTTGATGAGTTGACGATCACCTTTGTAGCCTCATAAGGCAGGAACCTTTTCCTCTGAGGACGCGGATGACTCAGCGCCTCGTAAACATCCACCAGACCTATTACCTTAGCATATTCATGAATTTCCTTTCCTTGTAAACCCCGGGGATAGCCCTGGCCGCCTTCCCGTTCCTGCTCTTGAGAAATGACTTCCGCAAGCCATTTGTATTTTTCTCCCATGGCATTGAGTACAATGTTATACCCAAACTGCGGATGTTTTTTAATCAATGCGTATTCTTCGTTCGTAAGAACTCCTTCTTTGTTGACCACTTCATCAGAAATCTTACACATCCCAATATCATGAATTAACGCCGCAATTCCCAATTCAACCAGCTGATCCCTTTTATATCCAAGACCCTCACCTATTTTGATGGCAAAAATCGCCACATTGATACCGTGTACCCTGGAATCATATTTGAAATCTTTTCTATAGATAGCCTTACGATAAAGATTTTCCATCGCATCCGGGGTATCAATGATTTTAGCAATTAATTCAACTCCCTTGTTGATGCTAAATTTTTGATCTGTCCTGGCAGCATTTATAATCTCAACCAGAAATTCATAAAGTTCATCATAAATATCTACCAATACCTTTTCTTTCCGTTCTTCCTCGCAGATAATCATTCCTGCTTCTGTTGGGAGGGACTCTATTTCTCCCGGGAATAACGGTTTTCCATAGACCTTATAGGGAACACTTTCGACTGCTTTTGCCTTTGACTCGCTTGGGAATTCCAAATCTTCAAGTCCGGCTGCGGCCTTTTTTTCTTCTTTCTTTACACCAGATTCGCTGGGGAAGTACTCTTCCTCTACCTTCGCGGGTTCTTTTTTTTCTTCGACAACAGCCTCTTTTTTTGTTTTTAACTCCGCGAGTTCTCTGATCCTTATCTGATCCCTTTCGTCTTGAACAGATTTATCATTTTTTTCCGGGATTTTTCCTTGTTTAATTAAATCTGAGAGTCTTGCCATTTTCACCCTCTATTTATTTTGCATCGTCAATTAACCGCTGTATAATCTTCGAATCAATCAATTCGACTTTTTTACTGAAACCCACTAACAGGCTCAAATCACAGATATTGTTTATCTTGCGTGGAACGCCCCCAGTATATTCCCGGATCTTCTCAATTGCCTCTTTTGTGAAAATATTCCTTTGCATACCGGCAATTTTCAGTCTAAACAATATATACTGTGCCGTCTCCTTTAAGTCCAAAGGTTTTAAATGATATCGTATAGATATCCTCGAGTCCAGTTGCGGTATTTTCACTACCTTATCACGTAGTTCCGGTTGTCCTATTAAAATCAAGGTCAACAGAAACTGATTATTCAATTGGAAATTCAATAAGAGCCGCAGTTCTTCAAAAGTCCCTACATCTTCAATGACTTGCGCATCATCTATGATCAGGACTGTTTTTTTCTTTTTCTGCAAATTCTGGAGCATTGCATCATTTAATATATGTAAAAGTCCTGGCTTCGAATCGGCAGTTTTTTCAATGCCAAGCTGATATAGTATTTCTTTCAGAAAATCCAGCGTTGTCAGGCTTGGATTCGCTATAATACCAACTTCATACTCTTCACTCGATAATTCTTGTACAAAAGCACGGCTTACCGTAGTTTTACCGCATCCCACCTCCCCTGACAACATGGCAGCGCCTTTCTGTGCTTTGGTGGCATATAGCAATCTCATTAATGCCTCTCCATGCTGCGTGGAATGATACATAAAACGCGGGTCGGGGACATTCTCAAACGGCAGTTCATTCAGACCCCAGTATTTTTCGTACAACGAAAACTCCTTTTATTATATCCTCAAACCTGTCAGTTATCAATAACCCTATCGTGAAGCTATTTGTGCAATAAGTTTAAACAAACGACATATACTTATTCAACCGCCTTAATCACATATCTATTAATAAGACCGGTTTCAACTCCTATAAGCATGGCTTCAAAAGATTTTACATTCTCCTTAGGGAGATCAGGTATAGTAAATTCTTCTTTTTTAACCAGCGAATCCCGGTCATCATAGATTTCTAACGTAAATTTTGCAAAGCGATAATTCTTTTCAGACCTATTTGCTATTTCCCCTGTAAAAAGTACATTAGTACCAAACGGATTGAAACGCACATTTCTCACAAAAAATCCATTCCCAATATCCTCAAACCCATTCGCCAAAGAAGATTTTGGCGGTTCCTTAATAAGCGCTTCTTTTTTAGGCGCCTTTGCAACACCCGCCGAGGAATTTTTTTCCAACGCACTTACCCTCTTTTCCAAAGCTTCAACCCTTGCAATAAGATTTGAAATAACAATCTCCAACATATTAACCTTATTAGACGCATCTTGCGCACACAACGTATTTCCCGGAGCTGCTGAAAATATCAGCAGCGCCAAACCATTTACAGCTATTAAACTAACAAGAAATTTTTTCATTGCCGACCTCATAATCTTAATTTTAAATCCTTTTTGATTTCTTAATCGTTTAAAGGGGATAATATCATATTTAAAACTAACAATGCAAGTGTAATTCATTGAAGCTATTACACATAATCACATTCGAAAAAACGTGTAACCTTGACAAGATATAGTACAATTGTTATTATTTATAAATATTCTTACTTTTACAAAGACAGCACTATCCGTCTCATCACAAATATAACCACATGCGACACATACTAACTATTCGATACGGCGTCTTAAAAAACACATCCGACTTTTTTGCTACATTTAACTCGTTAAAAAAAGGCGATCCCGTCATAATTCGTTCCAACCGTGGCGTAGAGTTTGGGGAAGTTATTACCAAGGTTAAGGAAATAGGCGATACGGATCCAATTGAAAATCTTGGCGAGATTTTGCGTAAGGCGACTCCTGATGATAAAGAAAAGCAAAAAAAGATACTAGATGAAATGATTCCCGTTGAATTCAAATTCTGCCAAAAAAAGATTAAAGAACATAAACTCCTCATGAAACTGGCCAGCGCCGAACATTTATTTGGCACCAAAAAAATCATTTTCTATTTCCTGGCCAACGGCCGCGTTGATTTCAGGGAACTTGTAAAAGACCTGGCGAAAGAATATCAGGCGCGCATAGAAATGAAACAAATAGGCGTCCGGGATGAAGCAAGACTCCTGGCTGATTACGAGCATTGTGGACGGGAATTATGTTGCAGGTCCTTCCTTAAAAATCTCGAACCCGTTACCATGAAGATGGCAAAGAATCAGAAGGCAACGCTAGACCCCTCCAAGATATCGGGCAGATGCGGCAGGCTTATGTGCTGTTTGCGTTACGAAGACAAAGTCTATGAAGATTTAAAACATGCCCTTCCAAAAAAGGGGTCTATTGTGAAAACAGCGAAAGGCGTTGGGGAAGTCATCAATTATGATGTATTACAACAACAAGTCACTGTTGAATTGGAGAGTGGAAATAAAATAAATATATCTGTAAATGAAATCATAGACAAAGTACGGGAGCCCCTGCGACAAAAAGAGTCAGCGTGCGACCTGCCCTGCGAAAAGGAATGTAATCTTGAATAAACGCACCTTTTATCTCACCACACCCATTTACTATGTAAATGATGTACCACATATCGGCCATTCTTACACGACAATTGCTGCTGACGTATTGGCTCGATATAAAAGAATGAAAAACTTGGACGTTTTCTTCCTGACAGGAACGGATGAACATGGACAAAAAATCCAAAAAGCGGCACAGGCATGCAACAAAACCCCGATGGAATTCGTCGATGATGTAGTTGATAAATTCAAGACTTTATGGAATAACCTCGGCATCTCCAATGACGATTTCATACGGACGACCGATGAACGGCATTGCCATCGCGTAAAAAAAATCTTTCAGCAAATCTTTGAAAATGGCGATATCTATCTTGGAGAATATGAGGGATGGTATTGCATCCCCTGTGAAAGTTTCTGGATTGAATCACAACTTGAAGAAAGGAAATGCCCGGAATGTAAACGGCCTGTCGAAAAAGTAAGGGAAAAAAATTATTTTTTCAGACTATCAAAATACCGGAAAACCCTCCTTGAATACTACGATAAACATCCTCATTTTATCCAACCCGAATCGAGAAAAAATGAATTACTGCACCGGATTAAAACTCAGATAGAAGATATTAGTATCAGCCGCTCGGCCGTAGAATGGGGCATTCCGGTCCCCATGGATCCAACACACACTATTTATGTATGGATCGATGCGCTTCTGAACTATATTACCGCCCTGGGATACGAAGACGACATGCAAAAATTTCAAAAATACTGGCCTGCAAACGTCCACATTATCGGGAAAGAAATCTTATGGTTTCATGGCGTTATCTGGCCGGCCATACTTATGTCTTTGAAGATAGATTTACCCTTTAAAGTCTTCGCACACGGCTGGTGGACTATTGAAGGTCAAAAAATATCGAAATCATTAGGAAATGCAATAGACCCAACGAGTATTATTCAATCTTACGGTACGGATGCCTACAGATATTTTCTCCTGAGAGAAGTCCCTTTCGGTTTGGATGGAAATTTTTCTTACAGCGCCCTTATCCACCGAATAAATTCCGACCTCGGCAACGACCTTGGTAATCTATTACAACGCACATTAACCATGATCGAAAAATACTTTAATGGAGTCATTCCGGAGATTGTAGATACGGATGACGAACTAAAAAGGTTATCAAAAAGCACCTATGATAAAGTAGATCACGAAATGGAAGAACTCCAATTTAGCAGGGCGCTTGAAAATATTTGGGAATTCATAGGCCAGGCCAACAAATTCATTGAAGACAAGAAACCCTGGCTGCTTGCTAAAACAAGCAACACCAGAGCGCAGCTTGCGGCAGTCATCGGTTCATTGGCCGGGGCTATTAATGATATTTCCGTGTTTATATATCCGTTTATGCCAGGAACCGCTGTTGAAATTCAAAGACAGCTTGGTATCCTGGAAGAC